>NZ_CP030085.1:1091334-1395215 GCF_003261235.1 Polynucleobacter paneuropaeus | reverse complement strand
TTGCCAAGTGCTCTGCTTGAGGTAGCGTCTCGAAGTATCTGGGCAATCTCTTTGGGATTGACTGGTGCGCCTGAAATTTGAAATAGCCCTGTTGAATCTTCATCTACGGGAAGCAGCTGGATAGCTCCCGCGCAATCACGACCGATTTTTGCCAGCAACTCAAACGGGCTGGTGCCGGTAGTTTGGTATTGCTGCGCTAATCGCAGGCGAATGGCATCACTATCTGGCAGTAAATTATCAAAAAAAGCGGTAACTTTGGCATCTCGATATGGCTGGTTATCTGGCGTGAATGGCAACGATAGCGATAAAGGGCGAGCCCGTTCACTTTGCAACCATTCATCAAAATACTGCCATACAGGGCCTCTTGGGGTCTGTTCCCACAGTCCCACGAGTTCGCCATTCATCCAAATATGGAGCTTTCCATAAGCAGTACGTTTTGCCATGACTACCAACTTTCCTTTTTGACCTTCTCAAGGGTGGCCCTTGATGTCTTGAGTGGGGCTAATTCTGGACGTTGCTTCCCTGGCTTTTTTGCCTGCTTAATCGGCTTTGCAATTTTAGAATTTGCCTTGCCCGCTAACTGAGGGTCGGCGCTGTGTGAAAGGGAAATTTCCACATTCAATAAGCGCAAAATCTTAATCAATCGTTCTGCGCTTGCCAATTGGGGATTTAATTCAAATTCAGCGTAACTTTGCTGGGTGATACCCAGTTTTTTGGCGATTGCAGTTTGTGACAATCCAGTTGCTTTTCGGAACCCCTGCAAAATCGGCTGCAGTTGAGCAATTGTTTTAATCGGGTAGTCCACGGCACGCTCCTTTAGTGACTAATACATTAAACAGGCTATAACTTGTATTTTACTATTACAGGCTATAGCTTGTAAAGTAAAATAACAGGTTATGGGTTGTATATTTACTACGATTATTTCGTCAAGGAGGCTCCATGCTGATTGACGGAAAAATGCAAAAGAGAGGTTTATTCATCCGGCTGCCGTATTGGGATCAATTTATTCTCCGCAATAAATGCGGTAAATACGGGCGCAATCTCCGCATGAACCATTCTAGAGCCTAAAGATGCATCTCACTATTAAGATGCATCTTTAATATTAGAGCGCTAATGTCAGCGCGCGCCGACATCATTTAGATTTTTTGCAAGGTGTCGTGTCCACGCTACTTTCGATTGAGTGTGCAAAGATTCTTCAAAAGCAAAAAAAGCGTGTCCACGCTCTTTTCAAAAAAATGGATTGATTTTAAAAACTTCACAATTGTGAAAATGCATTCAAAACTTTTCGATTTTTTTAAAACGCGAAAATGATTTTTGAAGCGCGTTTTTTGTTCTGAATTCGGAAAATAAACCCAAATCATTTATCGACTTTGGGTATTTAAAGGTGAAATTTAAGAATTTTCACTTTGCCATGGGTCTATATGGTATATGGCTTAGGTGGTGATAGGTGCGCTAATGCCATGTATCACCCTTTAAAAATTCAGGTATGCAATTTCAGGACATATCTGATAAACTGTTCGTAATGATTAAAAAATCCAAGCCCAAGATCGAATCCCAGTTGGAGAGGGAGACGTTTAAGTTAAAGGCAAATAAGGGCGGCGGAATTTTAAGCTTCGAAGTTTGGGGGTATGTTCAAGATGGTAAGACGATAGTAACAAGATACAACCTGGCTTATATCAATCCACTGATTTGTCAGAAAGATAACGGGCGGGTGTTGGGATTTGATAATGCACATGATTATCACCACAGGCACTATATGGGCAAAGTAGCCCCTGTTGAATTTGAAAGTTATGAGCAAACTCTAGAACAGTTTCAAGAAGAGTGGCAGCACATCGTTAAAGGATTAAAAAAGGTGAAAAAATGACTAAAGTAATTATTCGCACTGATAAGGTTGAGAGCTTTTTCGATCGCGCGCGCAAAGCTGCGCAAAAAGCAGATCGTGGTGAATCATTTAAGAAGTCAGCCACTTTCTCATTTGAAGATCCTCAAGAGATGTTCATGGTCCTCTCAGAAGCGCGTAGGCGCCTGATGTTAGAGGTGATGGATGAGCCTAAAACGATTACCCAACTAACGGTCAAGTTGCATCGTGAACGCTCTGCCATTACTAAGGACATTGGACTCTTGGAGAAATTGGGATTGCTTGTTTCGCAAAAGAGATCGAATCCCGGGCATGGAGTTGAGAAACTGGTAAGAACAGTTGCGCCAAAAATAGAGATGATTGCGACTTTAGGCTAATTTCTTCTGAAATGGCTTAGTAATTTGCACTCATGTTTTTATTGATAACTTTGAAAGAAAATTATGGATTGGTTGCAAGTTATAGAGGGTCTAAAGTTAGCCTTAGATTTAACTGATTTAGGAATTAAGGTGAGAGATTACTTCCTTACAAATCAAGTAGAATTTGAGAGTCCTGAGGTGCAGGAAGTCATTCGACATCTTCCTTTTAATGCATCTCCCGATGAGATCATCAGTGCACTAACACCTATATACGAGCAAAAATCTCATTTGCATTTTAAGGCTGGCGATAACAACGGAGGCGACTTGTATATTCATAATGCTCAGGTTGAAGCTGGTACAGGACATGGCATTCGCGTTAGTGGGGGTGATGGTGGTCCATTAGGAAGAGGTGGGAATACAGTTGTATCCAACTCTACCTTTACTGGTGGTAAGAAAGAATAGTTAAGAAACTTATTTAGGCCCGCTATGCGTAACTATCGAGCACCAATTTCAGCTTACAGATGCATCCAGCTTGGGGTCTTAAATCGCACAATTTTGGAATAGAGCCAAACATAGCCAATGGCAAAAAACGCACACGCTCCTATCAAGATTGGGGTAGATTGCCACCACAATAATGCTGGTGCAATGGAGAGCCCAGCCAGAATCCATAAATAAGGCGCGGTTCTGGCATTGGCTGAGAGGGCGCTATCAAAATACCGGGCTTGCAAAATTCTGCGGAAGATCAGGGTGTGAAAGTGAATCCCATCGGGCTCTCCTGGATTTGAATTTTGATGAATTCTTCTTCGGTAGATCGTAAAGAGAGTCTCCATGATGGGATAGCCATTAATGAGTAAAGCAAACCAGGGCGATACTTCTGGATGTGCAAAGCATAGCCAAATACTGAGCGCTCCGATCCAAAATCCAATTAAATAGGCGCCACCATCACCGAGGAAGATGAGGCCTTGTGGATAATTCCAGATAAAAAATCCTAGAATGGCTCCAGCCATGATTAGGCTTAGAAAAATAATAGTGATATCACCTAAGAGATACGCAACATAGGCCAGGGCTAACAGGGTGATGATGCCAACCATGCTGGATAGTCCGTTAAAACCATCAATGATGTTGTACGCATTCGCAAGCCCTGTGATGGCAAAAACCGTCAGCAGCGTTCCAAAAAATGGAATTGCGAATACGAAATCTATTAACGCAATGTCAAAAGAAGTAATTTGGATATTTAGAGAATAAATTACGCAGGCAGCAGAAATTGCCGTGAAGAGTAGGCGTTGTTTAACACTAATTTTCTTGGTCAGATCTTCAGTCAGACCAATGGCAAAAGTCGGGATGGCACAAATCAAGAGGATGATTCCTTGATGACCAGAGCCAAGACTGATTGTCTTAGTAAAGACTGCGGCAAATAGTCCGCAAGCAATACTAATGCCGCCGATTCTGGGTACTGCTACTTTATGAAACTTCTGGGGACCTGAGAGATTCGAGTCAGCAGAAATGTGCTGGTGTAGATGCTTAAAGCGAATAATGAATTGCGTTGCAAAAAATGAAGTGAGAAAGGCAGCTATTAATCCAAGCATGAGGTAATTATAGTATTTTAAAGTAGTGTTTTATGAATTTATGGCTACTTTGTTGATTTTGGGTCGCCAGATTAAGGCACTAAACTTAAAAACAAGTACTCGCAGAAAATAATCAGGTGCACTACCCCTTGCAAAAGAGTCGTTCTGCCAATGGCTAGGGTGAGCGCTCCAATAAAGAGGGACAGGTACATCAAGGTCATATTCAGGCCGCTAATCCCCAGACTTAAGGGCAGATCAAAGAAGATCGCAATAGCCGCTACCGCCGGAATGGTTAAGCCAATACTGGCTAGCGCTGACCCTAGCGCCAAATTCAAACTGCTTTGTAAGCGATTGGCTTTGGCTGCGCGCAGAGCCGCAAAACTCTCTGGCAATAAAACCAGCATTGCAATCGCGATACCGACAACTGCTTTAGGCGCTCCTGCGGCGCTGACAGCCGATTCAATAGTGGGACTGAGTAATTTGGCTAATGCGACCACAGCAATGAGTGAGAGAAATAAGAGTATCCCGCTGGCCGCAGTCTTAAGATTACCGGGCTTTTGCGCATGAATATTGCGATCGACTTTTCGATCTGGTATCTTTGGCAGATAGTAGTCACGGTGCGATACGGTTTGGAAAAATAAAAACGCGGTATACAGCGCTAGCGTAGCAATGCCTGCAAAGGCCAATTGGCTGGTAGTAAAAGTGGGGCCTGGCGCACTGACAGAGACTACGGGTATTACCAAGATAAAAGTAGCTAGGGCAGTCAGCACTGCCAGCATAGAGTTGGTGCCTTCATTGCGAAAGCTCAATTCATAATGGCTTAAGCCTCCGATAAATATACATAGGCCAATCACACCATTCATAATGATCATGATGGTAGCAAACACTGCATCTCTGGCGATCACTTCTGAGCCATCGTGACCAGCAATCATTAAAGAAACAATTAATGAAGTCTCAATAACGGTGATACAGAGTGCGAGAATTAAGGTGCCAAAGGGTTCACCCGTTTTATGAGCCACTACCTCGGCATGATGCACGGCACCGAGTACTGCGCCAATTAAAGCAATGCCAAGAAAGAGGATGAACCAGGTTTGACTCAAAAGATTGGCCATGTGCGCGCTTTTTAGTGTTTAGGGTTAAGCTTGTGTCACTTTAGAGAATTATCTTGAAAATACAATATATATGAAAGCCATCATCCTCTTTGGCCACGGTGCCCGCGATATTCGGTGGCGTGAACCCTTTGATCGCCTAGCTAGCCTATGGAAGGGGCAGCATCCTGCCACTCCAGTAGCGCTCGCATTTTTGGAGATGATGGAGCCATCCTTATCGCAAGCCATTGCAACATTAAATGCTCGGGGAGCTACCCAAATTGTGGTGGTGCCAGTGTTCTTTGGGCAAGGTGGTCATTTGCGTAATGACTTTCCAGTCTTGCTAGAAGAATGTCGCAATCAATACCCGCAAGTATCTTTAAGCGCGACGCCTGCTGTTGGGGAAGATGAGGCTGTTTTGCAAGCCATCGTCGACTTTGGAGCTAGAGCCTTTTAGATCATTTTGATTTGTCTGCAGCGCTTGGCCAATCAAAATGAGTGCTGGCGAGCTGGGATCAAACCAGTGATCGGCTTTTCCTTGGGCTAGTGCAAGTAGATTACTCTCCCAGTGGCGCTCTTTGCTGGTTGATACTGCTTCCAAAATGTGCACTGGCGTATCCTGCTGGTGATTAGGGCTCGATTCAAGCAATTGCTGGGCAATCTGGGCGGCATCTTTACGACCCATGTAATAGACCAAGGTATCGGCGCTAGGATTTTGAATCGGCTGCTCTTGATTGATCTTGCCACTTTCACTAGCTTGTGCCAAGGTCACAAAAGCCACGCTTCTGGCAACACCCCTTAATGTCAGCGATTTTTGTAGGCTGGCTGCGCCTGCTAGAGCTGCGGTAATACCAGGCACGATCTCAAATGGGATACCCGCATGAGAGAGTGCAGTGATTTCTTCATCGGCCCTGCCAAAGAGCATGGGGTCTCCGCCTTTAAGGCGAACAATCGTTTGGTACTTTTGTGCAGCGTCCACTAAACGCTTGTTAATGAACTCTTGGGCGGATGACAATTTGCCGCAGCGTTTACCAACGGCGACCTGAATAGCTTGAGGGCACAGTTCTAACATAGCCGGATCAATGAGTGCATCATGAAACACCATATCAGCCTTAGCCAAAAGCTTAGCGCCTCTGACAGTAATCAGATCAGCGGCGCCAGGACCAGCGCCAACCAGATAAACGGTTCCCAATGCAGACATTCTTAAACGGCCTCAGTTAGCTGATTGCTAAGTTGACTCCTACAGTCGCGCCAGCTGTTCTGTGTCGTCACCGTAAAGAGATTAAATTGCTTGAGCGCAACATCGGTATTTTGATCGGCGCGTAATGCAAAGCTATCAAAGCCAGAGCGTGCACCTAAAATGAGTTGATCAATTAGCACATCGCCAATCGCGCGGATTTCTCCTGTCCAGTGAAAACGTTCACGCAAGAGCGCAGCGGTACTAAAACTTCTGCCATCCCGAAAGATCGGAAAGTCTGCTCCAACTAAAGGCCAAATTAACTTACCCGCTTCAATCACATCAAGGTGTTTGAGAATATCGTCATCTGCCGCAAACCAAACACCAATCGTTTTTTCTTGAATCCGTTTGGCTAATTCAGAGGTGGAATCTTTTACCTGAGCTTGACCATGCATTAGCCACCAGCTAAAAGGCACTAAAACTTTTTGCTTTGGATTCAGATTGCTTAGCTCTGTTTCATCGCCATGCCAAACTTGCCATTCATTGGTAATGATGGCAGGTTTCCCACCTTTGGGGTAGCTCAGCACACGATTGGTTTGGCTCACGTGTTCACTCATGCCGTTGCTCCTGCAGCAGAGCTCTCTTTAGACCGATTTAAATAAGCCGCTTCTTTAAATGGCGTTACGCCAAGCCGGCGATAGGTCTCAATGAAGGGCTCATCGGCAGTACGGTGCTTCACAAAGGTATCAATGATGTCAGCCATCACATCAGGGATTTGCTCGGCACCAAAAGAAGGGCCAATCACTTTTCCGATAGCAGCATGATTACCCTGCTCGCCACCTAAAGTAATCTGATACCACTCCTGCCCATCTTTATCGACACCCAGTACGCCAATATTGCCAACGTGATGGTGACCACACGAATTAATACAACCCGAGATATTGAGTGAGATTTCGCCTAGATCGTGCAAATAATCCAGATCATCAAAGCGCTCCTGTATCGCCTTAGCAATGGGCAGTGACTTGGCATTGGCTAGTGAGCAAAAGTCACCACCAGGGCAAGCAATGATGTCAGTCAGTAATCCAATATTGGGCAGCACTACATTTTGTGCTTTAGCCTTGTGCCACAGCTCAAGTAGCCTAGCTTGCTCAACATCAGCGAGCACCAAGTTTTGCTCGTGCGTGACGCGCAGTTCACTAAAACTGTATTGATCGGCCAAATCAGCAATCGCGAGCATTTGTTCCGTGGTGGCATCTCCCGGTGCTACAGAGCCATGGGGCTTTAAAGAGAAAATCACACTGGCGTAACCCGGCACCTGATGGGCTTTGACGTTGTGCTCTAACCATCTTGCAAAAGCGGCTCTTTCATTCTCAAGAGCACTTTGGATGAGATCTTCCGTACTAATTTGTTCTGCAGTTTTGTAAGCAGGCTTGGTAAAGTGCTTAGCAACCCGATCCCATTCCGATTGCTGGAAATTGTCATCCCCGTCTTTAATGCTTGCCCATTCACCTTCAACTTGGCGAGCAAATTCTTCTGGGCCTAGGGCTTTAACCAAGATCTTGATACGGGCTTTGTAGATATTGTCCCGGCGTCCAAAACGGTTATAGACGCGCAGTAGGGCCGTTAAATAACTCGGGAGGACATTCCAGGGCAAGCTCTCTTTAATGAGTGAGCCCAGGATAGGGGTTCTGCCCATGCCGCCGCCAGCATATATATCCGCCACGAGTTCGCCCCCGGAATTATTCTTGAGCGAAATACCCACATCATGGCAAAGCAAAATCGTACGATCCTCTTTGGCACCACACACGGCAAACTTAAATTTTCGTGGCAGAAATGCAAACTCGGGATGCAATGTTGACCATTGACGAAGTAATTCACAAACGGGGCGAGGATCGACGTATTCATCAGCAGCAACACCAGCAAAAGCATCGCTTGTAATGTTACGAATACAGTTACCCGACGTTTGAATCGCGTGCATTTGTACTTTGGCTAGGTCTGCCAAAATCGCTGGAGACTCTTCTAGTTTGATCCAGTTAAATTGAATATTCTGACGGGTCGTGAAATGCCCATAGCCGCGGTCATATTTTTCAGAGATGTTGGCGAGGGTGCGCAACTGTTCGCTACTTAACAGCCCATAAGGGATGGCTACACGCAGCATATAGGCATGGCGCTGGTGATACAGACCGTTTTGTAGACGTAGCGGCCGAAACTCTTCTTCGGGCAAAGAGCCATCGATACGACGCTGTACTTGGTCTTTAAATTGGGTAACCCGCTCATTGACCAAGGTCTGGTCGATATAGTCGTATTTATACATAGGGACTGATTTTCAGGGATTTTTGATATTTCTTCAAATAATCATAAATTAAGGTGTTATACCTATATTGGTATAAAGCGACTTAGGCGCTTAATTTTTTTTGGCGCTAAAAGGTAGAAAAAATAACAAAAGTTCTATTTGACAGATTCTGTTATACAGAATATCATAACGCATGATCCATTCATTCTTATGCGGCCTAACAAAGGACTTATTTGATAGCAAGCCAAGCAAGAAGTTCGGAAATATTGAGAGGGCGGCAAGACGCAAGTTATTGCAATTGCATGCTGCTACAGCCATATCAGACTTACGAACTCCGCCGGGGAATATGTTGGAATTGTTGATTGGAAATCGAAGGGGGCAGTACAGCATTCGAATTAATCATCAATGGCGTATATGTTTTGTATGGAGGGAAGATGGAGCACACAATGTAGAGATTGTGGATTACCACTGAGGATATGATGACAACGAAATTACTTGATGAAATTCATCCTGGCGAAATTTTGCTAGAAGACTTTATGAAGCCAATGGGTATTACTTCCCGTCAGCTAGCGGCCGATATTGATGTCTCGCCAAGTCGAATTAGCGAAATCATCCATGGCACTCGCCCCATTACTGCTGATACAGCATTGCGCTTAGGCTTATTTTTTTCAATGGAGCCCCGCTTTTGGTTGAACTTGCAGTCTGAGTACGACATGCGAATGGCTAAGAGAAATCTGCAAGAAGAAATAGAACCCAGAATTCGGGTATTTCGAATTGCTGCTTAATGAATCGACATACTTAATTTGATGCTATTAAATGAATTAAAGGGTGATCCATGGAATTTTTGCCAACTAAATTAACCGCCACTCTCGCAGAGCTAAGAGAGCCTGATAAGTTAATAGCTAAGGCAGGCAATCAGCCCATAGCAATACTTGATCGCAACGTAATACTTGGCTATTTTGTCCCTAAAAGTGCTGTGGAGGACAAGACACTATTGACTGCTAGCGATGATCAGATCAACGCCTTTCTTGAGAGCAAACTACCTCAGATTAGTCACGTGATAAATGACTTGAAAGATCGGTAATCGATGTCCCAATTTGCTACTTAGAATTTAGAGTGCTTCTGGAGGTGATTGGCGTCTGCAAGCTATCAAGTCAGTATTTTGACTTATTGACCATGTTGGTATTGCCTATACAAATTCGCAATCGCTGCAAAGCCTAGGACCACAATCAACACAGCTACTAAATAGTCCTGGGTGAGGTATTGAAAAACCAGCCCTTGGTAAACCAAGATACTGGCCACCACGAAGGCAGTAAGGCAACCCAAAACCACAATGGCAAAGTTCGCAATAAAGGCCCCAAGCGTGATGGCCACAAAGACCAAAATCAGATCAGAGACGAGTTGATCGGCGTTGATAAAAACACTTTGCGTAAAAGCGGGGTAAGCGTTCTTACCCATCACGATGAATAAAAGGATGCTGGCTAGCACCGCAAAGTTCAATTTGGACTTGAGAAGAACGGCTTTCACGTTTAGTTCTTATTTAAGCTTGATTGCTAAATACCAAGCTCATACCTAGCCAAAGCACGATGAGCGCGACTAAAGCAGTCAACCCAATTTTTTTTAGAAAGTATTCCAAACTATCCATATAAGCTTCATCGTTTCTGCCAAAGTACTGATCAAAGCGCTTCCAAACCAGACGGCCTGCCAGGATGGGTAGCAAAATGGCCACAATGCCAAAGACGATGGTAAGGGTGTTATCCATATTCAATAGTGCTTTCTCAACAATGAACGGTAAGCATACTGTTTTTCTTAGACACTAAGTGGGAAGAGCCTTAAATACTCGTCAATAGCTAGCGCAAACCCAATTTCAGGGCAATGCCATCTTTTATTGATACAGTTGGGCATGGAAATACTTCATATTAAAACTTTAAGGGGGAATTGAGCATGAGTAATACAACAACCGGTTTATCAATGGATCAGATTGCAGCGATGCGCACACAGGTCCTAGGCGCTGTTGCTAAAGCACCTGGCATGCTAATTGCCTTAGGCATTTTGTTTATTGCGCTGGGCATGATTGGTGTGGCTGGTCAAGTGATGTTCTCTTTTGTCACGATTAATGTATTGGGCGCCTTTTTAATTATTGGCGGCGTTTTGCAAGCCATTCATGCATTTCAATCGAGCGGTTGGAAAAGCGTTGGAATTCAGATCATATTTGCCATTTTGTATATCGTTGCGGGTCTTTACACTTGGCTCTTTCCAATCCCAGCGCTTGAAGTCATTACCTTGTGGCTAGCAGCGATTTTCTTTATCACCGGTTTTCTACGCTTGATCGCCGCCTTTCATCACCGTCCTTTTGGTCAGTGGTTCTGGTTGGTTCTGTCTGCCATCATTTCCATCTTGATGGGCGTATTGATCATGAATAGCTTCCCCGCTTCGAGTTTCTGGTTGCCTGGTTTGCTGATCGCTATTGAATTGCTCTTGCAGGGCTGGACCTTACTCTTTATCGGTATTGCAGCCAAGTCCCACACAGCAAGCTAATGTATTGCTGAGGAATTTCTTGCTTAGTATTACGGTATCGATATGAAGAAAACAGATCTATATAAGAATCTTGGTTTGGCGGTCTCCCATCGCATGAAAAATGCGAGCAAGGTTGCCAAACCTGCAGCAAATGAAAAAGCCAAGACCAAAAAAGAGCTCGCCAGCAGCAATCCACTGCTGAGCTCTTTGCTGGGCAAGGCCAAATCAAAGTAGTTTTATCAAAGTAGTGCGGATTCGCCTCTTGGGCCTTACTAACTAGGCTATGATCTCGGTCTTCTGAGTTATTCATGAGACGGCACTTTTCTTGCAGACTAAAACCCACTTTCTGCTGGTTGATTTTTTAAAGACCTTTGCAGCCCTGACAATCATTCTTCACCATCTGTCTAGTTACGGACAGATTGCAGAAGATGCGCGCACTGTTTTGCCCAATCTCATGGCATGGCTCTTTAACTATGGCCGTTATGCAGTGCAGATCTTTTTGGTGATAGGTGGCTATCTAGCAGCGCAATCACTGCTTAAGCAAGAGAAGTTGCGCACTGTTCACGCAGTTCTCAAAGTCATTATCAATCGCTATCTGCGTTTGTTTGCACCTTATGTCATTGCTTTATTACTGACGATTGCTTGCGCATGGGTGGCGCGCTTTTGGGTCAAGGATGAGTTTGTCGGTCAGTCAGAAACACTGGCTCAATTTTTATCGCACCTCTTCTTCTTACAAGGCATTCTGGGCCTTGATTCAATTTCTGCTGGGGTTTGGTATGTCGCGATTGATTGGCAGCTTTATGCCATTCTCGCTTTGATGTTGGGTATGTTCCCCGGCTTTCGTTCACTGATTTGGATGCTGGCGATTTTCTGCGTTGCATCCCTGTTGTACTTCAATCGCCTTGGCACCTATGAGAACTACTTTATTTATTTCATGGGCCCGTATGGTTTAGGCATATTGGCTCAGTTATCTAAAAACGATACCGATCCCAAGGTCAACCGTTTAGCCAGAATCTTTTTAGGCATTGTGACGGCAGTGATTGTGCTTTCCAGTTTTCAGCAAATTTGGATGCGCAATATTCTGGCTTTAGTAGTGTCTTTAGCCTTGATTATTTGGGGTGATCGCGCCTACCAAGATCACAAGCATATGAAATACCATAAGCTCGTCAATGCGATTTTATGGAGTAGTCGCCGATCCTACTGTGCCTTCTTGCTGCATTTCTCATTCATCTTATTGGCCAATACTCTCTATATTGCTTGGGGTATGGATCAGCGTCACGATGGAATGATGGCCATCGCCCTCATGTTGATTTCGGTATTTATGAGTTGGCTTGCTGCTAATTACTTGTATCGCTGGGTGGAAGTACCATCACGCACTTTGAAGCTGAGCTAGAGGGCTAGAGCCCTAAGTCTTTGAGAGCCTGAAAGATCTCGCGATAGGATTTCGGTGGTTTATTAGATTCACGCTCTTTTCGAGCATTACGAATCAGCGTGCGCATATTCTGAATATCCATATCCGGAAACTGCTCAATCAATTTGGTTAGCGCATTGTCATCTGCCAGCAAGCGATCGCGGTAGTTCTCGAGCATATGCAGTTTTGCGGTCTCTGCTTTACTGACTCCTTGAATCGCATCTAAGCGTTTTTGAATCGCCTCGAGTTCAGCTTCATCCAAAAAGCGCATGAGTTTGCCAAGGTATTGCTTATGACGGCGAATCCCTTCAAAGCTCTTGATCTTGGGTGTCTCGGCAATGGCATCTTTGATAGTCTCATCCATCGGGATCGATTGCAAAGCATCGCTACTGAGGGCTGCCAACACCTCGGCGAGCTTCTGACGCTCAGTCATTTGGCGCTTGAGCTCAGACTTACTAGGTCCGTCGTCAGAGTCCTCTAGTTTGGGGGTGCGATTCTTTTCATTAACGTGCATTTGTGTATTTTAAGCCTTACTTCAGCCTCATTTTCAGCTTACGCAGATCAGGGCTTGCAAAAAGTTGACTTCTTCCAATAGTGCTTTTGGGCTTTAACTTACCAGACTGAACATATCGACGAAAGGTGGGCATTGATACTTCGAGATATTGCGCTGCTTCATCCGCCGTGAACGAAGTGCTTTTTAAGTGACCAAATACTTCTTCGTGTGAGAAGTCGACTTTTTGGAAGGCATTGGTTGCAATAAGTGCAAAAAATTTAACGCGCTCCTTGGTAGGCATTTGTTGTACTTGGTCAAAAATGTCCTCAGCGCTAAGTGTCATGTTCATTGTTATTCTCTTTTGTTAAATATACGTATTAATAATACAAACCCTATTTTTTACGAATAAATCGCTTTAGTTCAATGTAAAAATTTTCATGGTTTCCTGCTTTGTAAAAGTCAATCCAAACTATTTCGACACTTTCTATTGTTTCGCCATAACGATAGGCAATTAAATACTCCTGAGTATTAAAGTAAAACTTATGAACAAAAAAACCTTTCAAATCTCCTGACTTTTGCACGCCAAGTGCTGGCGCCCTACAAATTTCATAAACCTGATCTTCTATGGCCAATTGAAGCGCTTTACTGGCTTTCTTTATAAATTGGGCAAAAGGCCGTTTGTAATGTATTTCCATGATCTTATATTAGATCATTATTGATTGTATATCAAATCAACAAAAATGCCACCCCATAGCCATATTTTCATGATGGTGAATAATGGAGAGATACAAAAATTTATAGCCATGAACCAAGCCAATTCCTACGACTACATCATCATCGGCGCCGGTAGCGCCGGCTGCATGCTAGCCAATCGCTTGAGCCAAGATTCCCAAAAGCGAGTCCTTTTGATTGAGGCCGGCAAAAAAGACAACTATGTTTGGATTCATATTCCGGTGGGGTATTTGTACTGTATTGATAACCCCAGGGCGGACTGGCGCTTTCGCACTAGCAAGGAAGCAGGGCTTAATGGCCGCTCGCTTTTGTATCCCAGAGGTAAAGTCTTGGGTGGTTGCTCCTCCATTAACGGCATGATCTATATGCGCGGTCAAGCTGCCGACTATCAGTCTTGGGTTGAGGCTACTGGTGATGCAGCGTGGTCTTGGGATGAAGCACTGCGTCGCTATAAATCTTTTGAGGACTATCACAGCCCTACTAATGCATGGCACGGTAAAGGTGGCGAGTGGACAGTTTCGCGTCAGCGACTGCGCTGGCCCATCATGGATATTTTCAAAGCAGCCGCAGTGCAGGCCGGTATTCCGGCATCGGATGACTTTAATCAGGGCGATAATTTTGGCGTAGGCTACTTTGATGTCAGTCAACGCAAAGGCTGGCGTCTGAATACTGCTAAAGCATTCTTGAAAGACGCGCAGCAACGTCCTAATCTAACAGTGATCACTGAGGCGATGGTCAATAAGCTGATCATTGATCCCGTCACAAAGAATTGCCTTGGTGTTGAATATATTCAGGGTGGTCAAACGCAACAGGGCTATTGTGCGATAGAGCAGGGTGGTGAAGTATTGCTGTGCGCGGGTGCCATTGGCAGTGTGCAAATCTTAGAGCGCTCCGGTATCGGTAATGCAAAACACTTGAATGCTTTAGGTATACCCGTGATGAGTGATCTGCCCGGTGTGGGCGAGAATTTGCAAGACCATTTACAGCTACGCATGATCTATAAGGTGAGCGGTATTGCAACCCTCAATGCCAAAGTACATTCTTGGTTTGGCAAGATCCTGATTGGCTTGGAGTACCTCTTTAAGCGCTCCGGCCCGATGTCGATGGCGCCATCTCAGCTAGGCGCCTTTGCGTATAGCTCGCCAGCGCAAGAACGGGCGAATGTGGAATATCACGTTCAGCCCCTGTCCTTGGAAAAGTTTGGTGATCCATTGCATCGCTTTAATGCGTTTACTGCGAGTGTCTGTAATTTGCGTCCGACTTCGCGAGGCAGTGTTCACATTGATTCAGTTGATGTCAATGCGCCTCCCGTAATTAGTCCTAACTATTTATCGACTGATGAAGATCGCCAAATTGCAGCGGAGTCTTTACGGCTCACGCGCAAAATTGTGCAAAGCCCTGCTTTAGCGCCTTACTCACCAGAAGAGTACAAACCTGGCATGCAATATCAAAGCGATGCTGATTTAGTGAAAGCCGCAGGAGATATTGGTACGACGATTTTTCATCCAGTAGGTACCTGTAAGATGGGGCGCGCAAATGATCCGATGGCAGTATTGGATTCAGAATTACGCGTTAGAGGGATTCATCACTTACGCGTAGTCGATGCCTCTGCAATGCCCACTATTACTTCGGGCAATACAGCAGCGCCTACCATGATGATTGCGCAGCGCGCAGTAGAGTTGATTACTGGCAAGCAAAGCTAAGAGCAGCTACTAAATACTCTTTTGTCAAATATCAAAACCACTACCTTACCTCTGAGCCATTTGCTTTTGGCTTTGGCAATCGTTGCCATTTGGGGAACCAATTTTGTGGTGATGAAAAATTGTCTTGCTGTCTTTCCGCCATTTATGTTTGCCGCTTTGCGCTATAGCTTTGCGCTATTGCCTATGGCCTTATTTATTCCGAGGCCGAAAGTGCCGCTTTGGAATTTGGCGCTTTATGGAGTTTTGATTGGAGTAGGGCAGTTCGGAATCGTGTACTACGCAGTCAATAGCCAAATCTCCCCTGGTTTAGCGTCTCTGGTCATTCAGACCCAAGTCTTTTTTACGATTGGCTTTGCAATGTTGCTTAATAAAGAGCGTCTGCGCCTGTATCAAATCTTTGCTCTTTTGCTAGCGCTCATTGGCTTATTGATTATTGCTTTGCATACCGATGCCACGACGACTTTGCTGGGCTTAGCCCTGATGGTCTTTGCGGGGTTTTCTTGGGGGGCAGCTAATACTGTAGGGCGCTATGCGGGCATTAGTAGTCCAGCGGATTTATTTGCTTATGTTGTGTGGGCCAGCGCTTTTGCCGTGCCACCACTGCTATTGATCTCCGCTGTATTTGAGGGTGGGGTTACGTACTTATCCCAAATCTTGGAGCAAGCCCCCTTAGGTACTTGGCTTGGTGTCCTTTGGCAATCCTGGGGAAATACCTTATTTGGCTATGCCGCCTGGGCTTGGCTCTTATCCAAACACCCAGCCGCAGTCGTGGCCCCCATGCCCCTGTTAGTACCCATCTTTGGAATGGGGGCTTCTGCGATCTATTTGGGGGAGGATCTGCCCGTCTGGAAACTATTCGCCGCAGGGCTAGTGATGGTAGGCCTCTTGATTAATGTGTCTTGGCCTAGGCTCAAAGAGCAGATTACAAAAGTCATCAAGATCACTTAGACCCTGATGAAAACCCTGATACCAAGCCCTATTACAGGATTTATAAACCCTGTAAGATGACTATTCGGTTCGGTTTCATTAGAAAAGATTTTTTAATTTAAAGCTTTACTCACGGAGACATTATGAAAATTCGTCGTCACATTTTTGCAATTACAACTGCCGCAATGTTATCTACTGGCGCATACGCTGCAGATATCAAGATCGGCGTTCAAGGCCCCTTTACTGGTGGCTCCTCTTCTATGGGAGTAAGTATGCGCGATGGTGTTCGCCTTGCTGCCCAAGAAATTAATGCCGCTGGTGGAATTAATGGCAACAAAATCGTTTTAGTTGAGCGCGACGATGAAGCTAAAAATGAGCGTGGTGTGCAAATTGCACAAGAGATGATTAATAACGAAAAAGTGGTAGCTAACCTCGGCTATATCAATACCGGTGTTGCTTTAGCTTCCCAGCGTTTTTTCCAAGATGCGAAGATTCCGGTGATTGATAACGTTGCTACCGGATCCTTGGTTACCCATCAGTTCCCTAATGCTCCTGAGAACTATATTTTCCGTAACGCTGCTGCTGACAATATTCAAGCACCTATGATTGCAAAAGAAGCGGTCGAGAAGCGCGGCTTGAAAAAAGTTGCGATCTTGGCTGACTCCACTAACTACGGTCAATTGGGTCGTGAAGATTTGGAAAAAGCGCTCAAGACTTATGGTGTGACTCCTGTAGCCACAGAGAAATTCAATATTGGTGACGTCGATATGACTTCCCAATTGCTTAAGGCTAAAAATGCTGGTGCAGATGTTGTTCTGACTTATGCAATCGGACCTGAGTTAGCGCAGATTGCTAATGGTATGGCAAAGTTGGGCTGGAAAAAGCCAATCATTGGTAGCTGGACTTTATCGATGGCGAGCTTTATCGATACCGCTGGTAAAAACGGTGACGGCGCAACCATGCCAGAAACCTTTATTCAGCAGCCTGCCACTACACCAAAGCGTAAAGCTTTCGTGGACAACTATTTGAAGAACTTCAAGCCTAAGAACGGCATCATTGCTTCCCCTGTATCTGCTGCGCAAGGATATGACTCGGTTTACATCATTGCGGCTGCAATTAAGCAGGCGGGTGGCACAGATGGACCAAAAGTCTTGGCAGCGCTTCAGGACCTCAAAACTCCAGTAGATGGCGTTGTAATCACATACAACAAACCTTTCAGCGCAACCGATCACGAGGCCATCAAGGCAAAAGACGTGGTGATGGGCGTGGTTGAAAACGGCCGTGTTCAGTTCCTAAATGCTGAGGACGCTACAGCTAAGAAGAAGTAAGCAAGTCTGGGCGTGGCGCTTTTTCTGCGTCGCACCATGAGATTGACCAAAACGCCGCCCTCCAGCGGCGTTTTGCTTACAATGATGGATTCGATAATTAACACCTTTTCAGTACTTTTAGGCTAATCACAATGGACATGCTTGCACAAATCCTCTCAAGCGGTATAGCGGTGGGGATGATTTACGCGGTTATCGCGTTCGGTTTCCAGCTTACTTTTGCCACTTCCGGTACCCTGAACTTTGGTCAGGGCGAGGCGCTGATGTTGGGTGCCTTGGTGGGTCTGACCTGCGTGGATACCTTAGGCATGAACTACTGGGCCATGATTCCGGTGGTTTGTCTCTTTGGTATGTTGCAAGGCAGCTTTGTTGAATTGATTGGCGTACGTCCTGCGATCAAAATTAAATCCGAGTTTGGTTGGATTATGTCCACCATTGCTCTGGGGATTATTTTTAAGAATGTCGCTGAAAATATTTGGGGTCGTGATGCTTTGCCATTCCCAGCTCCTTTGCCAATGGAACCCATGAATTTCCTGGGCGCCAATATTTTGCCGATGGAGATCTTAGTAGTAGTAGGTGCTTTGGTCATGATGTTATTGGTGGAGTTCTTTAACCGCAAAACGATTTACGGTAAAGCGGTGGTTGCGACGGCCAATGATCGCGATGCCGCTGGTCTGATGGGTATCAACACCAGTATGGTGATTACCTTTTCTTATGCGCTGTCATCATTGACTGCGGCATTTGCTGGTGTCTTAATTGCACCTTTGACTTTGACGGGTGCCACCATGGGTGGCGCTTTGGGTCTTAAAGCCTTTGCGGTGGCGATTATTGGCGGCCTCTCAAGCGGCATGGGCATCATCGTCGGTGGTTTGATTTTAGGGATTGTGGAAACCGCAACCGGTTTCTATTTCTCAACGGGTTACAAGGATGTGCCAGGCTTGATCTTGTTATTGCTAGTCCTTGCCTACAAACCCTCTGGCCTCTTCGGTAAATCTGCGATTAAGAAAGTTTAATGATGAAATTGAAGTCCCACATTCCTCTATTAGTTGCAATCATTGGTCTGATTTGTTTGCCGCTATTTGTTGAGAATCCATACTACATTCACTTAGCTGAAACGATTCTGATCTACACCATTTTGTTATTTGGTTTAGATATCGTGGTTGGCTATGTTGGTCAAGTTTCCTTGGGCCATGCAGGTTTATTTGGTATTGGCTCATACACCGCCGGTATTTTGTTTTTCCATCTAGGTTGGCCAATTTGGGCCACTGTTCCTGCTTCGATCATCGTCACAGCAATCTTTGGCGGTATTCTGGCTTTGCCAGCGCTCAAAGTGATTGGTCCTTATCTGGCGATGGTCACCTTGGCATTTGGCACGATTGCACAGATTCTGATTAATGAGATGACTTGGTTAACAGAAGGTCCCCTAGGTATCAAATTGACTCGTCCTGAGTTGATGGGCGTGCCAATGACTAAAGCAGAATATTTCTGGTTAGTGGCTGCCATCATGATCATTGCCATGATCGTTGTGGATCGTTTTGTTAAATCCCAAATGGGCCGGGCCTTTGAAGCCTTACGCGATAGTCCAGTTGCTTGTGACTGTATGGGCGTTTCAGTCTATCGCTTTAAGGTAATCGCCTTTGTGATCAGCGCAGGTTTTGCTGGTTTAGCAGGCAGCCTCTACTCTTACTCTGAGCAATATATTTCTCCCAACACCTATAACAATGAATTAGCCGTCCTCTTCTTGTTAGCCATCATCATGGGTGGACGTAAATCCCGTCTTGGCGCAGCAATTGGTGCAGCCATCATTGTGTTGTTGCCAAAATTACTTGACGACATTAACTTGTTCCGCATCGTTGCATCGATTATTGCGATTGTCGTTACAGTGGGCGCGATTATGGCCTTGTCTAAAAAGATTACCACTCCTAAGCGCGTTGCAATTCCGGTGGCGGGTGTGGTTGGCTTAGCAGCCTTCTCCTTCTGGCTCAATAGCATCGCCGATTGGCGCTTGAGTATTTTTGGTTTCATGATTTTATTGGTGGTGTATTACCTGCAGAACGGTATCGTTGGTTTTTCTAAAACCTTCTACTTGGCAATCACCGGTAAAACCAAAACTACGGTTGGTGAGGCTACTGCAGAAAATACGGATTCCTCAGTGGACTTCATTAGCGCTGTCGGAAATAAAAATACCGGTGCCGAGTTATTGAAGGTCGATTCTGTTCTCATGCAGTTTGGTGGACTCAAAGCGCTTAACAATGTAGATCTGAGCATTAAGCGTGGGACCATTCATGGTTTGATTGGTCCCAACGGTTCTGGTAAGAGCACGATGATGAACGTACTCACAGGTATTTATATACCTACCTCTGGCAATGTGTTCTATGCCGATGAGAGCGTTGTTGGTAAAACCTCATCGGAGATTGCGCTCTCGGGCATTGCTCGCACTTTCCAAAACGTGCAGCTCTTTGGTGAAATGACCGCACTGCAAAATATTTTGGTTGGTCTGCATCACACCTTTAAATCCAATATGTTGGATATCGCTCTGCATTTACCTCGCTACTTAAGAGAAGAGCGCGATGCTCGTAATCGTGCAATGGCCCTATTAAAGTTTGTGGGTCTAGAAAACTTAGCGAATGAAGAAGCCCGCAATTTGCCATACGGTAAACAGCGCTTGCTCGAGATTGCCCGTGCCTTAGCGCTCGACCCAGAATTGCTCTTGCTTGATGAGCCAGCTGCTGGATTAACTGCGCCTGATATCAAAGAGTTGTTGCGCATCATTCGCAAAATTCGGGACAACGGCATTACCTTTATCTTGATTGAGCACCATATGGATGTGGTGATGTCGGTTTGCGATACGGTTTCAGTACTCGACTTTGGTCAGAAGATTGCTGAAGGTAAGCCAGCTGAAGTGCAGGCGGATGAGAAAGTCATCCATGCCTACTTAGGTACTTAATCAGAATTCATTATTAAAATTTATTAAATCGGTAAATACCATGTTATCTATTCAGAATCTCGAAGCAGGCTACGGTAAGGTTAAAGTCCTTCATGGCATCAGCATCGATGTGCCAAAAGGACAAGTGATCACATTGATCGGCTCTAATGGCGCAGGCAAGACTACGACCATGCGTGCGATTACCGGCATGATTAAGCCTACAGCTGGTGAAGTTACCCTCAGTGGCCAAAGAATCGATGGGTCAGATTCACACAAGATCGCTCGTCTTGGCTTGGCGCATAGTCCTGAAGGCCGTCGTGTCTTTACGACGATGTCGGTGACGGATAACTTACTCTTAGGCGCATTCCCCCGTTTTACAGGTAGCCGTCCTAAAGGCGATATCAAAACAGACTTAGAGACCGCCTTAGAAATGTTTCCCCGCCTCAAAGAGCGTCGTAATCAACTCGCTGGCACCTTATCGGGTGGCGAGCAACAAATGTTGGCGATGGCCCGCGCAGTCATGCTCAACCCAGAAATCATTTTGCTGGATGAGCCTTCAATGGGCTTGGCGCCCATCTTGGTAGAAGAGGTCTTCAGAATTATTTCTAATCTGAAGTCGCAAGGGGTGACGATGCTATTGGTTGAGCAGTTTGCCGCTGCTGCGCTCAACGTAGCGGACTATGGCTACGTACTTGAGAATGGCAAGATTGCTACGCATGGCCCTGCTAGTAAACTCAAAGATGATCCTGCTGTGAAAGCTGCTTACCTTGGTGGTAGTGGTCACTAATTCAATTACGTATTCATCCATTAGCAAATAAGCCCTCAATTGAGGGCTTTTTGTTTACTACTTGCATGAAACCCATGACTTAAAAAGCAGCCAAAGAAAATGATGCCAATCACCCAATGTACTGTGATGGCGTGATCTCGAAGGTCTGCAGGGCCGTAATAGAGCAGGGCAGCTGTCAGGATGAGAATGATTAGACAAGCGAGCTGACTAAGCCCGCTGAAGAGCTGCCGTTTAGCCTTTAATCCCGCCTTGAGATGAAATGTCAGGACTGACCCCAAGGCAATCGAGGCCGCCATTGCAGTGACACCATGCCAGCTCAAAATAGTATGGGGTCGAAAGGCAAATACGTGCAGCTGGTAATCCGTTACCAATAAAAAAATCAGACCCGTCATCGAGCACAAGCAAATACTGCTGATGACAAAGTATCTTTGCCATACTGGCATTTTTCCTAAGCGGGCAGCCATAAAGACTCTGCCCCATAGTTTTGGAAAATCGGATGATGGACATCTTGCGATAAAGCCAGTACCTTAGTTAAGGCATCTGCATAGATACACTCTTTTGCGATTATGGAGTACGAACCTTGAAGCGGAGTAGTTCCTTGGCGGGGGTGAAGAATGGTGTGATTGCTCGAGGTGGCAATTGCGCCTTCTTGTAAGCTTCCAATCTGAATGAGTTCATTGACTTGCCTGGGACTGCGAAGTAAGACAGTATGAGATTGTTTCCCAAAGACCCGAAGATCACCCCCTGCATTAACGACTCCATTTTGAATGCCGCAAAGCTTGAGTGCGCGCACGGCCTCATCGACTGCAAAGCCCTTGGCAATGCCACCCAAATCAAGGCAAATTGGCCGGTTCAGACGAATGACTTGATTACCTAGAAATTGAATGCTGAGAATACTGCTCTGATTGGAGGGGGCATGGTTTATCTGATGCAGTGGTAATAATTTTTGATTAACGAGTTGTCTCCCCACCCCGCAATCAAATAAACCATGCGACTCCTGACAAATCAGTTGTGCTGTCTTAAGCACTTTTTCTGTCCAAGGATGAATTTCTAGAGACTGCTCTGGTTCTAGCTGATTCATTATGGAAAGTTCACTATAGGGATCATGAAAGCCCATCAAGCTTTGGACTAAGGCAATCGAGGCAAAAGCTTCATCGATCGCATGAGTGATTTTTCTTGAAGTGAGACCAAGCTGCGTTTCATCTACCTGAATCTCGACATAAGTGCCCAGCATGGGCTTACAGCGCATCATTTGCGAGAAGCTTCCTTTAAAGCTAACTCATAAAGAATTAAGACCCGCTTTACTCCATCAGTGAGATGTTTTGAAGATAAAGTGGCTCCGCTAATATTTTGAATATCCCGATTGAGCTTGATGGGATCATTTGCAGTCTTGCCAATGAATTGCTGACGCCATTGACTATCTGCTACTTCATAGCCATAAGACTCGACGTATTCAAGGATCTCGATACCTTTGACGCTGCCATTGGGTGCTATACCGACTGCATAAGTGATCATTTCGTGTTTGCCCACCACCTCATCAATAATCAGCCAACTGCCATCAGGACCTCGCCAGATTCTTTCTCCAACAAAGGGGTAACGAATACTGGACGCCACTCGCATCCTTTCTTGGAGATCGTTGGTGACAATGATGGGATGCTTGGTTAAGCGCTGATTCGGAAATAAAAGTTGCTGGGCCTGCTCAACCGAGACATAAATTCTGGCCTGTGCCACGATTGGGTGCACCATCATGGCAAGCCCTGCAATACCCAGTAGACTTGGTTGCCAATACATCATGAATTAGTTCAGCGGAAAACCCACTTTAACGATGTATTCATTGACGGTATGGCTATCCCACACGCGGGCATTAGAACATTCTGCTTCGCCACCGTTCATGCAGTTACCACCTTTAAGTTGATAGCGCCAAGCCCCAGTAACCCACCAGTCTTTTGCTGCGTAATGAATATTGGGACCTAAAAAAGTAGCACGTTGTACTTGGTTACGTAGGTTCAGTTCAGAGTAGTCATTATGAAAGCGTGCCTCTACGCCAGCAGACCATTTAGGAGCAAAGCGGTAACTTGCGCCTACTAAAAAATCGAGCATCGATTCAGGGACATTACCATTCTCAATAAATTTGAGTCGCTCATTTGCGGCTACGACATTTCCTGCTAGGATCAAGCGATCATCAATGAAGTTAGACTGTAAAAGCAGGCGCGCTTCAATTTCATCTTTATTTCGTCCCCAAGTTGGCTCTAAATACAGACCAACTCCCACGGGCGAAGTGACTGGATTGGTAATACGGTAAATGGCTTCTAAGGAGGCGCCTTCGACACCTCCTTTAGCATAAGCGGATTCCGGGTTATGGCTTGAAGGAACGCCATAGCCGCCTGTGCAAGTAGGACTCTCGCCGCAGGCCTCTGGATTGGTGTAGTTCTGATTGGCATTGGTATACCCAGAATTGATATAACCCGCAATTTGTAAATCATTTGTTAAGCCGTATTCCAACTCAGTACGAGCGGTCCATTGTTCAAAGGTGCCTGCAGCCTGCTGTTGATTAAGTTGTAAGCGTTGTTCAAATTCCCATTTTTCTTTTGGCTGAAGATCGAGTGTGTAAATCCAGCCAAATACGCCTTCACCTGCATGGGCTAGGGAGAAGTGAAGTGCGGCAGCGATGACGAGAGAGAAAGCAATGAGTCGTTTGATATTGGATTTCATGATGTTGAGGGTTGGTTGGAAAGATGTCATTGAGAATGGTTCTCAATATAAACCAAAAGATAAGAATCATTCTCATTTATGAAAATGACCTTATACCCTTTAATGAAGTGTTGATAACTACAAACACAAGCACAAATTACAAACTTGTAAGATGGAGTCTATGAATCCTGAATCTCTAGAAAAGCTA
The DNA here is from genome assembly GCF_003261235.1 of Polynucleobacter paneuropaeus. Taxonomy (NCBI): domain Bacteria; kingdom Pseudomonadati; phylum Pseudomonadota; class Betaproteobacteria; order Burkholderiales; family Burkholderiaceae; genus Polynucleobacter; species Polynucleobacter paneuropaeus. Next base: position 1,371,158 of record NZ_CP030085.1, on the reverse strand, counting down.
GTCACAATGAAGATGCCGTTTGGTAAACACGCTGGTCGTCGGATTGCAGAGTTACCTGGAAATTATTTAGCGTGGTTCGCACGCGAAGGTTTTCCTAAAGGAGAGCTAGGCGAGTTACTCGAGTTGATGCATACCTTGGATCACAATGGCTTAAGTGCATTGCTCAATCCCATCAAAGAAAGACTTGGCGTTTCTTTGAGAGGGCCAGAAAACGGTGTCGATGCTTTGTAATTTATTGCTGGTAATTTTTAAAGCCATGAAATGGCCTAGTCTCATTCCAGCGCTCAGGTCGAACGTGGATGGGTTTGCTCAATGTTGCAACGCTTGCTGGTAAATGAAAGTCAATCCCCGTCTTTAAAGCAAGATCTTGGTAAGAGATCGGCGCCATCATGGTCGCATCATCAGTATTCTGAATCCAATATGCCCAAGCCAAATTGCGAGATGGGTCATAGATCAGCTTGAAGAGATACTCGGGTACGGTGACATGATTATTGCCAATGCTCCCAGCTTTTCCTATCGAACCGGTATAAACAAAAATATCACCGTCGATTCTTTTGGCGTACTGCCTTGTGGGCTCCTCAACGTTTTTAGCCCAAATGCCCTGATTGTTTTGTCGGGCTTGCGGCATCATATTGGCCAAAGAGAAAGATTGGGCCATGGAACGTTCATCCCCCATATCGCCGGCAGGTGCGTTATGTCCTCGGTCATAGCCACTCCCGCGATAGTCTGACAAACTCGCGCGCTCAGATACAGACAAGCGAGCCTCTTCATAAAATAGGTTCGTCCGGGCTTGCTTAGGTTTGGTGAGCCTCTCTCGATTGAGCTTTTCAACTACATAGATTGGCTTCTTGTCGCTTGGGGAGTAATAGACGGCAAAACCATCAAAACAGAGGTCTCTGCCGACCTGAGTCAGACTTGGGATCTCGCCCCTGGGAAAATACTCCAGACAATCATCAAAGATCGCCAGTGCTGAAAGAGGGTAGGCTAGGCAAGCCAGGAGTAAGACTCGGGCAAATGATTTCATGGTCACCAGTGTAGGGTGATGCCTACTGAATTGGGGTTTACCCAGGATTTACTAGGCCATTTTGCTGGGTTCATTCACCCTTCAACCTAAGTTTCTATAGTGCTCAGCAGCACGTTCACGAATACTATCTGTAGGAATTTCAACGCACTGAAATACTAGATGTATGGTCTAAAGCAACATTTTTTCATTTCAAAATGTAAAAAAATAGGTTTCATAGAAAATTTCTATGAATTAAAATTAGTGAGCCCTAACTTTTATAACTTATTGATTTAAATGATATTTTTAGGATATGGGGAGCCCTAAGAGGAATATGACAGAATTGTCATATCTATAAGTTATCGAATCGATAATCCTTATTCTTGACTTGATATAAGAACCTTCATAGCATGGCCCATGTTCTTTATATATTGCATTGCAACATAGCCTCAGTTGGTATTGAAGTGAGGTCATGAGGCGGTGCAAAAAATGAATGCGTAAATGCTTAACAAACAATTCGAATGCCACACCGCTTGAGCAATCCATAATCGGATCAGCCAGGGCAGCCCTGATCCGCTTTATGGATCCAGTCTATCGGGGCGTACACGGTCTCATGATCGTGGGAGTTTTTCTCATCGTTGGTTTATGGCTTTCTGGTAACGGCACTAATGCAGGCCCATTTGATTTGGCTCGCGTTCTCGTGCCTGATGAAGCTCGCCAAATGGTTTGGCAGGGTGGATATACCGGTAGCAGCCAATCTGGTTTGGCAGCATTGGATTCCCAAACCTCAGAACAAGACATCGCCCATATTATTTATGGTCGCGCTTCTTTCCCATTGATCAAGCAAGAAACAATTGGACTGCTTAATCCTGAGGTGGCCCGCATTCAGGTGAAATCGATTTCTCATCTAGCGGATCAAATTCCCAGCTCAAAGATTGATCCTCAGGCTTTGGACAGTAATTTGATGACCCCTGTTAAAAACCAGAGGGCGGTTGCAGAGTATTTCGAGAAAAAGTACAACTTAGATAAAAACAAGATTGAAGAGTATGTTTCGAATGCAGTACTCATTTCTCGTGAAGTCAAAATCGACCCCGTCTTGTTACTTGCTGTGATCTCAGTCGAATCCAATTTCAACCCCATGACCAAGAGCGAAGCCGGTGCTGAAGGCTTGATGCAGGTAATGACTAATGTGCATAAAGAAAAATATGCACCGTATGGCGGCGTTGCTGGCGCAGTGAAGCCCGAAGTCAATATACGAATTGGTGCTTACATCTTGAAGTACTTGATCGCAACTTCTGGCTCACTTCGTAATGGCTTGAAGTTCTATGTTGGCGCAGGTAATGCAGATAACGATGGCGGCTATGCTGACAAAGTGATGGCAGAGCGCAATCGTATTATTGAGCTGTGTAAATCAAGCTTAAACACTAAGCTGGCATTTAACGGACAAAAAGAGCGCTCATCACCCACAATTTCGAGACCGCAATCAATCAACAGGCCACTTCTGCATCGCTGCACAAGTGGCCTGAATTTTTTTTGCAAGTGTTCTTAATGAACGCCGTGTAACTCGACGTCAAATACCAAAGTCGCATTGGGTGGAATCACACCACCAGCGCCACGAGGGCCGTAACCCATCTCCGAGGGGATGATTAAGGTGCGCTTGCCACCAATTTTCATGCCTGCAACACCATGGTCCCAACCCTGAATGACATGACCAGCGCCAAGTGGGAAACTGAAGAGCTGACCGCGATCGAGTGAGCTATCAAACTTTTGCCCTTTATGATCTGCAGCTTTCTCGTCGTATAGCCAGCCGGTGTAATGCACATCAACGTGTTTGCCGGCAGTCGCTTCTGTACCATCGCCAACGACAGTATCGATTTTCTGGAGTTCGCTCATATTTTGATTCCTTTTAGCTTAATCAGCACGACAGTATATGCGTAGGCTCCATGAGAGATATTGACTCTGTTTCTTCTCGGTGAAATCCCTTACAAGAGGGCAGTAAGCATCTTTATTGGGCAAAAACGGCCTATTTTTTGACAGTCAATGATTTAAAATCAACGGTTCTGATCAGTGACATTAAATCGACATCAGAACGACATCACAAGACGAGAAAATAGCTTCGGATCATCAAAATTGAGGAAACAGTAATGGCTGCAGGGAAATCAAAAATTATTTATACGCTGACCGATGAGGCACCACTTTTAGCTACCGGTTCATTTTTACCCATCATTCGAGCATTTACAGCGCCAGCGGGTGTTGAGGTTGCCGAAAGCGATATCTCTGTAGCGGCCAGAATCTTGGCTGAGTTTTCTGACTGTTTAACGCCTGAGCAAAAGGTCAATGACAACTTAGCGGAATTGGGCAAGTTGACCTTATTACCCGATACCAACATTATTAAGTTGCCCAATATCAGCGCTTCGGTACCGCAACTACTGGCAGCGATTAAAGAACTCCAAGCCAAGGGCTATGCTTTGCCGAATTTTCCAGAAGATCCCAAGAGTGATGCAGAAAAATCGATTCGGGCACGTTACTCAAAGTGTTTAGGTAGCGCAGTTAACCCAATATTACGTGAGGGTAACTCTGATCGTCGCGCACCGAATGCAGTAAAACAGTTTGCTCGTAAACATCCGCATTCAATGGGCGAGTGGAGTCAGGCTTCCCGCACGCACGTTTCACATATGCATGGTGGGGATTTCTACGCCGGTGAAAAATCGATGACACTCACAAAAGCATGTGAAGTCAAAATGGATTTAGTCACCAAGAGTGGCAAAACCATTGTGCTGAAGTCCAAAATGCCCCTACAAGCTGGCGAAATTATTGACAGCATGTTCATGAGTAAGAAAGCCTTGTGCGAGTTCTATGAAAAAGAAATTGAAGATGCATATAAAACTGGCATGATGCTGTCCTTGCACGTCAAGGCCACCATGATGAAGGTTTCCCATCCCATCGTATTTGGTCATGCTGTCAAGATTTTCTATAAAGAGGCTTTTGCAAAACACGCTAAGTTGTTTGAAGAGCTAGGTGTTAATGCCAATAACGGCATGAGCAGCCTCTATGACAAGATCAAAACTTTGCCTGAGTCTAAGCGTGAAGAGATTATTCAAGATTTGCATGCATGCCATGAGCACCGTCCTGCCTTGGCGATGGTGGACTCGGCTAAAGGGATTACCAATTTACATTCACCAAGCGACGTGATTGTGGATGCTTCGATGCCTGCGATGATTCGTGTAGGCGGCAAGATGTGGGGTGCCGATGGTCGTTTGCATGATACGAAAGCCGTAATACCAGAGAGTACTTTTGCCCGAATTTATCAAGAGATTATTAACTTCTGTAAGACTCACGGTAATTTTGATCCCACCACGATGGGCACCGTACCGAACGTAGGTTTAATGGCTCAGCAGGCAGAAGAGTACGGCTCACACGATAAAACCTTTGAAATTCCTGAAGCTGGTGTAGCGCGCATTGTGACTGAAGAGGGTACTGTCCTGCTTGAGCAAAATGTGGAAGAGGGTGATATCTGGCGTATGTGCCAGGCGAAAGATGCGCCAATACGGGATTGGGTCAAATTGGCTGTGAATCGTGCACGTCTCTCTAATACACCTGCAGTCTTCTGGTTAGACGAATACCGCCCTCACGAAGCTGAGCTCATTAAGAAAGTTAAAACCTATTTACAAGATTACGATCTAACGGGTTTAGATATTCAGATCATGTCGCAAACGCGTGCAATGCGTTACACCCTAGAGCGCGTCATTCGCGGTAAGGACACCATTTCAGTCACTGGCAACATCTTGCGTGACTACTTAACGGATTTATTCCCCATCATGGAACTTGGCACCAGTGCCAAGATGTTATCGATTGTGCCTTTGATGGCTGGTGGTGGTTTATTTGAAACCGGTGCGGGAGGTTCAGCACCTAAGCACGTTCAACAGCTCGTTGAAGAGAATCATTTGCGCTGGGATTCCCTAGGCGAATTCTTAGCTTTGGCAGTCTCTCTCGAAGATATCAGCGATAAGACGGGCAATGCGAAAGCAAAAATTCTAGCGAAGACTTTGGACGAGGCGACCGGTAAGTTGCTGGATAACAATAAATCACCTTCTCCTCGGACTGGTGAACTCGATAATCGCGGAAGTCAGTTTTATTTGGCGATGTATTGGGCTCAAGCATTGGCTGCTCAGACTGAAGATAAAGAGCTGCAAGCACACTTTGCCCCAATTGCAAAAGCATTGGTCGAGCAAGAAAGCAAAATCATTGATGAACTCAAGGCGGTTCAGGGCAAACCAGCGGATATTGGTGGTTACTTCAAACCTGATCCAGTTAAATTTGCTGCAGTGATGCGCCCAAGCCCAACCCTGAATGCCATTATTGATAAGGCAGCAGCGTAGTTCTGAGAGCAAGATTGCGCTGTAAATGAAAAAGGCAAGCCTCTGGTTTGCCTTTTTCAATAGCAAAATCGAGAACTCTCATGAAATTCAAAATGGGCGCAAAATAGATTAAAGACTTTTTAAAAAGGCGCTAACCATGACTTATCAAGATCCTCAAATTCTGCCAAGTGATATCACACCCCAAGCCGTTTATAAAAAACGTCGTCAGTTGATACAGGCTGCAGCAGCAGGCAGTTTTGGGCTTGCGTTAGCGCCTTGGTTTTCCAGAGAAGTCCTGGCAGCGAATGCGCAAACATTGGCAGCAACACCCAATCCGCTATATGTTGGCAAGGAGGATCTAACGCCTCTCAAAGATGTAACAGGCTATAACAACTTCTATGAGTTCGGGACGGATAAACGCGCCCCCGCTGAAAATGCTAGCACCCTCCAAACTCGGCCTTGGACTATTACTGTTGAGGGTTTAGTCAAAAAGCCCATGACTTTTGACATCGATGCATTATTAAAGCTGGCCCCGATGGAGCAGCGTGTCTATCGTCTGCGCTGTGTTGAGGGCTGGTCGATGGTTATTCCTTGGGATGGTTACCCGCTCTCTAGTTTGCTGAGCAAAGTGGAGCCCTTGGGCTCTGCTAAGTATGTTGAATTTGTTTCACTTGCAGATCGTAAACAAATGCCTGGGGTTAATAGCCCTATCTTGGATTGGCCGTATCGAGAAGGCTTGCGCTTAGACGAGGCCATGAATCCGCTAACACTCCTCACTTTTGGTTTGTATGGCGAAGTATTACCTAAGCAAAATGGGGCTCCAGTCAGAGTAGTGGTACCTTGGAAGTATGGCTTTAAAAGCGCGAAGTCCATTGTCAAAATTCGGTTCACAGAAGAGATGCCAACTACCAGTTGGTATAAATATGCTCCAAGTGAGTATGGTTTTTACTCCAACGTGAATCCCGCGGTAGATCACCCCCGCTGGAGTCAAGCCAGTGAGAGAAGAATTGGTGATCCTAAAGGCATTTTTGCGCCCAAGATCAAGACGCAGATGTTCAATGGTTACGGTGATCAAGTTGCCAGTATGTATGCAGGCATGGATTTGAAAAAGTTTTACTAAATCTTTGGTAATGAAGTTAGTCATCTTCTTATTGGCTTTATTGCCCCTAGATCGTCTGATCTATCGCGCCCTCACGGATGGTTTAGGAGCTAATCCAATTGAGTTCATTACGAGATCTACTGGTACTTGGGCGCTCGTCTTGCTCTGCATTACCTTAGCCATGACTCCTTTGCGCTTGCTAATCGGCTCTAGTCAGCCCATTAAATGCCGCCGTATGCTCGGACTCTTTTGTTTCTTTTATGCCAGCCTGCATTTTGTGATTTGGCTTTGGCTTGATCAAAGCTTCGATTTAGCAGCCATGTTGAAAGACATTGTGAAGCGTCCTTTCATTACGATGGGGTTTTTGAGCTTTGTCTTGCTCATCCCCTTGGCACTGACCTCAACCCATTGGGCGCAAAGAAAACTGGGGCGCCGCTGGACATTACTACATAAACTGATTTATGTGATTGCAGTGACTGTAATCTTACATTATTGGTGGCATAAGGCCGGTAAAAATGATTTACAGACCGTTTCGATTTATGCGGGTGTAGTCTTCATTCTCTTATGCTGCAGAATTCCGTGGATGAGAAATCAACTCACAAAACTCAAACTCAGCTAATTTACTAGAAATTAAACGAGGCTTTGCTGTAAACCATCCATTTGTATTGTTGATAGGTTTCTACTACTTGTTTACTGGCGCCGACTGCAAATAAAAAATGGCGATTCACTCGATGTGTCACCATCGCATCTAATGGCACAAACCATCCGCCAGCTGCAGCGTTGTAGTTAATACCGTTCTCATCCCAAAAACGAATTTGAGTATTGGGCGCTAACTGAATACCAACAGTGGGATACAACTCAAGCCGCCGCACCGCAGGAGAAGGGCTGGGATTGCCTGGGCCAGTATTGTTTTGTACATCAAAGCCATACATATATCTCGTTAGTGGTGAAAAATCTGCCAGCCAAGTTTGTGAACCAAGAGGAGGTTTGTATGAGGCGCCTACTTGTGGGCCTGCCACCCACTGATTACTGAGGGCAACCGGCAAAATGACTCGACCACCTGCGCTACTACTCCAAGATTGATTGAAGTTTGCAACCGTTCCCCAGGCAGTTAAAAAAGTGGTCCCAGCACCATGATGATCGACCCCACCCTCGCTTGGGCTATGAGAGTAGACCGATACATTCGACGTATCGAGCCTGAGAGTGCCGCGCCATTGATCAAACTCCAGGGGCTGGTAATAACGAAGTAGCAGGGTATCCGAGTACGTTTCCGTACCCATATAGGCGTGATAGCCCCAAAACTCTAAAATGTGCTGATTATCTGTGTCCGAGCTTGAGCTGGCATCGCTTGCAAAAGTAGCGCTAGCCCATGCAATGCAACACGATGCGAAGAGAAGTCGAATTGTATTCAGGGCTGCAGCCTTGTTGAGCGTTAAATTACTGAAGGCTTTAATATTAAAGTAAGTAAATGAAGAAAAGAAGAATATGGAACATACCGTACTAGTTACCGGGGCAACTGCAGGATTTGGTGAGGCTGCTGCGAGGCGTTTCTTAAAGCATGGCCATAAAGTCATTGCGGCAGGCAGAAGAATCGACCGACTCGCAGCGCTCAAAAAATCATTACCAAGTGAACAACAAGACAAATTACTCACTCTCGTGTTAGATGTCTGTGATAGCAACCAAGTTGATCAATTGCCTAGCAATTTGCCTGCTGCTTTTGCAAAAGTGAGCATCTTGGTCAATAACGCTGGACTGGCGCTTGGACTTGAGCCTGCGCACAAAGCCGATTTATCGGATTGGGATCGTATGATCGATACCAATATCAAAGGTCTAGTTCATATGACGCGGGCTTTTTTACCTGGCATGGTGGAGCGCAAGTTAGGGCATGTCATCAATTTAGGCTCAGTAGCTGCAAACTATCCCTATCCTGGTGGCAATACCTATGGTGCAACCAAGGCATTTGTTCAGCAATTTAGTTTGAACTTACGTGCAGATTTAGTCGGCACTCCGATTCGGGTCACTTGTATTGAACCTGGCATGTGCTCTGGCACTGAGTTTTCTAATGTCCGCTTCAAGGGTGACGACAGCAAAGCGAATAATGTTTACGAAGGCGTGCACGCCCTGAGTGCCGATGAAATTGCTGAAACTATTTATTGGTCTGCTACTCTGCCAGCGCATATGAATATCAACGTGCTGGAGGTGATGCCAGTTCAGCAAAGCTTTGGTGCTTTGCAGATTCATCGGGGCAAGTTGTAGGCTGTAGCAAACCATTCTTATGGCAAAACCAGTCTCCCTCGAAAAAATTCTGTTTAGTCAGGGCTTTGGTACACGACGTTACTGTAGCGACTTGGTTTACGCCGATCTTGTGAAAGTCAATGGCGTTTTGGCCGAAGATCCAGAAGAGCGTATCTCAACGGAAGGTTTGATTCTGAATGTAGAGGGTCAAGATTGGGAATTTCATGAGAAGGCCTATATTGCTTTTCATAAACCAACGAACTACGAGTGCTCTCATAAAACCACGCATCATCCCAGTGTCTACAGCTTATTGCCCAGACCTTTTGTTGAGCGTGGTCTGCAATGCGTAGGGCGTTTAGATTTTGATACTACGGGCTTGTTATTGATTTCAGATGACGGTCAATTTATTCACAAGATGACTACGCCCAAGAAGAATATTGGCAAAGTTTATGAAATTACGACAGCCGAGCCGATTCAGGGCAAACAACTAGATCATTTATTGAAGGGGGTCATCTTGGATGACGATCCAAAGCCTTGCTTTGCAAAGGCTTGCGAACAGATTGATGAGCACCGTTTGGCGATGACGATCGTAGAGGGGCGCTACCACCAAGTTAAACGCATGATGGCCGCAGTTGGCAATCATGTAGCGCAATTGCATCGCACCCAAATCGGTGCGTACTCGATGCCAGTAGATTTAGCAGAAGGTCAGTGGCATTGGCTCTCTGAGTCGGACTTACAACAATTAGCAAAGAGCGTTGAATGAACAATAGTGTAGATATCCATCAATTTGACTTTAAGACTACTTTGCCAGATTGGCAGATTGATCTCCTTACGAGAACCTTGTCACGCATTTTTGTTTTCAAGGATTTTGAAGCGGCGTTTGCTTTTATGACACTATGCGCAGGATATGCTGAAAAAATTGACCACCATCCTGATTGGTCCAATAGCTGGAATCAAGTCAAGGTGCAATTACGTACGCATTCAGCGAATGATGTGACGACACTGGATATTGAGTTGGCAAAAGCGATGGATGCCTTTGCTAATCAAATTCAAAATCCTGCTTAATGCTCTTCCTCGCCACTCTCTTCAGAAGTAATGCTCATCAAGATGGTGGCTAAGAGGCCATACACCACCTCAGTAGAAATCATGCCATCTTCATCCAGCTCATCAATCAGATCATTGAGACAATCTTCAGTAGGCTCATTGAGTAAAGTCATGGCGCATTCGCAGCCATAATCAAAGTCTTCATCGCCAGGGTTTTGATTATCGGTATTCATAAAGATCCCTTGTGGAGTGTTGGGTGATGCTGATTAGAAAACCCAGCATAGCAAAAAAAGATGTCTTTAGCTAAGGCTTTTTGGGTCTTACGGCTCAGAAAGCAGAATGAGGGTGCAAAAAATGAACAAAATTGCTAAAATAGTCCCGTGAAAAAGAAAACCGATACCTCCAATGTTGTAGATTTAGAAACCGTCAAGTCGACGATCCAGTCAACTACTGCGCCATCCGCAAAGTCGACTTCCGCCGTCAAGAAGCCAGCACAACCCCCCGTGGTTGAGGTTGAAGTGGAAGAGGCTTACCAACCTAAATCTGTATTCCAAGACCGTAATTGGAATAAAGGCCTTAAGTAATTCCAGTCTGCCTCAATTGACGCCCAATACTCATACTCGAGTATTAAGATGCCCTTATGGATGATTTAATCGAAAACCCCGAAGACGCATCGGCTGAGAAACAAAGCGCTGCTAAAAAAAGTACTTTAGTTAGCGTAGCAGTTAATCTCACCCTCACGGTATCCCAAGTTTTTGCTGGTCTACTTTCAGGGTCGCAAGGCTTGATCGCTGATGGTATTCACTCACTGACGGATCTGATTGCTGATTTTGTAGTTCTCTTTGCAAATCATCACAGTGCTAAAGATGCAGACGAAGATCATCATTACGGACATCAACGTTATGAAACTGCTGCTTCATTATTTCTAGGTATCTCTTTGTTAGTGGTTGCTTTGGGTATGCTGTGGAGTGCTGGCCATAAGATTGTCAATCCCATTGCCCCTAGTCAAATATCGATCTTGGCTTTGTATGTTGCTTTAGGCTCGCTGGTAGCCAAAGAGATCCTCTTCAGATACATGCTTGCAGTTGCGAAGCGAGTACGTTCGAGTATGTTGGTAGCCAATGCATGGCATGCACGCTCAGATGCCGCCTCTTCCTTGGTTGTCTCAGTAGGTATCGTGGGCGCCTTATTAGGTTTTCCTATTTTAGATTCAGTCGGCGCGCTCATTGTTGGTCTGATGATTATTCGAACCGGTTGGTCCTTTAGCTGGGATGCCTTAAATGATTTAATGGATCGTGCGGTATCTGAAGAAGAGCATCAACATATTGAGAAAATAATTCTGTCGACCGAAGGAGTCCTGGGTTGCCATGATCTGAGAACCCGTAAAATGGGCGATATGATTTTGGTCGACGTGCATATTGAAGTGGATGCCAATGCAACGGTTCAGGTCGGTCACGATATCGCGCTCACAGCTGCAAATCAGGTCAAAGCTGAATTGCCCGTACTGAATGTGATGACCCACATTGATCCGATATGACATCTTTAGCCTTTAACGGACGTCTCACTTCTTTATCGCATGGCGGTGGTTGTGGTTGCAAAATCGCTCCAGGTGTTCTCAGTGAAATTCTGCAGAATACTTCTCTGGGAAATATTCCTGCCGAACTCTTAGCGGGCTCGGATAACAATGAAGATGCTGCGGTCTATCAAATTAATGAGCATCAAGCAATTGTGGCGACAACCGATTTTTTTATGCCGATCGTCGATGACCCTTTTCAGTTTGGACGCATTGCCGCTACGAATGCTATCTCCGATATTTACGCAATGGGTGCTCAACCACTCTTTGCCTTGGCTTTATTGGGAATGCCTATCGACGTTATACCGCTGGAAGTGATTCAGAAAATTACGGCAGGTGGCACATCTGTTTGTGCAGAGGCAGGCATTATGGTTGCGGGCGGCCACTCAATTGATTCGGTTGAACCGATTTATGGCTTAGTAGTCATCGGTATTGTTGATCCAAAAAATCTCAAGCGGAATACAGGAGCGCAACTCGGGGATAGCATTATCTTGAGCAAGCCATTAGGTGTAGGTATATTGTCGGCAGCACTGAAAAAAGAACAGCTATCCGAAAAAGGTTATCAGGCCATGTTGGCCTTAACGACCCAACTCAATCGTCCTGGCCAAGCCTTGGCGCAGATGCCACAAGTTCACGCTTTAACCGATGTAACAGGCTTTGGTTTAGCGGGGCATTTATTAGAACTTGCGCGTGGAGCAAAACTGCAAGCCACCATTGATTGGGAGGCAATACCAATCATTGAAGAGGCTCTTGAACTTGTTCAACAAGATATTTTTACCGGGGCATCGACTCGTAATTGGACAAGCTATGGCAATGAAGTCAGTGCACCCAATTTACAGAATTGGCAGCGCAATCTGTTGAGTGATCCTCAGACGAGTGGTGGATTACTAATTGCTTGTGCGTCAGATGCTGAAGAAGAAGTTTTAGATCTTCTGTACAAGTCTGGATTTAATGCAGCTCAAAAAATTGGGAACTTCACAATTGGAACTGGCTTATTAGTAAATGCCTAACAGCCTAACTGGTCTGCTAGATCTAAAAAATTCTTAGTGTGATAGCTAGTAAAGCTTTCAATTGCAAGATCATCTCGCTGCACATTTTTCCCAAACTCGAGGGGCCTTTCGATAAAGGCAGTTTGTAATCCACACTTACTTGCTGCCAGAAGGTCGTCTTTGTGGGCCGCTACGAGCATCACTTCCTCAGGCGCAATATCAAAGGTACTTGCTACGCCTAAATAGGTTTCGGGATCAGGTTTGTAATGCCGAAAGACTTCAGCTGACAAAATGAGATCCCAAGGTAGCCCAGCATTTTTTGCCATATTGGCAAGCAAGCCTAAGTTGCCATTAGATAGAGTGACGATAGTGAATTTACTTTTCAGACGCGATAGTCCTGCGATCGTATCTTCCCAAGGTAGGAGGCGATGCCACACGAGATTGAGATGCTTTTTCTCGTCCTCAGATAAATGGGTGATAGCAAATTCGTTTAAGACGCCATCCAAAATCAATCTATGTAAGTCATCAATCTTGGTCCAAGGTAGTTCACCAGATCGCACTCGAGCCATAGCGGGCCGATAGCCATTGCGCCAGGCAGTAGCAAAAGCATCAGGATCAGCATTTAGGCCAATCCGTTTGACTTCAGCGGCAATCGAGCCATGCCAGTCCACAACAGTACCAAAAACATCAAAGGCAAGGACTTTAGGAAGAGGCTTCATGCTTTACTCAGTCTAGGTGGATATTTGAGGTCTTGACAACTTGGCGCCAACGAATCACTTCTTGGTTAACAAATTTGCCAAACTCTACTCGTGACATCTTAGGGGCGCTTGCGCCCATGGCGATCCAGCGCTCTTTGATTTCATCGGAATTAAGGGCCTGCTGCACGGCTGCTGCCATCTTATCGAGGATTACAGGGTTAGTGCCTTTTATGCCCCAGAGTGCATACCAACTGGCTACGTTGTAATTGGGCAGTCCTGCTTCAGCGGCGGTAGGGATGTCTGGAAAACCTTCCACCCTTTTGGGCGCTGCAACCGCGACCGCAATGATTTGACCATTTTTAATGAAGGGCCCAGCGGCTGCCAGGGTATCAAACATCATATCGAGCTGACCCGCAACCAAATCTTGCAGAGCAGGTCCAGCTCCCCGATAAGGCACGTGGGTGATATCGGTCTTAGTTAATTGTTTAAAAAGTTCACCAGCCAAATGTTGAGAAGTGCCATTGCCTGCTGAACCGTAGTTATATTTACCAGGATTCTTCTGAATGATTGCGATGATGGTTTTGAGATCAGTAGTACCAAACTTATTGGGATTGATCACAATGACTTGCGGCACGCTGCCTAGAACAGCAATCGGCTCAAAATCTTTTGTGATGTCATAACTGAGGTTAGGGTAGAGTGATTGCGCAATCGTGTGATGCACTGCGCCACCAAACCAGGTGTAACCATCGGGTGCCATTTTGGCTGCAATAGCGGCACCCAATGTACCTCCTGCACCACTCTTGTTATCGACAATGACTGAATCACCCAACTGGGTAGTGAGCTGTTTAGCAATAGGTCTCGTGAAAGCATCTACTGCGCCACCAGGAGCGAAGGGGTTAATAATAACAATCGTTTTATTGGGTGCGGGCCACGTCTCTGCTCCAATTGCTGGAGTAAGGGGGAGTAAAACTCCCGAAACCAATAAGAGAGTAAAAATCTTTTGTATTGCTTTATACATATTCAGCAACCTCAACGAGATTGCCATCAGGATCGCGTAGATAGATTGAGCGAATAGGCCCTAATGCACCACGACGAGAAACGGGTCCTACATCAATTGCAATATTGGCTTGCTTCAGATGAGCGATGACTTCATCGAGGGGTACTTTGCTAATAAGACAAAAATCGCCTGAACCTAGAGTAGGAACTTTAGCTTTGGTTGGAGTTTCAGTAGCGCGATCTTGTAGGTTAATTTTTTGTTGACCAAAAAGTAGGGCATAGCGAGGTTGCCCTTCAGGCCCTTTGAAGAATTCACGTTCAAAGCCAAATGCTTTTTCATAAAACTGGGTAGTAGTCTCAATATCGTTCACAGTCAGAACAAGGTGATCAACTCGATCAATCAAGGTATTCAAAATTCATCTCCTAAAAAAGGGGGGGTATCAACGAGATGATCGTAATGGTTTTGGAGCAGCTTATCTTGGGTGCAAACCCTAGTTTATCGGGGTCGTCACCATTTTTAGCTTCCCCAAGCTCAAGGGACAGGGGCTTGTGGGATTTAGTGGTTAAATAACAGAAAAGGGATGACCTAAAAAATCCCCGTTTGACCATATTGGAGTTAATGCATGAGTGAGACATATCGGATAGTGATTGTTGGTGGGGGTGCTGGCGGCCTAGAGTTGGCAACCAAGCTGGGCGACCGTTATGCCTCACGTCAAAGTGGTGGCAAAAAGGTGAGCGTAACCCTGATCGATCGCAACCGGACCCATATCTGGAAACCTAAGCTACACGAGATTGCTGCAGGTAGTATGGATCTGGGCGATCAAGAGCTCGATTACATTGCACAAGCCCATTGGCACCATTTCTCATTCAGGCTCGGCGAGTTAATCAATATTGATCGCAGCAAAGAGCAAATCCAAATTGCCGCCTTTATTGATGAGTCAGGAGAGCTCGTTACACCTGAGCAGTGGATCAAATACGATACCCTGATTATTGCCATTGGCAGTCTGACAAATGATTTCGGAACGCCTGGAGTAGAGCAATACTCGATTCGCCTAGAGTCACAGACTGATGCCAAGCGCTTTCACTTGAAGATGATCAATGCTTGCTTGCGGGCGCAAACTCAGACTACCCCTTTAGCGCCAGGCCAATTGCATGTGGCAATTATTGGAGCGGGTGCTACGGGAGTAGAGTTAGCTGCTGAACTACACCGTACGACTAGGGCAGTGATTTCTTATGGATTAGATCGCGTCGATCCCAATAAAGACCTCAAAGTCATTTTGCTTGAAGCTGCGCCTAGAATCTTGCCAGCCCTTTCGGAGCGGATCTCCAGTGCAGCAGAGAATCTCTTAGATGAGTTGGGTGTAGAGGTAATGACTAGCGCTAAGGTGGAAAAAGTATTGCCCCAGCAAATTTATCTAGCCAATGGCACTGTGATACCTGCTGAGCTTATCGTTTGGGCTGCAGGAGTCAAAGCGCCTGCATTCTTAAAAGACTTTGGTGGCCTTGAGACAAATCAAAGCAATCAGCTGACCGTACTACCCACTTTGCAAACTACTAGAGATCCCCATATTTTTGCAATGGGAGACTGTGCTGCTTGTCCTTGGGAAGAGGCTAATGGTGGAAAAGGCGGTATTGTTCCGCCTCGAGCACAAGCTGCGCATCAACAGGCTAGCCATATTTATAAAGAGATCGATAGCATCATTGCTGGCAAGCAACTCAAGGCCTATCACTATCGTGACTTTGGCTCGCTCGTTTCTCTGGGAGAATTTAGCAGTGTTGGCAGCATGATGGGTGGCTTGATTGGGGGCAGTCTCATGGTGGACGGCCTCTTTGCCAAGCTGATGTATTTGAGTCTCTACAAATTGCATCAGCTGGCACTGCATGGCTGGATCAAGGTAACGCTCGATACGATCAGTAGATTAATTCATCGTCGTACTGATTCGATTGTTAAATTACATTAGTACTTTCTGCTAGCTCAGTGATTCCAAGTAAATTTGAGCAGTTGCTCAAAAGGCTCTGGACTGATCGCCATTGGCCCTAGGAAAGGATGAATGTAGAGCAATAAGAAATAGAGCACACCCACAATCGTTAGGCCTAAAAATCCGATTAAGACTAAATGAGTACGCCCTGAATTCATTTTAAATAAACAGGAGAATAATAAAAAGACGAGTGAGCTGCTGATTAAGCCAATTCCTGCAGGAGGATCTAGAGCAAAACGGGCGCTATAAATTCGGCTACGTCTTAATTCAAGATATTCTGTAACCGTTTGCAGTAGTACTAAGTGTGCGTTAGCCTGACCCGCATTTTTTGGTTGAAAGCGAACAATATCGTTTTCAATTTTTAAGAATTTTTCATAAGTAGGAATGCTGAATTGATTTTTACTAAGTAAAGGCCATTCATCAGTAATGACCGATTGTGTGTAATCAATGAGAGCTGCTTTTTCCGCTCGGTCAATCTCCGGCGGAAGTGCAGAAAGTAGGCGATAAATATTATTGAGCTTACTAGCCTCTTTAAATGTGGCATCACTCACATTATTGTAGTTTTGCCAAACTAGCACTGTAATGAATGCGAATATCAGACTAAATACAACACCCATGGCGTTATAAATGTAGCCAGCATATTCAGAATCCTCGCCAAATAGATACTTTGGGGTAATTTTCTGAAATACAAAGTAGACTAAAAAGCAGAGTGATAAAACGATCGTAGATAGCCAAATACGAAGACCAATATCTGAAAATTGAAGTAGAAATTTGATCACCGCATAGTGCATAGTGTTCCCCGCATATATAAATAAATAGTATCTGGTAAATCTAGTCTGTTAGCATATTTTGACATTGCCCATTTAGCAAGTTTAATTTATAACGATAATGAAAAGTCCGTTTTCAGGCTTTAAGCCTGAAGCCTTTCAGTTTCTTGAGGCTTTAACCGAAAACCAAAACCGGATTTGGTTTGCTGAGCATCGCCATGAATATGAGCAATACGTTCGTGAGCCCATGAAGGGCTTTACAGTAGCGCTGTCTGATGCTTTGGCTAACAAAGATATCCCGCTTTGGGGGGATCCAAAAAAATCACTGTATCGAATCAATCGAGATGCTCGATTCTCTAAAGCCAAGCATCCTTACAATATGCATGCTAGTGGCTTATTTACCCGTACTGGTGATAAGTATTCCTCAGGTGTTTTATATTTCCGCCTTGATCCCCTGGGTTGCCGAGTTGCCGCCGGCTATTTGCAGCCAGAAAGTCATGTGCTTAAGAAGCTACGTTTGGACATTATGGGCAATCCCAAAGCTTGGCTAGCAATAGAGAAAGCTTTAAAGAAAAAAGGCTATGAGCTTGATTATTCAAATAGTCTTGCGCGCATCCCTCGGGGTCTAGAGAATGTTCCGGAGGAGGTAGAAAAAGCCGTTAAGTTGAAGGGCTGGATTGTTCGCAAACCTTTGCCCCGTTCAGTGATTTACTCAAATACACTCCTAAAAGAGATCACGGGATTTGCTGCCGATTTATTGCCACTCCTCAGTTTTGGATGGCATGCCTTGGAGGGTATGTAGCTCAGCGGGCTTGCTGAAATCTAATTAGAATACCCTTTTAGGAGAATTCTATGCAAGCCTATCTCTATACCGCGTTTATCACCTTACTTACTGTAGCGCTGTTATTTGCAGTGACTTTCAATGTCGGTAGAGCGCGTGGCAAATATCAAATTAAAGCCCCTGCAGTACTAGGGCATGAGATGTTTGAACGGGCTTATCGTATTCAGCTCAATACGATTGAAAATGTTTTGATGTTTTTGCCTGCCTTATGGCTATACGCTATTTTCATTGGCGATAAGGGTGCAGGAGACTCTGGGATGATTTGGCTGCTTGGCCGCATTTGGTATGCCATTGCCTATCAAACTAACCCGGCTAAACGAGGGTACGGCTTTCTGCTCTCTCTACTGGTCATCGTAGGACTTTGGTTAGGTGCTGCTTACGGTATTTATGGGGCATATCTCAAAGCCTAGTCGCTATTGATCTGATATGAAAACCTGGCGAATGCAGCGCAACTGCGCACTGACACCGAAACAGCTCTTTCAGTTTTACGCTGTCCTGGTCTTTTTCTCCCTGCTAGTGGGCATAGGCTTTCTGATTGTGGGGATATGGATGATCATCATCTTTACCTGTATTGAGTTGTGCGCACTGACCTTAGGCTTTTTAATCTATGCACGACACGCCCTCGATTTTGAGGAGATACAGATTGATGGTACGGTTCTCAAGATTACTAAATTCATTGGCAGTAAAACCAAAGAATATAAATTCAATAGTCGTTGGACCCAAATACTACTTTCTAGGGATAAGCCCAAAATCTTTGTACTGAGCTCAGAGAAAGAAAACATCGAGCTCGGGCAGTTTGTCAGACAAGATCAACTACCCCAGTTAATTTCTGAAATTAAGGCTTGTTTAGGTTAGATGCTGATTGCTCGACTACAGATCAAGCTTTTTAATCCGGTCACTTTTTGAAGTTCTTTGATAGAAAGAATCTGGCTTGGTCTTTACCCAGCCAATAAATTTTTGCATATCTGGATGTTCTTTGAGTGACTCTGCCGTATTGAGTTTCCTGGCAAGCTCTGTCTCGTTAAACAGAGCATGAATTTGCCGATGACAGATCCGATGCAGATACTCCGTTGCCTTACCTCCTTTGGATTTAGGGATGAGGTGATGAGCATCTTTTTGTGACTGCGGGATTGCTCTATCGCAAATGGGGCAGATGATGGGGCTTGCCTGCACCGTCTTCGAGGGCTCAGACTCAATCAATTTTTTCCGAATCTTACCGAGCATATTTTTCTAATGAAAAGCACTGTCCTAGAGAAAAGCCTTCACTCAGCTAGCGCATATTGCTTCAAAGTTTCGAGAGGAACCGTTTTGAGTGCATTGATATGCGTGCTCTCCAGTTTAATTTGTGGGGCGCAATCGGCTGCTAGTGCTTCTGCCCAGCGACTAATACACAAACACCATTGATCACCTGAGACTAGCCCCGGAAACTGAAATTCCGGTCGTGGGGTGATGAGGTCATTTCCTCTCTCAAGACTAAATTGCAGGAATGGTTTGGAGACAATCGCGCAGACCAGGTGTCTACCAAGATCGTTGTCATCAGTTTTGCAGCAGCCGTCTCGAAAGAAGCCAGTTAAGGGGTCAAAAGAGCAGGGAACTAGGGGCTCGCCCAGTACGTTTAGAGCAACTTCTTTGGTCATTGCTACTTTCGGTAGTGTTGAGTGCGTGAGTTATCTAATCAGACTCCTAAGTGTAAGAAAAAACGCCTAAATTTGCTTGAAATGGGGCTTACAGCAAGAATTTCGGGTTGGATTCATAATTGAGGCAGTCAGATCAAGCCTCAGGGCTTTCAGGAGAGACAGGATGATTAAGGCAATTCGGATTAAATTAGCGCGCTGGATTTTGGGGCATCACTGCCCTTGCTATCAAATGGGCTATCACTCGATGGTCGATTTTCAGCAAAGAAGCGCAGACAAGCTGAAAGAATCTCAAAAGAATAGCCATTAAGGCTAGCTAACGCACCAATGAGAATAGAAGATACCGATCCAGCCAGACATGCTGCTATTGAGTACCCCATGGAAGTGGGGGCGCCTGTCTTTGCTCCTATTAAAGTAGTCGAGGAGAAAGATAAGGCAGTCAATGTCGCTCGGCAAAATGCCAAGCTAGAATACGACCGCATCATGGAGCAGGCAGAGGTCTTAATGAAGCAGGCACGAGCCTTGCAAGCCAGACTCGATGCTACTGAGATGGTTCACTGTGCTAAGTTTGGTTTTAATCCGATTCATGGCAAAACCTATTACCTGTATTACGATGGCCGTAACGCAGTCAATATGCTGATTCAGAATGCGCCCAATAATTGGAGTTGCGGTATTCCAGATAACTGGTCTTATTTGATGGCAGTCAAAAAGTTGGGTGATAGCACCTGGGCTATTGTTGAAGAAGAGCAATAAGAAACTCGTTCTTATCCTCGGGGATCAACTCGATTTAAACGGAGCGGCCCTAAAAGGATTTGATTCACAGCATGATCAAATCATCATGGTGGAGTCAGCCAATGAGGCCCAATATGTCTGGTCTCATAAAGCCAAGATTGCATTATTTCTATCGGCCATGCGGCACTTTGCGCAGAAGCTCAAAGATAAAAAATATCCTCTGGCTTACTACTCAGAGTCTTCTAAGACGATTACAGAGGTGCTGCGCGAGCATTTGACTCAAAATCAGATTCAACATCTGGTATGCGTTGAGCCAGGCGAGTGGCGGCTCAAACAAGCGATTGAAGATTTAGCATCAGAATTCAAAATCCAGCTCGATATGCGGGAAGACAGCCACTTCTTTTGTACGCATGCCGAGTTTCGTGAATGGGCAGCGAATAAAAAAGAATTACGCTTAGAGTATTTCTATCGCTTAATGCGCAAGAAATATTCCATCTTGGTTGATGCTGAAGGCAACCCTGAGGGCGGGCAATGGAATTTTGATCAAGATAATCGCAAGCCCTATCCCAAGAAGGGCCCTGGGATTACCGATGCCCCCGCTGAATTTAAACCCGATGCGATTACGCAAGAAGTCATCAAATACGTTAATCAAACCTATCCGGAGCACCCTGGCTCTTTAGATCAATTCCACTGGCCTGTTAGCCGAGAGCAGGCATTAAAAGCGCTCGATTATTTTGTTGAATACCGCTTGCGTAACTTTGGTATTTTTCAGGATGCGATGTGGACGGATACGCCTTTTGGTTGGCACTCCCTGTTATCGAGCTCATTAAATCTGAAGCTCCTCAATCCGCGCGAAGTGATTGATGCGGTACTGAAGGCCTGGAAAAAAAACGCTCTTGATCTATCCAATATCGAGGGCTTTATACGTCAGATTTTGGGTTGGCGCGAGTTTGTCAGAGGAATGTATTACCTTGATATGCCGCAGATGGCCCAAGATAATTTTTATGATCATCAACGATCACTACCCAAGTGGTATTGGACAGGCGACACTCAAATGCACTGCATGAAGGATACGGTTGGTCAAACTCTACAGTATGGCTATGCACATCACATTCAGCGCTTGATGGTTACCGGTAACTTTGGACTCTTAGCAGAGATCTTGCCCTCAGCAGTATGTGATTGGTACTTGGCAGTGTATGTTGATGCGATCGAGTGGGTGGAATTGCCTAATACCGCTGGCATGGCACTATTTGCTAATGGTGGGCGCTTTACGAGTAAGCCCTATATTGCTAGTGGCGCTTATATCAAGCGCATGAGTAATTACTGCAGCTCTTGCAAATACAAACCGGATGTGCGCTTCGGTGAAACCGCATGCCCCGTGACCAATTTGTACTGGAATTTTTTGATTAAGCACCGCAAACAATTTGATGGCAACCCTCGCACGCGTTTGATGACGGCTAATTTAAACAAGATTAGTCCTGAGGATCAAAAACAAATCACCTTACATGCACAGCATATTTTGAATCATCTAGATGAGCTCTAAATCCAGCACATCCTTCAAAGGCAACAAATCTTTTCTACCTAGCAAGATCTGCGTGGTCTGTAAAAAAGAAATGGCCTGGAGAAAATCCTGGGCTAAGAATTGGGAAGAGGTG
Source organism: Polynucleobacter paneuropaeus (assembly GCF_003261235.1). Taxonomy (NCBI): domain Bacteria; kingdom Pseudomonadati; phylum Pseudomonadota; class Betaproteobacteria; order Burkholderiales; family Burkholderiaceae; genus Polynucleobacter; species Polynucleobacter paneuropaeus. Next base: position 1,349,558 of record NZ_CP030085.1, on the reverse strand, counting down.
AAGTATTGTTCTGAGGCTTGTAAAAAGAAAAAGCCCAGCAATAGCCAGGCTTCTTCTTGAGGACTTATCAAACTCTTAGTGGACTACTAATTCAGGCTCGGGAACTGAAGAGCGAATCAGGTAATCAAATGCCCCTAAAGAAGCCTTGGCACCTTCACCCATGGAGATGATGATTTGCTTATAGGGCACAGTAGTGCAATCGCCTGCTGCAAAGACGCCCGGCAATGAGGTTTCACCCTTATCGCTAATCAAAATCTCACCACGGGGTGATAAATCAACCGTACCTTTGAGCCAATCGGTATTAGGCAACAAGCCAATCTGTACAAAGATGCCTTCAAGTTCAATCACATGCTCGCTGTCCTTATTACGATCTTTATAGCGCAGGCCATTAATCTTCTTGCCATCGCCCAGTGCTTCGGTAGTTAGCGCACTAGTCAGTACTGTGACGTTCGGCAAGCTGTTGAGCTTGTTTTGAAGAACGGCATCTGCCCGCAATTTGCTATCAAACTCAATCAGGGTCACGTGACTAACAATGCCGGCCAAATCAATGGCAGCCTCTACGCCAGAGTTACCGCCCCCAATCACTGCCACACGCTTGCCTTTGTATAAGGGACCATCGCAGTGTGGGCAATAGGCTACGCCTTTATTACGATACTCGTCTTCGCCAGGTACGTTCATTGATCTCCAGCGAGCGCCGGTACTAATGATCATGGATTTGCTTTTGAGGATCGCACCATTCTCAAGCTCGACCTCTAAACCTGCATCGCTCTTGCGCAAGGCTTTAGCACGTTGCAAATTCATGATGTCGACATCATAGCTTTTGACGTTTTGCTCCAAAGCCTGAGTTAGCTTAGGTCCCTCGGTTTCTTTAACGGAGATGAGGTTCTCAATACCGAGCGTATCCATCAGTTGACCGCCGAAGCGCTCAGCAATGATGCCCGTCCGAATACCCTTACGGGCTGAATAGATTGCTGCAGCAGATCCTGCAGGGCCGCCACCAATAATCAGCATGTCGAATGGTTCTTTAGCACTGAGTTTCTTGGCGACTTCTTTAGCATTACCGCTATCCAGTTTGGCGACGATCTCTTCTACAGTCATACGGCCTTGACCATACACTTCACCATTGAGAATCACGGTAGGCACAGCCATGATTTGGTATTGATCTACCAAACCTTGATAAAGGGCACCATCGATCATTTCATGTTCGATATTGGGATTGAGTGCAGCCATCAAGTTGAGGGCCTGAACCACGTCAGGGCAGTTGTGGCAAGACAGGGAGATAAAGGTCTGAAAGCGCATCTTTTCTGATAAACCACGGATGCTATCTAAGACCTCTTCTTCCACTTTAGGTGGATAGCCACTTGCTTGCAGGATGGCTAATATGAAAGAAGTCATCTCATGGCCCATGGGCAAGCCAGCAAAAGTAATACGAGCCGCATCTCCCGTCTTAGCCACGGTAAAGCTGGGCTTATGCTCACCATTACCATCAGTATTGACAGTAATCTTGTCTGACTGCTCAGCAACTTCATTTAAGAGCTCAAGCATTTCAGCTGATTTGGGATCGTCATTCAGACTCGCCGTCAAAACGATAGGGTCAACGATTCTCTCGAAGTAGGTTTTTAATTGAGCCTTAATGTTGCTATCTAACATGATGTTTTCCTTTGCTTCCTGTATTTCTGATGAGTCTATTGGAGAGTACTTTTGATCCTCTCCAATAGACTCTCCGAAGAGAGTCTGTCTGGCTAATACAAATTAATACAAACTACAACAAACCTAAACTTAGATCTTGCCTACGAGATCCAAAGATGGTGTCAAAGTTGCTTCGCCTTCTTTCCACTTGGCTGGGCATACTTCGCCTGGGTGAGCAGCGGTGTACTGAGCAGCCTTCAACTTACGCAATGTTTCGGAAACGTCACGAGCGATTTCATTAGAGTGAATTTCTGCAGTCTTGATAACGCCTTCAGGATTGATGATGAAGGTGCCACGCAATGCCAGGCCTGCTTCAGGAATGTGCACGCCAAAGGCATTGGTCAAAGTATGGGTTGGATCGCCAACCAATGGGAACTTCGCTTTACCTACTGCAGGTGAAGTCTCGTGCCACACTTTATGTGAAAAATGGGTATCAGTAGTGATGATATAAACTTCAGCGCCCATCTTTTGGAAGGCGGCATAGTTGTCAGCTGCATCTTCAATTTCGGTAGGGCAATTGAATGTGAAAGCTGCTGGCATAAAAATAAATACAGACCACTTGCCTTTGATGCTCTCGTCAGAAACGGTAACGAACTTACCGTTGTGGAAAGCTTCAGTCTTAAATGGCTGAACTTGAGTATTAATAATGGACATAGAGTTCCTTTCTGGGTTTACAAATGAGTTACAACGGGATCCATTCTGCGGGAAGGGGGCCAAGCCGTCCAATGAATAATATTTATGGAAGCTATCAGTTATTTATATTGATAGCTAAAAACTATAATTATGACAGAATTGTCATAGCCAAAATTGATAAGCCCCTGAAAATAAGGGGCTTTTTAGTGGATGAATTAGTCTTGCAACAGGCTTCTGAGCATCCAAGCGGTCTTCTCATGGATATTTTGACGCTGGGTTAGTAGGTCGGCGGTGGGTTGATCGCCGGCTTTTTCCACCAAGGGGAAGAGCTTGCGAGCAGTTTTAGACGTCGCTTCCTGGGCTTTAACCAAAAGTTTGACCATTTCCATAGCCTTGGGTACGCCCGATACCTCATCAATCGAAGTGAGTTTGCTGTATTCCTTATAGGTGGCCGGAGCTGGCTCACCTAGGGCACGAATACGTTCTGCAATCAGATCGAGTGCAGCCCACTGCTCGGTGTATTGGGTCATGAACATCAAATGCAAGGTATTGAACATGGGGCCTGTCACATTCCAGTGAAAGTTATGTGTCATCAGGTACAGGGTATAGCTGTCCGCTAATAGCTTAGAGAGACCTTCAGCAATCGCTTTGCGATCTTTCTCATCAATACCAATATCAATTTTTGTGCTCATGACATGCTCCGTCTGTTTGGGGTGAAATTCATTATGAATCGCTTTGTTACTTAAGGCTATTTTTCACATCAATAAATATAAAACTTATTTATAAAAAAGGGTGTTAATCTGAAGTGAATCACTACTCCGTGCCCTCTATTGGGGTTGAGGCTATCTACAGATTGGCTCATTCATTTCATTACACAAGGGCAAATCATGGCAGCTGGACAAAATCAAAGAAATAGAAAAAATGACCCTATGCTCACAAAGACTGGGAAAACGCGTCTTTACCCACTCAATTTGACACAATTAAAAACCCTATTGGAAAAGAGCACTAAGCCAAAAGAAAAGGGCATGATTCTGCGAGCTATTGCATTACGCGAAGTGGCGATTAAAATTGCTTAACAGTCCAAAACTAAAGGGGTAAGCATGTCAGCAAATCACGTTGTTATCTGGGTAGATCACAGAGAAGCCCATGTACTGTATTTTGATGCTAGCTTGAATCAGATGATTAAGGCTGATAGTGCACACCCCCATCTGCATCACAAGGCAAATGAAATCGGCAGCGGCAATGCGCCCGATGAGCATGCTTTCTTTCATAAAGTGATTAGTGCTGTGAAAGATGTGCATGAGATCCTGATTGTTGGCCCAGGATCAGCCAAGAATGAATTGCATAAACATGCCGTAGCGCACGATTCTGCAATTGCAAAGAAAATTGTCGGTGTGGAAACGGTGGATCATCCCACTGATGGTCAAGTATTAAATTTTGCTAAGAAATATTTTCAAAAGATTGACCAATTAAAAGGCATTTAGTCGTCGTTAATTAATTTCTTGATTTAATACACCATGAAACCATTTTTTGCCAAGCTATTTGATATTTTCACGATCATTGCCACGCTCTCTTTTGTTGCAGGCGTAATCCTATTTGCGGTTGATAGTAATAACCGAAATGGCAGCGGTAACCAATCCACCTTCTTTATATCTGAAGTGCTTTGGTTTGCTGCCATCATTGCCTTGAACTATGTAGCCTTAGGGAAGGCCACTTTGTGGAATGGTAAGCGACATCAGAATCAGGATCCAAAACAATAGCCACCCGAGGGTGGCTATTGGCTGATCGAATACCGCTTTACTTAATCCAGCGGATAAAGTGATCCTTAGCACGACGCACCTTCTTGAGATTGACTAACCAATCTTCATCGGCCTTGCGATAACCCAGGGGAAGCATCACAACACTGCGTAAGCCTTGGGATTTCAGATCCAAAATCTCATCAAGGGCTTTAGGATCGAAGCCTTCCATTGGTGTGCTGTCGACCGCTTCATAAGCTGCTGCAATGAGGGCGGTGCCCAGACCAATATAGGCTTGCTTAGCAGCGTGCGTGAAATTGACTTCAGGATCTCGTGCTGGGTAATTTTTCAAGAGCATCTGGCGATAAGCATTGCCCGTTTCAGTCTTGATGTCGCGAATCTCCTCGGTCATATCAAATGCTTGATTAATCCGGTCGGCTGTATAAGTATCCCAAGCCGCAAATACCAGCAAATGGGAGCAATCGGTGATCTGTGATTGATCATTAGCAATAGCCCTGATCTTGGTGCGAATCTCGGGGTTGGTGATCACCAATACTTCATAAGGTTGAAGTCCGCTTGAGCTGGCCGTTAGGCGGATAGCTTCCAGGATTTGATCCAGCTTTTCTTGTGGCACTGCTTTGCTCAAATCCATTTTCTTCGTAGCATAGCGCCACTGTAATTTCTCGATTAGGCTCATTTCGTCCTCTAGGCTTTGTGAGTGAAGCGTAAGCTACTATTTTAGATTAACTTAGGCTAGGGCACCCAAGAATCGCAGGCAGCAAATTAATTTATTTCTTCACCATCCTGGTTTACTATGTAAAAAAATAACTCTAGAAATAATAATGAAAAAATTACTTTCCTCGGCCTGTGCCACGGCATTCCTGTTATGTATTCATTTTGCTTATGCAGCCGGAGGCGGAGGGGTGGTTGCTGATCCTGGCGCAATGGAGGGCAAACACTTTGACTCTAAAGGCAAGCTACCCTCAAGTTTTACTATTGAATTACAAAATGGTCTTCGTAAGACACTTCCATTTGACGATAAGCGTGATTTTGAAGAGGCGCAAAAGGGGTTCTTAGCGGCCCCAGCTTATAAGCAGATCATGGCTGATGCGGGCAATGTTGCGTGGGATATGGGCAGCTACGATTTCCTATTACAAGGCAAAGATTTTGATAGCGTTCACCCCTCTTTGCAGCGTCAGGCGATCTTAAATATGGCCTATGGTTTGTATGAAGTGGTGCCAGGAAAAATTTATCAGGTACGGGGATTTGATCTAGCAAATATCAGTTTTATTAAGACTGACACGGGATGGATTGTGTTTGATCCGCTGACTGCAAAAGAAACTGCCAGAGCTGCTTTGGAGCTGGTCAATGAAAAATTAGGCAAGCGTCCTGTAGTTGCAGTGGTTTACTCGCATTCTCATGGAGATCACTTCGGTGGTGTACGCGGTGTAGTTAATGAGGAAGACGTGAAGAGCGGCAAGGTATTAGTTATTGCTCCCGCCGGCTTTATGGAACATGCCGTAGCAGAGAATGTCTATGCTGGTAATGCAATGACGCGTCGAATGTTCTTCCAATATGGTGTGTTATTGCCACGCAGTCCATTTGGTCATGTTGACCAATCGATCGGCAAAAATACTGCTTCAGGTAATTTGGGTTTGATTGAGCCTAATCGCTACATTAATCAGCCTTTTGAAACCATGACGGTTGATGGGGTAGTAATGGAGTTCCAAAATACCCCAGGCACTGAAGCGCCTGCCGAGATGAACACCTACTTTCCTCAGTTTCAAGCCTTTTGGGCGGCAGAAAACATTACTGGAACCATTCATAACATTTACACCTTACGTGGTGCTTTAGTGCGTGATGCTTTAGCTTGGTCTAAAAATATTAATAATGCACTCTATCGCTATGGTGACAATGTTCAGGTGATGTTTGCCTCACATAGTTGGCCGCGTTGGGGAAATGAGCGTATTCAACAGATCATGCGTACGCAACGAGATAGTTATGCTCATCTAAATAATGAAGTCTTGCACTTAGCTAACCAGGGCGTGACGATTAATGAAATCCAAAACGTCTACAAACAACCCGAGAGCCTGAAGACTCAATGGGCTGCTCATAGCTATCATGGCTCAGAAGAGCATAATAGCCGCGCAGTTATTAATCGCTACTTGGGTTATTGGGATGCCAATCCCGCCACTTTGATTCCCCTATCGCCTAAAGATTCGGCTCCGCTGTATGTGGAGATGATGGGGGGCTCAACAAAGATTATGGCCAAGAGCAAGCAGCTATATTCACAAGGTAAATACCGTGAAGCCATGGAGCTCTTAAATAAGCTGGTTTATGCCCAGCCCAATAATATCCCCGCTAAAAATCTATTGGCCGACACCTATGAACAAATCGGTTACCAAAAAGAGAGTCCTAGTGTGCGCAATAGCTTTTTGGGCGCTGCTTATGAACTACGTCACGGGATGCCTGCAGGCGTACCACCTAAATCGAATGGCCCAGATATGATCAAAGCGATGACGACTGAGTTGTGGCTCAATTCCTTGGCCATTAGTATGGATAGTAAAAAAGCAGATGGCATGCAGTTTGTAATTAATTTGGTCACTCCAGATAATGGAGAAAAGTTTGTGATTGAGTTAAGCAATTCTGCGCTGACCAATATTAAAGGTCAGCAAGCTAAAAATCCTAACTTGACCATCACAATCCAGCGCAGTGATTTAGAAATGATCATGGGTGGTAAGGCTACATTTGATCAATTGCTAGCTGATGGTAGGGTGAAATTCGATGGCGATCGAAAGTCCTTTGATCAACTAAAAAGCACACTGACAATTTTTAAGCCCGATTTTGAATTAATACCCGGTACTAAGGCCAATAGCCCAGCTTCTAAAGACAGTCGAGATCCCTTTGAGGTGCAAGAGTTAGCAGTCACTGGGGGCGAATAAGTATTGCTTATTAATATGCGCTAGCGTTTTAAAAACTTGCCGCTATTCCGATTGAGGTGCCTTGCACGTTTTGCCCGAATTGATAACGAAACATCAGTCGCACTCTCGTGAATAAGGGGTCTGAAGCACTGCGATCGATTTCAAGACCAGTTCCAACTGAAGATAGCGAATCAAAACCCAGTGCCCCTCTTAAATTACCCAAAAATTCTGTATGGGCTAATTCAAAAACTGCTCTCAAAGGTCTATCAAGGACTGTAAAAGGAGTGGGGATGCGACTGCGTGCCCATAAGCCTAGACTTTGGGAATCTGCAGAGCCCTGATAGCCTTGTGAGGTGTCGAATGTTTGAATGGGAATATTGGTATAACGAAGTTCAATATCAATTTCTTGTTCAGGCCGATAGTGCTCATAATCAAGCATGAGGGACCCACCTACACCATAGGTGTTCATTCGACCATAGCTCATGGAATTAAGTTGGGCTTGCGTGTTGCTATTGATATATCTAGCTGCAATAGAGGCATCACTCTCAAGATGCCCGAGCATGACATTGGCAATTGGTCTGAATCGGAGATCTTCTGTTAGTGGAAAATCCCAACCGACGCCTCCGGTTCCGGTAATGCTATTCCAGTGCATAGGAATATTGACTGAGCTAATGCCAGAGCTACCTGTAAAGACGGGATCGAAGCGATTGAGAGCCAGCGTGCCCTCCAAATAAAGCGGAACGTTTTGACTGATAACATCGCCGCCACCTACGGAGGTCATCTGTAGGTTGGTATCACTATTTCCAGGATTATAGATTTTCAGTTGGCCAGTGGTAACGTCAGGCGTTAATGAATAACCAGTAATTGTCATAAACGCATCTGATCTTTTTTGTAAATAATTATTGAGCGAATTGACAATCGCGCTCTGAGCATTACTAGATGCAGAATGAGAAAGTAGTGCTAAAAGTAGCGAAAAAGCGAGAAGGTGTTTTGAGATTAAAGACATTTGGAGTGACATTTTATTGCCAAAAAGTAAAAATAGATTACCGCTTTAAATCTGGACTAGGCCATAAAAAGTCTTTGGTGGACAGCCTGTACTGAAGCTTTTATCATCAAGTTATGAAAGCCTGTCTATTGAGCATCCTCAAGCTACCGATTCTTTTGGTAAATAGAGTCATCCTGTTTTTTGATGACATCATGAGTTTGCTGCGGGCTAATCTGCGCTAAAACTATTTGCTATATGCATTCAGCTAAGCCTCAACTATCTCCAGAAGATCTATCTCGTGTGATCGAAATGGCCTGGGAAGATAGAACCCCATTTGATGCGATTGAGAAAAGCTTTGGACTATCCGAATCTGCAGTAATTGTGCTAATGCGCAAGTCATTAAAGCGAGCTTCATTCAAGATCTGGCGAGAGCGCGTTTCGGGGCGAGCAACCAAGCATCAGGCTCTGCGCAGTAAGCTGGTTACTAGAGCATATTGCCCCACTCAATACAAGCAAAAGTGAGTCACTAGAAAATGCTACCAGGGGAGCTTTTCACCTGAATAACTCAAGAAAGAACCGCTATCGCTTTTCTCAAGAGCTAAAAGAACATTCAGCATATCGCTAGCAGCCTCCAGCGCAGGCCTTCCTTTCATTTCACCACCAAAAGGTTTTGATAGTCTGGACTGCACAGTTCCTGGATGCAAAGCAATTAAGGCGGCATTAGGTTTGGTACGTGCCAGTTCAATCGCTGCTGTCTTGATAATCATGTTGAGAGCCGCTTTTGAAGCTCGGTAGCTGTACCAGCCACCCAGTCGATTGTCTTCAATGCTTCCGACCTTAGCTGAAAGTGTTGCCATCACGCTATGCTGCGGATCGAGCAGTTTGACAAAATGTTTCAGAGTGAGGGCAGGACCAATCGTATTGGTATTGAAGAGGGTGCTCAGACTATCAGCAGTGAGATCCTCTAAACGTTTTTCAGGGCTGAAGTGCTCACTGTGTAAAACACCGATGGTATTAATAATTAACTGAAAAGGTCCTTGTGAAGCAAGCCCATTTGCGGCATCTGCAATGGAAGCTAAATCATCGTAGTCAATTGATGGCATCGACTGACGGTGAATGCCAACAACGTGTTCACAATCGGGATGAGCCTGCAATAGGTTGACCAAGGCTGAGCCAATCGATCCGGAGGAGCCAATCACAAGGGCTCGAAATGAGGTGGCTAGTAGTGGCATGAAATCCTTGAATAAGTGGTCAGCACGCTTTATTAATAAGCCTTAATATAGGCTTAAATGATTCAGCTTGAAAAACTCACCTTATTTTATGACGGCGCCTGCCCACTATGTCAGGCCGAGATTCTATTTTTAACAAAACGCAATCAAGCAGGCCTATTGTCTTTTGTAGACATCAATTCACGGCAGTACGACCCGAGTAAAGTTGGCGTTTCATGCGATCAAGCTTTGGCCTCGATGTATGCCCAATACGAGAGTGGCAAACTCATCAATGGTGTGGAGGTCTTCTTGCAGGCCTATCAGAGAGCGAACTTGCCAGTATTGGTTTGGTTCTTCTCGAGACCTTATTTAAGACCCATCTTGAATGTGAGTTACCAGCTATTTGCTCGCTTTCGTCATCCCATCTCTAGGACTATCGGCCCTATGGCTCTTCGGCTTGTCACAAGCTCACAAGGTAAATAAAAAATGAGTAATCCAGATCATCGTTGCTGTGGATCAGGTGTTTGTATCATTAATGAACAGGACGAGTGCTGGTGTGGCCAAGTTTGGAATGGTAGCAAGATGGCGCCACCCACCCAAAAACTAATGACAAACATTTCTGAGAGTGACAAAAGCTCAACATCTGATGAAGCAGTTATTAGACCAAAGCAATAAAAATCTCATCCCAAGCCAGTTTTTGTCTTGTTCAGGTAGTAATATTATTGAAGACTCAAACCATTAAGCCTATTTTTTGAAAGACTACTGATGGACAAAATGCATTTCACCAGAATGGACCAAGGTACTGCAGCTGATTTTGAAGTAATGAAAAAGGTGCATGAGCATACATTGGCAACTTTGCCGGATAAGCTCTATGGTCTTTTGGATAATCTTGCTAAAGATACAGCCTACAACATCACTCGAAAAGAGCACTGTCTTCAGGCAGCTACTAGGGCCTTACACGATGGTAAGGATGAAGAGTATGTTGTGGTGACTCTATTTCATGATATTGCCGAACCCTTAGGGCCCTTCAATCATGGTGAGGTGATTGGCTCAATCTTGCATCCATTTATCTCGAGGAATAATTACTGGATGCTGATGCAGCATGGTTTATTCCAAACCTATTTTTATGGGGACAAGATAGGCGCAGATCCTAATGCGCGCGATCAATTTAAATCAGATCCAGCATACGAGCAAACAGTAGAGTTTTGCGCAAAGTATGATGAAATCTCATTCGATCCTAAGTACAAAAGCGAGCCCATATCGACATTCGATCCCATGGTGAGAAGAGTACTCCAGAAGCAATGGGTTGCCCCATAAGCGATCGCATCTGTTTGTCTGATTAGTTAATAATCATTCATCATGTTTAAACATCAGATTCGGGTGATTCAGCTTTGTGCCATCAGCCTACCAGCCTCAGGATTTGCCGAAAAGTCTGTATGACAGGCAATTTTATAGTTCCTAAAATATACTTTGGCAATGCTCACGGCTGATATTGAAAATTACTTCTCTATTGATAAGCAATCCTGGAATCGATTGGGTGCACTCTCATCGGCAGAAATCCAAACTAGAATCGATTTAGCAACATGCTATCGATTGGCTGCCAAAATGAACTGGGATGATGGCATCTATACTCACATCTCTGCAGCGTTACCAAATGAGTCTAATGCCTACCTCATTAATCAATTTGGTCTTAGGTTTGATGAGGTAACTCCATTGAACTTGGTTAAAGTTGATACCAAAGGCAATATATTGCAGGGATCTGGACCAGTCAATATCTCGGGTTTTGTAATACATGGCGCTGTTCATGCAGCTCGGAAAGATGCTCTCTGTATCTTTCACTTGCACAATGAATCTAGCATTGCTTTATCAGCGCAAATTCGAGGATTATTGCCTTTGTCGCAACACGCAATGCGTTTTTATCAAGATATTGCCTACCATCCATATCAGGGATTAGCATTATCTTCGCAGGAGCAGAAAGAGCTGATAGCTAACTTATCAAATAAAAAAGCGATGTTATTAAGAAATCATGGCAGTCTTGTTTGTGGGGTAACAATTCAGCAGGCGTTTTATCTGATGCATACTCTAGATAAAGCCTGTTCTATTCAGTTAAAAATTCTTGACTTAAATAGTATTGCTTTTCCTGATGATCAAGTCTGTAGCAGAACCTTCGATCAGCTTTGTATGGATGGCGATCTTGAGGGTCAAATAGAGTGGCCAGCATATCAGCGCTGGTTGTTAAATTCTTAGTATTTAATAAGAGGAGTCACTATGCCATTGATACAAATTCAATTATTTGAAGGTCGGAGTAATGAGGTAAAGCGCGACTATGCCATCGCGATTACTGAGGCAGCAGTAGAAATTATGGGCTGTTCAGCTGAGTCAGTAGATGTGATCTACCAAGATGTCAAAAAGTCTGACTGGGCTACTGCAGGCAAGCTTTGGAGTGACTAGTGAACGATATTAAGGCTAAAAGAAAAAAGCCACCCAAGGGTGGCTTTTGTATAACTGGTGGGTCGGGCGAGATTCGAACTCGCGACCAACGGATTAAAAGTCCGCTGCTCTACCGACTGAGCTACCGACCCGGTAAAACGGAAATTATAGCAAGACTTGCGACTTCTTCAGTGGCTCTTGCGGGCCCTGCCTTTCTAGCCCCTTGCTTAGGAGTTCACCCGTCTTGCCACTGGCGGATTCTTTGAGAAATAATCTTTAATTCCCTTCAAAATAGCCTCCGCAATTCGGTCCTGATATGCATCATCATTGAGTCTGGCCTCCTCTTGCGGATTGCTGATAAAGGCGGTCTCGACCAAGATCGAGGGAATATCCGGCGCTTTGAGTACTGCAAAGCTAGCTTGCTCTACTTTGCCTTTATGAAGCGCTGCAAAACCACCAATTTGTCTCAAAACTGCATTGCCAACCTGCAGCGAATCATTGATCTGAGCAGTGGTCGACATATCGAGCAAGAGATTGGCCACTTGTCGATCTTGAGTCTTGATATTGATCCCCCCAATCAGGTCTGAAGCATTCTCTTTATTGGCCATCCATCTGGCGGTAGTACTTGATGCCCCCATTTGCGAGAGTGCAAAGACTGAGGCACCCTTAGCATTTCTTTCAATAAAAGCATCCGCATGAATCGATACAAATAAATCAGCTTGCACCGCACGGGCTTTTCTGACTCTGACATGAAGTGGGACAAAGTAATCACCATCTCTAGTTAAAAAAGGGCGCATATAGTCTTCGTTCTCAATCTTTTGATTGAGGCGCTTGGCAATCGAGAGCACCACATTCTTTTCTCTAGAGCCGGCTGCTCCTATGGCACCAGGATCTTCACCACCATGCCCTGCATCAATCGCAATCGTGATTAATCGCTTGTACTTGGCAGTTGCTGGAGGGGCTTTGACATCCGGAATGGCCTGGGCAACTGGCGAACCTTTTTCTGGTTTATTGGCAAATTGGGCTATCTGATCAATCTCTTCATTGGATTTAACGAGTGCTTGCTCTTTGCGCGCACTACTTTTGACTAACTCCATTAAAGGATCAGGTGGGGTAGTAGGGTAAAGATCAAACACCATGCGGTATTGATACTCGCCAATCGGATCAAGGGTAAAGAGTTGCGGCTTCACTGGCTCTTTGAGGTCAAAGACTAAGCGCACAACATTCGGCTGATATTGCCCCACCCGAATTTGCGACACATACGGGTCGTTGGGTTTTACTTTAGCCACAATATCTTTGAGAGTGGGATTGAGTTCTAGGTTCTGGACATCGACTACTAAGCGATCGGGATTGGTCAGCATTTGCTGAGTAATGGGCAGAGGGGTATCCGACTCCAGTGTGATACGTGTGTAATCTTCTGAAGGCCACATTCGCACTCCCAGAATCTTGGCACCCCAGGCAATGTCCATCTCACCTAAGAGGAGAACAAAACCCAAGAGCTTGGCCGAAGTCTTGAGATGCTGACGTCTCGAGAGATTGGCTGGTGTAGTGGGCTTTTTCATGAACGTTTAGATCTGCTTTAGTAATTGCTCGCCAAGGATGCTCTTGGCTTGTAGCGTAATGACTCTTTCAGGCTCGGTATTGCCAGCAGTCAATGTCATCTGCAGATCAAACGGTGGCAGGGTGTTTTCTGCTTTCTCGGGCCACTCGACTAAACACAATCCTGGCGCATCAAAGTATTCCGTAAAACCTGCCTCTTGCCACTCGAGGGGAGAGTGCATGCGATAGAGGTCAAAGTGATGGACTGTCAGCAGCTGCTGATCTAGATTAATTGGATAAGGTTCACACAGCGCATATGTCGGGCTCTTCACTTTGCCAAGATGTCCCATCCCTTGAATAAGATAACGTGCAAAAGTGGTCTTCCCAGCCCCTAGATCGCCGATGAGGGCAATATTGAGATGATGGTTGATATTGCTTGTTAGGACTTTGACGAGGGCATTCCCCAAAGACTGGGCTAGAGCTGCAGTCTCACTTTCTTGCCTACAATGCTTTATCTGGGTTTGGCTCTGGGTCATAGTATTTGCCTAGTTTATTCAATTATTGCTATACATTCTTAATTCATGAGCTCACCTTCATCTTCTCCCTCCACCTTGGATAGCGCCCAACTGGGTTCGTTACGCCAATGGCTTGATGGAGAGGCCAGGGCCATTGGTTTTGATGATGTCCGTGTGACCGACACCCATTTAGGTGAGGCTACGAATAAATTGCGAGAGTGGCTTGCTGCCGGGCGCCATGGTCATATGGAATATATGCAACGCCATGCTGCGCTCCGCTCAGATCCGCAACTACTTTTGCCTGGTACTACTCGAGTGATTTGTGTACGCATGAACTATGTACCGCCCGAAGTTGATTTTGAGCAAGAGTGGCAGCGTCTTGCTCAGCCCGATCAAGCGGTAGTCTCAATCTACGCCCGCGGTCGTGACTATCACAAGATCTTGCGCCAGCGATTACAAGATTTTGCAAAATCTATTGAAGCAAGGATTGGTTCTTTTGGCTATCGCGTCTTTACCGACTCTGCACCATTAATGGAGGTTGAGCTGGCTCGCAAAGCAGGATTGGGTTGGCGCGGTAAACATACTTTATTACTCAACAGAGAAGCAGGATCCACTTTTTTCTTGGGTGAGATCTTGGTCGATATACCTTTGCCACTGGATACAGAAATCGAAGACCATTGTGGGAGCTGCAGTGCATGTATTGATATCTGTCCTACACAAGCCATTACTGCACCATATGCATTGGATGCAAGACGGTGTATCTCTTATTTGACGATTGAGAATCCCGACCTTATCCCAATTGAGTTTCGCAAAGCAATGGGTAACCGCGTGTATGGCTGCGATGACTGCCAACTCATTTGCCCCTGGAATAAATTTGCACAGCGCAGTACCTTACCTGATTTTGCAGTTCGTAATGGCTTGGGTAGTGCCTCACTTTTAGAGTTATGGTCGTGGACTGAAGTTCAGTTTGAACGCAATCATGAGGGCAGTGCGATACGGCGCATTGGCTATGCGAAGTGGCGTCGCAATTTAGCAGTAGCACTGGGCAATGCATTGGGTTCAGATACGCCTGAAGAAGAAAAAAAAGGTATTCGGGAAGCGCTCATTGCCGCCTTAGATATTGCTGCTGATACGCCACCACTTGTCGTTGAGCATATTGAATGGGCCTTGGCTCAGTCTAATCATTCCGTATAAACCCTTTTACAATAGTGCTATGTCATCACCCCAGCAGCCCTATATAGATCCAGGTGAGTTAGCTCTAGAAAAATCCGTTTCTGAGCGCTTCAAGAATCGCCAGGATGCTTTTCGAACTGGGCTCAAGAATGCTGCTGGTGCACCTGCAATTGTCCTGTTTGCGGGCATGGTGGGTTTTGGAGCAATGGGTAAAACGAGCGGCCTAGATATGTGGTTCCCAGCGCTCAGTACGCTGCTGATGTTTGCTTTGCCTGGCCAAGTCGTTCTCATGGAGATGGTCCTTGGCGGAGCCTCAGTATTGCCGATCATCTTGGCGGTAACCTTAACTTCTACCCGCTTTATTACGATGACGGTTTCTTTATTTCCGCAGCTACATGATCGGGACCGTAATAAAAATCTCTATGCCTCTGTGCATCTATTGGCGATGACCGCATGGGCTATTTCTATGCGCGAGTTTTCAAGTATTGAAGTCAAGCATCGCCTGAGTTATTTTGTTGGCTTTGGTTTGGTCTGTTGGTTAATTAGTATTCCTGCAACGATCTTGGGTTATTACTTAGCAGCGCTTGTGCCAACTGCAGTGACACTTGGCCTCGTCTTTATCAACCCTTTATTTTTCTTATTAACTTTTGCAGAGGTCAAGCCCTGGATCAATCGAATTGCGATTGGCTTAGGCTGCATCTTAGGCCCCATCTTTTATTTTATCGACCGCGATACCAGTCTACTCGCTTCTGCAGTCATTGCTGGAACGATTGCCTACTATATTGATCGTAAGGTCTTGCGCAAGAAACCAGGGGTGATCGGCTAATGCATAACATGCTAAGCGGATGGTCTTTGGGGGCTGCTCTGATTGGTGCCTGTGTTGGCACTTATATCTGTCGCGCAATTGGCGTCTTGCTCTCGAGCCACATTCATCAAGATAGTGAGATCTTCCGTTGGCTCTCAGCAGTCACCTATGCGATGGTAGCAGCCTTAACCATTCGATTAATTTTATTACCCGTCGGCTTATTAGAAACCGTGCCGGTTTGGACCCGGATTCTGATTTGCGGATTGAGTCTTGGGCTGACTCTTTATAGACCTGGACGTCTCTTGACCCCGGCTTTATTTCTGGGGACTTTGCTGATGATTCTTTATGGAGCTTTGAGTTGAGACTCTCAATAGTGGGTGTTACTTTTTTCCATAAGCAGCATCATGATCAGGCTCAATCCATAAAACCCTTAAAAAATGATCTTGTCTAAAGCCAATTCCACGAATTGATTTGCTTACTCTAAATGAATACAGCGCTTCTACGCCTTTGGGAGGTTGAATACTGTGAATTTTCTCCCATTTCAAGCCCTTATCGCGATAGGCTTGGTTCCATGTTAGCTGTGTAATTTTTTCAAAAGTCGCTACTGCTTTTTCTTGTTCAATCAGTTCCAAGTCATCCCAGGTTGATTGAAAGACAGGGCTGTTGAGATCTAGTTCGATGAATAATTCAGGCCTTGCGTTTCGCGACATGAGTTTTATTCATTTTTAATTTAGTGAGATCGCTTGCTCTTGCAGGTGTTTTTTCAGCCCAGGCTAGGGCGTTACTGAGGTTCTTTTTGGCTGCTGGTGTATGCATCCATTTCTCATTGTCTGGAATAACAGTAGCTGTTTTGATAACCCAAACACCGGGCTCTGGGTTTTCGATTAAAACCTGACGTCCCGCATACTCTTTACCAAGGGATATCTGTCCACTCGACCCTATGGATTTAATAACCTGGCGATCTATAACTATGCCCATAGCATTCTCCTGTATTCATGCCGCATGAATGCATGATAGCATGAATTTATGAAATTATTCATATTTAGGGAGGGCTAATTTGAAGGCTGGATTCGGTTCTAGCTATATGACAAAGAACCCAAATTAGCTCATCAGTATCGCCATTCTGCGTAACTTGTAAGAGGTATTCAGTCAGGACTTCTTCACCATCAAGAAAATGGGCAATATCGAAGACTTTTAATTTCTGTATTTCTTTGATGATCTAAAACTCCTTGGCTGAGGAGTTATTTTAGCTTTATGAGTTTCAAGAAATTCATACGTCCCCTTAGATGCAGGGGGATTTATTTAGCAGAATTGCTTATAGATGGGCCGCCAGAATTTTGGCAATGTGCACTGCATCTCTTTGCGTACCATCGGTAATTTGATGGCGGCAACTCGTGCCATCTGCGACTATCCAGCTATTGGGCGACTTTCTGATGGTAGGTAGAAGACTCATCTCTGCCATTTGTTTGGATACAGTGATGTGCTCACTCTCATAACCAAAGCTACCTGCCATACCGCAGCAGGAGGACTCAATGAGTTCTGGATTGGCATTAGGAATGAGTTTGAGTAGCTCCAGCGCAGGAGTCACAGCAGCAAAGGCTTTTTGGTGGCAGTGACCATGAAAGAGTACAGGTCGAGTCGCTGCCTTCAGATTCAGACTCAGCTTATTGTCTTTGGCTTGCGCTGCTAAAAATTCTTCTAAGAGTTGCGCTTGTTTGCTTACGGTAATCGCTTTATCACCAAAGCCCATTACTAAGGCTTCGTCCTTGAGGGTAAATAAGCAAGAGGGCTCGAGACCAATAATCGGAATGCCAGCTTGCGCATAGGGTACCAAGTAATCGACTAATTCGCCTAATGTCTCTTTGGCTTGATCGACCATGCCTGCTGCAAGATAGGTGCGACCACAACAAAACTCTTTTGAGCAAGCGCTTGTTGAGCTTGTTTTGGCCTGAGTGGTTTTCTGTGGAATATGAACACGATAGCCGGCAGCCTGAAGGACTTGAATGGCAGCCTGTAGGTTCTCGTTTTCAAAATAGGCATTAAAGCTATCTGCTAGGAGTACTACCCCTTTACCATCTTGATGCAGTTCTGCTGGGCTGTATTGCAACTTTTGGAGAATAGATTTGTCATTCCAGAGAGTCTCTTTTTTCCAGACCGGCAAACTTCTTTGTGCAGAGATACCCATCAGCCACTCTTGTAGCTTCGCTACTGGAGGCAGGTGATTTCGTAGATTGAGTAAAGCAGGTAAGCCCGGGATATTGCTGATAATCGGTGCGTACTTGGGTAAGGCAGCGACTAACCAATCCCGCATAGTGAAGCCAACCCGTTTCTTGTAAGCATGCAAGAACTCAATTTTCATCTTCGCCATGTCAACGCCGGTTGGACATTCACGTCGACAAGCTTTGCAGCTCACGCACAGATCCATGACTTCTTTAATCGCATCGCTGCCTAATGGTGAATGCTCATCGTGTGTATCGAGTTGATTCGATAAAGCAAGCCGTAAGGTATTAGCACGACCGCGGGTGAGATCTTTTTCATCTCGGGTCACGCGATAGCTAGGACACATCACGCCGGCATCAAATTTACGGCAGTGACCATTGTTATTGCACATCTCGACTGCTTTAGCTAAACCGAGTGCAGGATCGCCACCGCTACCTGCTGTAGTAATTTCTTCGGTTACTGGATTGTTTTGTACATTCCAGGCTGACCAATCTAAGCTGGGTTTGAGGGGAATGACTTTGTAATCAGGTGGGAAGCGGAAATAGCTTGCATCATCCATCTTGGGCGGATTGATGATCTTGCCCGGATTAAATAAATTACTGGGATCGAATGCCTGTTTGATTTGCGCTAAGGCCTCGGTGATCTTTGGGCCAAACTGCCATGAGATCCACTCACCACGACACAGGCCATCACCATGCTCACCGCTATAAGCCCCTTTGTATTTTCGCACTAGCTCAGAAGCCTCTTCTGCCACTGCGCGCATCTTCTGGGCACCATCACGTCGCATGTCCAGAATGGGGCGAACGTGCAGTGTGCCGACGGATGCATGGGCATACCAAGTGCCGCGTGAGCCATATTTAGCAAAGACCTCGGTCAGGGCTTGGGTATATTCAGCAAGAGACTCGAGCGGAACGGCACAGTCTTCAATGAAGCTGACAGGCTTGCCATCACCTTTAAGACTCATCATGATGTTTAAGCCAGCCTTACGCACTTCCCATAAATTCTTTTGCATGCCGGCATCAGCCATTGGCACCACTGAACCGGGCAGACCTAGATCACCCATTAGCGTTTTTAGGCTCTTGAGTTTCTCAAGCAAGCTTGTTTGTGTTTCTCCAGAAAACTCCACCAGTAGAATCGCCTCTGGTGTTGTACCTTGCGCATCAATTAAAGCAGTTTCAATCGTTTTCTTAAAGCTGGGATTCGTGCGCGCCAGATCAATCATCGTGCGATCCACTAACTCCACTGCGGTGGGGCCTAGTTTGACAATATGCTGCGCACTATCCATGGCCTTATAAAAACTGGCAAAGTTCACGACGCCTAAGACTTTGTGTTGGGGTAGTGGCGCGAGTTTGAGTTTGAGGGACTTGAAGTAAGCCAGGCTTCCTTCACTACCAACAAGCAGGTGCGACAAATTAACACTGCCATCTGGGGTATAGGGTAATTCGCTTTGAGGATGAAAGACATCCAAGTTATAACCTGCAACGCGTCTCATCACTTTCGGGAAACGTGCCTCGATCTCAGGTTGTAACTGATTAGCTAGACCTTGCACAAATTGACCAAGTTGTTTTGCCTTGCCAGTACTGCTTGCAAAGTTGCCAAATTGAGCGATGCTGCCATCCGCTAGCCAAGCATCAATACCTAAAACGTTATGTACCATATTGCCGTAGGCAATTGAACGACTGCCACATGAATTATTTCCTGCCATTCCACCAATCGTCGCTTGCGCCGATGTCGATACATCGACCGGAAACCACAGCCCATGTTTTTTGAGTTCGGCATTGAGATGATCCAGAACCATCCCCGGCTCAACTTCAGCAAAACCTTTTTCAGGATCAATCTGTAGACTCTTGCGAAAGAAGTGGGTGTTATCGAGTACTAAGGCAACGCCAGTGGTCTGACCACATTGACTGGTGCCGCCGCCCCGAGGAAGGATCGGAATCCGATGCTCCCTGGCAACTGCTAAGGCTGCTTCGATGTCGCTGGCGCTCTCGGGAATGACCACCCCCAGCGGAAATTGCTGGTAAATCGAGGCATCCGTGGCATAGCGGCCCCGGCTTGGGGTATCGGTCAACACTTGGCCACGGATATTTTTCCGTAGCTGGGAGACGATTTCAGGGGCTAGGGTTGAATTGGTGCTCATATAACAAGGTATGGGAAAATGTATTAAAACATTGTTTTTCAATAAAAATCACATAACAAGAGACTAAAAATGCTAAAACTGGACTCGCACCCTTCAGGGCGACACTTTTTACATATTCCAGGCCCTAGCCCAGTGCCAAGTCGTGTTCTGCGCGCTATCAGCTATCAAACCATTGATCACCGCGGCCCTGAGTTTGGTGAGTTTGGTAAAGCAGTATTAAGTAATCTGAAAAAGATTTTCAAAACGGATCAGCCTGTCATTGTTTACTCTGCTTCAGGAACAGGCTCGTGGGAAGGCGCATTAGTTAATGTGCTCAATCCTGGTGACAAAGTCCTCTTTTATGAAACTGGTCAGTTTGCTAACTTATGGCGCGCACTAGCAACCCGCTTAGGTTTACATCCTGAGGTGGTTGGTAAGCCTGGTCAAGACACTTGGCGTTGGGGTGTGGATGCTGCAGTGATCGAAGAACGTCTTCGCAAAGATACGGGCCATGAAATCAAAGCAGTGTGCGTAGTCCATAACGAAACTTCGACGGGTGTAACTTCCAATATCGCTGCAGTACGCAAAGCGATTGATGATGCTAAGCATCCTGCCTTGTTATTGGTTGATAGTGTTTCTGGTTTAGGCGCTGCTGATTTTCAGCATGACAAATGGGGCGCTGATGTCACCATCTCTGGATCACAAAAAGGCTTGATGCTTCCGCCCGGAATTGGTTTTAATGCTTTGTCGCCCAAGGCGATTGAAGCAAGCAAGCACAATAAGATGCCTAAAGCCTATTGGGCTTGGGATGAAATCATTGAATCTAATAAAAATGGTTACTGGCCAACAACTCCTAGTACCAACCTGATGTATGGCTTGCATGAAGCGATGGAGATGATGTTGGCTGAAGGCTTAGATAATATCTTTGCCCGCCATCAACGCTTGGCCCAAGCCTGCCGTCACGCGGTGGCTGCCTGGGGCCTTGAGAATCAGTGCTTAGATAAAGATACCTTCTCTCCAGTGCTGACTTGTATCGCTACACCAGAAGGCTTGGATGCTGATAAATTGCGTAAACATGCACTCGAGAAATTTAATCTCTCCTTGGGCACCGGTTTAGGCAAGATTAAAGGTAAGGCCTTCCGTATTGGCCACTTAGGCGATTGCAATGAACTCAGTTTGATGGCTGCCTTAAGTGGTGTAGAGATGAGTTTTGGTGCCATGGGTTACAAACCTAAAGCGAGTGGCGTAGTTGCTGCCCAAGAATTCTTAAAATAATTTGTTTACTAATAATCTAGTTTAAAAGATAGAAAGAAAATCATGTTAGCTTCTAAACCTTACCTCACTCAAGCTGATGCACAAAAGATTCTGGATGCAGCAAATAAATATGCAGAGGCCAATAACTTTGCTGTGACCATTGCGGTTTGTGATGACGGCGGCCACTTACTGGGCTTGATTCGTCGAGATGGTTGTGCGCATATCTCTGCATACATTGCTCAAGAGAAGGCGCGGACTGCTGCAATGGGTAAGCGTGAGACTCGCGTTTACGAAGAGATCATTAATAATGGCCGTACCGCTTTTGCATCTGTTCCCCATAGCATGGGAATGTTAGAGGGCGGGGTCAATATCGAGGTAAATGGTTTTACCATCGGCGCAGTCGGCGTTTCCGGCGTTAAATCGACTGATGATGCGGCTACTGCAAAAGCCGGTATCGCAGCCATTCTGTAAGTTACCTTGACAAATATCCCTACTGAAACTTCTGCTGAACCCACTCCCCAAGCAACGATTACCTTTGCTGATTTTGGCTTAGATCCGCTGATCCAAAAAGCGGTATCTGAGCAGGGCTACACCAGCCCTACACCCATTCAAGCGCAAGCCATACCCCATGTTTTATTGGGGCAAGACTTGATGGGCGCTGCCCAAACAGGCACTGGCAAAACTGCCGCATTTGTATTGCCTATTATTCAACGCATTTTGCGTCACGCAAGTAGTAGCGCCTCACCTGCCAGGCATCCAATCCGAGCTTTAGTGCTTACACCGACCCGCGAGTTAGCTGTTCAGGTGGCAGAGAATGCAGCAAACTATTCTCGTCATACTGATTTACGTTCGGCTGTGGTCTACGGTGGCGTGGATATGAAAGAGCAAGTAGCCACCTTGCGAGGCGGTATCGAGATTTTGATTGCGACGCCTGGCCGTCTCCTAGATCACATTGGATCTAAGGTAGCCAACCTCTCTCAAGTAGAGCTCTTAGTCTTAGATGAGGCCGACCGCATGCTTGATATGGGCTTCTTGCCCGATTTGCAACGGATCATCAATTTAATTCCTGCACAACGTCAGACTTTATTGTTCTCAGCAACGTTCTCGCCAGAGATTAAAAAACTGGCACAGAGCTATTTGCGTAATCCTGTGACGGTGGAAGTGGCTCGGCAAAATGCTGCTGCTGATACTGTGCGCCAAGTAATTCACATGGTGCGATCGGGCGATAAAGAAAAGGCGATTGTGAAGATTTTGGCTTCACGAACGGAACAAGGTTTGTCCCGCCAGTGCATCATCTTTACCAATAGCCGTATGGGTTGCGCCAGATTAGCGCGTGCTCTAGAGCGAGACGGGATTAAAGCCGGCGCGATTCATGGCGATAAGAGTCAAGGCGAGCGCACTTTAACGCTTGACGCTTTCAAATCTGGTGCAATCGAAGCGCTCGTTGCAACTGATGTGGCAGCTCGGGGTTTAGATATCCCAGCAATGCCATGTGTGATTAATCATGAGTTACCGTTTAATGCGGAGGACTTTATTCACCGGATTGGCCGCACTGGGCGCGCAGGAAGTACTGGTGATGCGATTGCTTTGGTAGACGATAGTGAAAAACGTCTGCTCGACGATATCGAGAAGTTGATGAAGCGTAAGTTAGAAATCATGCCTTTACCCAACATCGATATACCTGGCGGTAATGAATCTGACGATCGCCCTAGACATCGATCATCTCGAGAGACCACTCAGAGATCGTATTCAACACCAAAGTCATCGCCAGCGCCTGCTGCTGATCCTTTCTTTTCCATGCCTTATGAATCTTCGAAGACGGTGAATAAAGTGGAAAATACAGATGCTCAGCCCGAAGTCAAGAAGGTGGGTATTGTTCCTGCAAAGCCTCCAGTTGGCGCTTTGCTTGGTGGCTTCAAAAAGAAATAAAGCGCGAATATATTAATTAGTAGCACTTCTTTTTCCAAGCAGCAGTCGCTGCTGACAAAAACTCACCAATACTCTGGTGTGCTTGCTGAGCGATTTCCTGTAATCCCAAATGATTGGCTGCTTGTTCAAGCGCGTTGAGAGCATCAGCAGGAGTGCTTGTATCGATTGCGTTAGCCAGAGTTTGCTTGCTCAGTTTCTCACCAAATTCATCAAGTACTAGGGGTAAATGTAAATACTCTGGCGTCGGGTAGTGAAGTACTTTCTGTAAATAAATTTGCCTTGCCGTATTGCTGAGTAAATCTTTGCCCCGGACCACATGCGTAATTCCTTGTTCAGCATCATCGACAACCACCGCCAATTGATACGTAAATAGACCATCACTTCTGCGTAGGACAAAGTCGCCTACCTCCTGATTCAGATTCTGGATCTGATAACCCAAGGCGCGATCCTCAAATTCAATGGCACAGTGTTTGGGGAGGGCGATTCTCCAAGCGGTGCTGGGTTCTTCGTTTTTGCGCCCTAGCTTTCCTCTACAGCTTCCTGGGTAGACTAAGTCTTGATGGCGTTCGGTCTCGATCCCTAGTGCCTCTAGGGTCTTAGCAATAGTTTGGCGGGAACAGTTGCAAGGGTAAAGCTGACCCTCCTCAATGAGCTGATTCAAGGCCTTTTGGTAGCTTTCCTGCCGCTTGGACTGCCACATGGGCTCTTCGTCCCATTGCAGGCCGCAGGCAAGTAGCTGGGCCTCGATTTGCTGGGCTGCTCCAAATACGCTACGGGGGGTATCCACATCCTCAATCCGGAGTAGCCACTGACCCTGATGAGCCCGTGCGTCAAGCCAGCTGCCAAGGGCTGCCACTAGAGAGCCAGCATGCAAAGGGCCGGTCGGGGAAGGCGCAAATCGCCCGCGATAGGCTCTGGCTGGGGAAGGGAGTTTTTGTAGGTCAGACACAGCTAAAATCATCTCATGGCTTCACCTCGTTTTGTTCATCTTCGTCTCCACTCCGAGTTTTCAATTACGGACGGAATCGTGCGAATTGATGATGCGATTGCTGCAGCCGCTAAAGATGAGATGGGTGCCTTGGCCATCACAGACCTGGGTAATCTATTTGGCCTAGTGCGTTTTTATTCTGGAGCCCGTGCCGCAGGACTTAAACCGATTGCTGGTGCTGATGTCTGGATTAGCAATCCTCAGGATCCCGATCAACCCCATCGTTTATTGCTCTTGGTGCAAAACCAATCGGGCTATCTGAATTTATGTCAGTTGCTTAGCCGCGCTTCTTTAGATAATCAATCGCGCGGTAGAGCCGAAGTGAACCCCCAATGGTTTACAGAACCCGCCGCCAAAGAAGAAGACCGTAAAGCGAAGAAAACCCTAGCCCATGGTCTGATTGCCTTGTCGGGGGCACGCACTGGCGATGTGGGTGCAGCGCTATTAGGTGGTCAATCCGATCAAGCTAAAGTCCTGGCACAGCGTTGGAGCAAGGCATTCCCCGATAGTTACTTCATTGAAGTGCAGCGCGGCGGTCATCCGCAAGATGAGCAACACCTTCAATTCGCTTGTCATCTGGCCAGTAGATTAGACCTGCCCGTAGTAGCGACCCATCCTGTGCAATTCATGCAAAGAAGTGATTTCACGGCGCATGAGGCACGAGTATGTATCGCTGAGGGCGAGTTATTAGGTAATCCCCGTCGTCAGAAGAAATTCAATGAAGAGCAATATTTCCTGAGTCAAGTGGAGATGGAACAGCGCTTTGCAGATCTACCTGTTGCCTTAGCGAACTCAGTAGAAATTGCTAAGCGTTGCAATCTCTCGCTCACTTTAGGCCAACCGCGTTTACCAAATTTCCCGACGCCACCTGGTATTACGCTAGACGATTATTTATTGCAGCAATCGGAGATTGGTTTGAAGCGCCACATGGAGCGTAACTTTCCTGATCCAGCAGAGCGCACAAAAGAAGAGGGTCGTTATCACGATCGCCTGGTCTTTGAAGTGAAGACAATCTCGCAAATGGGTTTCCCAGGATACTTCTTGATTGTTGCTGACTTCATTAACTGGGCTAAGAACAACGGCGTTCCCGTAGGTCCTGGGCGCGGATCGGGAGCAGGCTCTTTGGTTGCTTATTCACTAGGCATTACCGACCTTGACCCCTTGCGTTACAACCTCCTTTTTGAGCGCTTTCTGAATCCTGAGCGTGTCTCGATGCCTGACTTTGATATCGATTTTTGTCAGCAGGGTCGCGACCGAGTGATTCAGTACGTTAAAGATAAGTACGGCAAAGATGCGGTCAGCCAAATTGTGACCTTCGGCACTATGGCTGCGCGTGCAGCGATTCGAGATGTAGGTCGAGTATTAGAGCAGGGCTATAACTTTGTCGATGGTATCGCTAAGCTTGTGCCGAATAAGCCAGGTCAATACATGACGATTGATATGGCCAAGAAGGAAGAAAAACAATTAGCCGAGCGTGAGAAGAATGAAGATGAAGTGCGTCAACTCTTATCGCTCGCTCAGCAATTAGAGGGTATGACTCGTAACGTGGGTATGCATGCTGGTGGCGTATTGATTGCCCCCGGTAAGCTAACAGATTTTTGTCCACTCTACACCCAAGAGACAAAAGATCAAGATAGTAGTTCTGTGATCAGTCAGTTTGATAAAGATGATGTAGAGGCGATTGGTCTCGTTAAGTTTGACTTCTTAGGTCTGACGACGCTGACCATCTTGGCAGCAGCCGAGCGCTGGATTAAAACCCTCCATGCGGATCGCAAAGACTGGAGCATTGGCGATATGGCGCTCGATGATCCTGCTGCGTTTGAGGTCCTCAAAAAAGCCAATACCGTTGCCGTCTTCCAGCTAGAAAGTCGCGGCATGCAAGGTATGCTTCGGGAAGCCAAGCCCGATCGTTTTGAGGACATCATTGCCTTGGTCGCCTTATATCGTCCGGGCCCGATGGATCTTATTCCTGACTTTATTGAGCGTAAGCACGGGCGTCAAAAAGTAGAGTATCCCGATCCCCGTATCGAACCCGTTCTACGTGAAACCTACGGCATCATGGTCTATCAAGAACAGGTGATGCAGATGGCGCAGATGATCGGTGGCTACTCATTGGGTGGCGCGGATTTATTACGACGTGCGATGGGCAAGAAAAAACCTGAAGAGATGGCACAGCATCGCAAGATCTTTAGTGATGGGGCAAAAGCTGGCGGTATCTCTGAAGGCAAAGCCAATGAAATCTATGACCTGATGGAACGCTTTGCGGGTTATGGTTTTAATAAATCGCATGCAGCTGCTTATGCCTTATTGGCTTATCAAACCGCCTGGTTAAAAGCCCATTACCCCGCAGAATTTATGGCAGCCAACTTATCGCTCGCCATGGACGATACCGATAAGATCAAGATCTTGTATGACGACTGCTTGGCTAATCAAATACGGGTGTTCTCTCCCGATATCAACACTGGCGTGTATGACTTCACTCCCTTACGGAGCCCAGATGCTACGCCGGATGCGCCACTCAGTCACATTCGTTATGGTCTGGGCGCAGTACGCGGTACGGGTGAGGCGGCAATTGAGGCGATTGTTAAAGCGCGTGAAGCGGGCGGATCCTTTAAGGATATTTTTGATTTCTGTATGCGCGTCGATCGCCGTCAAGTCAATCGTCGTGCGATTGAAGCTTTGATACGGGCTGGAGCGTTTGATACCTTGTATAAAGATCAACTCCAGACTGGCGGCAATCTATTTGATATTCGTTCTACCTTATTAGCTTCCCTGGCACGTGCCATTGAAGCTGCAGAACAAGCCGAAGCCTCAGTGAACCAGGTGAGCTTATTTGAAGTTGCTGGTGAAGCCGATCGTCACCTGCCAGAGTTAGTGCGCGAACCTGTGTGGTCTGAGAAAAAACGCCTCTCTGAAGAGAAGACTGCGCTCGGCCTTTGTTTAACAGGACATATGTTTGATGCTTATCGTGAAGAGACTAGCCACTTCATCCGCCAGCCTTTAGCAAAAGTGACTGAAGGTAAAGATCAATTAATTGCAGGCATTATCACCTCGGCGCGGATGCTGACGGGGCAGCGTGGACGCATGATGATTGCAACGATTGATGATGGTAGTGCTGCAATTGAAGTCACTCTCTATAGCGAAGTCTATGAACCCAATCGCTCTTGGCTTAAAGAAGATGAGTTACTTGTTGCCAAGGTGAACGTTACCCCCGATAAGTTCTCAGGCGGTATGCGAGTTGTTGCGGAAGCAGTCATGGATATCACGGGTGCCAGAATGCGCTTTGCACGCAATGTGCACGTTTGTATTGATTCAGCGATCGATGTGAAGATGTTACGTAGCCAAATTGGACCCTACTTAATGGCTAATCGCACTCGAGAACCTAAATTTGGCGCCCCTCCCACAGCTAGTAATGATGGAGTCAAGGGTTTAATTCTGACGGCAGCGGTGACTACGGCTGGTGGTGCTTGCTTAATTCAGTTCCCAGAGGACTTGCGGGTCTATCCTGATGACGCTTGCTTACACAGCCTGCATCAAGTTTTAGCTTCCAAGCAAGCTAATCCTGTACAAGTTCAGTATCACTAAGCCTTGCTTAAAGCTTGTTCAATTGCAGTAATCACTTGAGCAGGTTCTAGTAAATCCAGGCATTCACTCAAGCTATTCGGATGATCATCGCAGCCGGCTTTGCGACAAGGTACGCATTCTCCAGGGCCTTGCAAGATCGTTACATAGCCATTCGTTTGAGTACGAGCGCGCAAAACATAAGGCTCGGTACCGATAAAGCCATTAGGCCAGGGTCCAAAGTTAGTAGGTGGCGTAGGGCCAAAAAGGGCAATCGTTTTGGTATTGCAAGCTGCAGCAAGATGCGTAATAGACGTATCGACACCAACATAGAGTAGCGCGCCTCTTATTAAGCTTGCTGCTTGTGGGATGGATAGCTTGCCTGCGGTATCAATCACTTTCTGCCGCGTACTCTCATCTAATAGAGAAAGAATCTCTTGATTGAGTTGAAGATCCTGTTTTGCAGAGGAGGCGCTGAGAACAACTTGCCAACCTTGAGAGACCAGCCAAGTGATGAGTATTTGCCAATACGACAGTGGCCAACGTTTATAAGCAGTTAGAGGTCCGGGATGCACGACAACATAGGGTGATAGCAGTTGACTGGCAATGACTGGAGTTAGTGATTCTTCTTTAGGGGGTGTGACTACGATCTGTTTACTAAAGAGATCTTGTGCATTTTTGTAAAACACCTCGAGTAAACGCAGCTTTTCTACAATCACGTGTTGCTTGAAGTAGTCCACATTTATAGTGTGTATGCAGATCGCTTTCTTCCAGGTATTTTGACGTTCTGCCTTGTGGTCTGTATTGTCAATGCCAGTCTGACCTTGGGGATGACCGCCAAGAACACCGACTCTTCTGAACGCTGCCAATAATCCATAGAGATAAGCGCGATCACTGGGCTGCGTGACGATGGCTAAATCGTATCTTTGAAACAAGCGATTAAAGAGAGCAAGATATTCTGGAAGGCGAGGTCGATCTGAGGTTTCAATGATTTCGGCAATATCAGGATTGCCTTTGAGCATGTCGAGCTTGCCTCGGTAGCCCAGAAAATGAAATTCTGCATCGGGCCATAACTCACGGGCTCTAGAAATGAGAGGTGTAGTTACCAGTACATCACCAATTTGCCGAGTGGCAATGAATAAAACCTTCTTGGGTTTATAGGAATAGAGCTTAGACATAGCGCTTCTTATCGAGCCTTAGCGAGAATTTTTTCACGCACGTGGCGGGCGTTCTCGGCAGCATGAGATTGATCATGAATGTGGTGAAAGAGATGAAATACTTCTGTTGCCCATGCACCTGATTTACGAATGATTCCGTTTTGTTGCAGGCGGAATATGAAGTCAGCATCTTCATGCCCCCAGCCCGTCATGCTTTCATCAAAGCCTTGAATTGCCAGGGCATCGGCTTTCCAGCAGGCCATATTGCAACCTTTGATACGACGCCATACGAATTTTTTGTAATGACGCCAGCTACCGTCGCCAAGCTTGATCTTGATCGGCAGGTATTTATTGATTCCCCCACTCAAGCGATAGCTGAGCAAACTGTTGAAGAAACGCTTTGTATCCCAGTGTGGCCAAAACAGGAGAGACTTAGTAAGAGCTTCATTCAGAATCACGCGGCTACCGGTAAGCAAAAAACCTGGCTGAGCAAGTTCACGATGTTTGGCAATAAAATCGGATTGCACGATACAGTCGCCATCCAAAAAAACCAGATAGTTGCCCTTTGCTACTGCAATGGCTTGGTTCAAAATGCGCGTCTTACGAAAGCCTATGTCTTCTTGCCAGAGATGGGTTATGGGTACTGCAAAAGACGGACGCATCGCTTCAATCAGTGCTTTAGTGTCTTCTTTGGAGCCATCATCGGCAATGATGATCTCAAAGTTCTGATCCGTTTGTTGATTCAGAGATTCTAGGCAAAGCTTCAAGGCTTGCGGCCAGTTATAGGTCGCCAGTAATACCGAGATCATTCTTTGACATCCTGTTGATCAGGTCGCTGACTTTGATTATGGAGCTGCCACAGTTTGATATAGCGATAGTAAGTGCCTTGCCCATTAGAGATGGCTAAAGCCAATCCTTGAGGACCATCTAAAAAACCTGCTCGCAGAATATAGGTGCGCAAGAAAGACCATATTCCATGCAAGACTGCTTTGCAGGGGCTACTGGTTTTACCTGCGGCAAATGCTTGCTCAGCAGAAGCGGTGGAGTAGCGATCAATTTTTTGTAGAACCTGGGAATAGTTCATAAAGCTAAAGTGCAACATCGGATTTTTCAGGCGAGCTACTTGACCATTAGGGATAAGACGCTCGTGCACTAAATCATCCGAGAAGCGGGCGGTACCGCGCTTAAATAAGCGATCGACATAATCAGGGCTCCAGCCGGAGTGACGAATAAATCTGCCGCAATACCAAGATAGTCTCGGAATCGCAAAACAGTCAACCTGGGCCGAGTGATTGATAGCCGTCAGAATTTCCGACCTCAGGGCCGGAGTGAGTCTTTCATCAGCGTCTAGGGACAAAACCCATTCTCCAGTAGCGAGGTCTAAGGCCCGATTCTTTTGGGGGCCAAAACCAGGCCAATCTGAGGGCTCAGCAATGATGGCGCCATAGTTCCGGGCGATCTCTAGGGTGCGGTCTTGACTGGCTGTATCGACCACGACGATCTCGCGGGCAATGCCCTCAAGGGAGGCTAAACAATCCCCAAGATTGGCCTCTTCATTGCGGGTTATGAGTATGACTGATAAGGTGGGCATAATTCATTATATGAATGCTCAAGACCGTACCGCCCTAAACCGCCTAATTCAGTATCTCAGACCACATATTGGCCTGATTGTGGGTTCTTTATTGGCCATGGCTATCGTTGCCGGAGCCGAGACCTCAATCCCCGCTTTAATGAAGCCACTGCTCGATCGAGGCTTTACTGGGCAGCTCAATTCCAAGCTTTGGCAGGTGCCTGTTTTTCTGGTCGGCCTCGCTTTAGTTCGAAGTCTGGCGCAATTTCTCTCTAACTATTTATTGACCCGGGTTATTAACTCGGTTCTTCTCAAACTGCGTGAGCAGATGTTTCAAACGCTATTGCACGCACGGACAGTTTTCTTTCAGAAGAACTCAGCTTCTAATTTAATTAACGCCGTAGTCTTTGAAGTCAATAACGTTCTCTCGGTAATGGGTGGCATGTTAATCAGTCTAGTGAGAGACTCTCTTACTGTGATTGGCTTGATGGGTTATCTCATCTACCTCAATTGGCGTTTGACTTTAGTCGTGCTGATTATTTTCCCTGTGATTGCCTTGATTATGAGCAAGATCAATCGGCGCCTTCGTTCACTCAATCGTGAACAGCAGGCACTCACCAGTGATTTAGCTTATATCGTTGAAGAGTCAGCTGCAGGTTATAAGATCGTGAAGGTCCATGGCGCGCATGAGTATGAGATGCGACGCTTTAAAGAGAAGGCTGAGCGTTTACGTCAATTTGCCCTTAAGTCAGCAGTAGCGGGCGGCCTGAATCAACCCATCACGCAACTGATTGCCTCAATGGCTTTGTCAGTGGTGTTGGTGATTGCTTTAATGCAATCGGCTACCGAGGGTACTACGGTTGGAGGCTTTGCTGCCTTCATTACAGCGATGATGTTGGTGATCTCGCCTTTAAAGCATTTGGCCGATATCAATCAGCCTTTACAGCGCGGCTTGACTGCAGCAGAGATGGTTTTTTCAATGATGGATGAACCCATCGAGGAAGATGAATCTCGTAAAGCCAGTATGCAGTCACTGGATAAAGCCAAAGGCGCGATTCGGTTTGAGGATGTGGGCTTCTCTTATGAACAAGAAGTCGGACGCCAAGATGCTTTACGCCATGTCAATTTATCGATTCAGCCAGGAGAGATCGTTGCATTTGTTGGCCCATCTGGTGGCGGTAAGTCAACCTTGGTGAGTTTGCTACCTCGATTCTTTAAACCCACTAGCGGTGAAATTTTCTTAGACAATATTCCTCTGGAAAATATTGCTTTAGCTGATCTTCGTAAGCAGCTTGCCTTTGTGAGTCAGGATGTGATTTTGTTTAATGATTCAGTAGCGGCTAATGTTGCTTATGGCGCAACAGGTAGTGAAGGTATTGATCGTGGCCGTGTGATTGAAGCGCTTGAGGCGGCTAACCTGGGCGCTCTCATGAAAGAGTTGCCTGAGGGAATTGATACTTTGATTGGAGATAACGGTAATCGACTCTCTGGTGGTCAACGCCAACGTCTAGCAATTGCCCGCGCAATTTATAAAAATGCCCCAATTCTGATTTTGGATGAAGCGACATCGGCATTAGATTCAGAATCTGAGCGCCAAGTTCAAGATGCATTAGAAAGATTAATGACAGGCAGAACCACTTTGGTGATCGCTCATCGTCTTTCAACCATTGAGCATGCAGACCGCATTGTGGTGTTAGATCAAGGGCAAGTTGTCGAAAATGGCTCGCATGAAGAATTGATTCAGCAAGATGGCTTGTATGCTAACTTGCATCGCATTCAGTTCTCGAATGCTTGAAAACCCATTCTCAGTTAACTGAGAACAATATCGTATTGCTCTTGCCGAAAGCTCGCTTCGGCTTGTAGTTTGATGGGCTTTGCTACAAAGTCCCCAAGTCTTGCTAGGAACTGACTTTCTTCCTCAAGAAAGAGATCGATCACATCGGGCGCAGCCACAATTCGAAACTCTCTGGGATTAAATTGACGATGCTCACGCACAATCTCTCGCAAAATCTCATAGCAAATCGTTTGAGGGGTCTTCACTTCTCCTTTGCCAGCGCAGCTAGGGCAGGGCTCACAAGTGATGTGTGCCAGGGATTCACGGGTACGCTTGCGGGTCATCTCTACGAGACCCAGACTAGAAAAATCATTGACTGAAGTACGAGCATGGTCGCGCTCCAAATTGCGCTTCAGTTCGTGCAGAACGGACTCTTGATGCTCTTTGCTGAGCATATCAATGAAGTCAATAATGATGATGCCGCCTAGATTACGGAGGCGCAGTTGTCGAGCAATTGATTGGGCTGCTTCCAGGTTGGTCTTAAAGACCGTATCATCTAAATTGCGAGCCCCAACATAGCTGCCCGTATTAATATCAATGGTGGTCATGGATTCAGTTTGATCAATCATCAGATAGCCGCCAGATTTAAGATCAACCCTTCGACCGAGCGCTTTGTTAATCTCGGTATCCACATCAAATAAATCAAAGAGGGCGCGCTCCCCACGGTGCAAAGTGAGCTTACCCAATACATTGGGCATATAGTTGCTTGCAAAGGTGTTGAGCTTCTCATAATTTTCAGCTGAATCTACCCGAATTTGGGTTGTCTCTTCACCGGCTAGATCTCTAAGAACGCGTTCAGCCAGGCTGAGGTCTTGATACAACAAAGAGGGCGCTGATTTTGTTTTAGCGGCTTCGAGAATATTTTCCCAGGTGGTGCGCAGGTAATGCATATCGTGTTGCAGCTCGTTATCGGTCGCCTCTTGTGCGCTAGTGCGCACAATGATTCCACCTTTTTCATCAGCAGGCATGAGGCCAGCAAGGCGGTTTTTGATGGTTTCACGCTCTTCTGGCGCTTCAATACGCTGGGAGATGCCAATGTATTTCTCGGTACTAGGATCATTGCTATTGGGGGGTAGGTAAACCAAATTACGACCTGCAATACTTAATTGGGTAGTCAGTCTTGCCCCTTTTGTGCCTAGAGGATCCTTGAGTACTTGCACTAATAAGGTTTGGCCTTCAAAGAGAAGTTTTTCTATTTGGGTTTGTGAGTGATTTTGCAGAATATCAGCCACATGCATGAATGCAGTGCGGTCTAAACCAATTTCAATGAAGGCCGATTGCATGCCGGGTAGAACACGCGCTACTTTAGCTAGATAAATATTCCCAACAATGCCACGCTGACGGGTGCGTTCGATCTGGAGTTCTTGTACTGCTCCCTGCTGAATGAGGGCAACCCGCGTTTCTTGCGGAGTAATGTTAATTAGAATTTCTTCATTCATGGGTAGTGCTCAATGGGTATACAACTTGGGCAAGATTCAGTAATTGGGATGTCTCTGCGAGAGGTAGGCCCATGATACCGCTATAGCTTCCCGTAATCGATTCAATCAAGACGCTACCGAGTCCCTGAATCCCGTATGCTCCTGCCTTACCAAAGGCTTCCCCGGAGGCAATGTACTTGGTAATTTGGTCTTCGGATAATTTAGCAAAGGTCACTTCAGAAATTTGGACTGCTGAGACGGGTTCACTGGTGCGGCTGATTCTCAGCGCAATGGCAGTCAGAACTTGATGGGTTTTGCCACTTAAGAGTTTGAGGATGCGGTCTGCATCAATTGCATCAAAAGGTTTACCCAGAATTTCACCACCAATATGACCAGGCAGGCTCACTGTTGTGTCGGCGCATAAGATTGGGGCCCAAGGTAGTGCTCTTTCGATATGGCGCTCCAGTGCAGCAGCACTTTTGGCTAAAGTAACTCGCTTAACATAGTCATGCGCTTTTTCATTAGGATGGATAGCTTCAATACTTTCAGTATCTTCGCCTGGCGCCGGTGCGAGCATTTCATACTTCACGCCAATTTGCTTGAGTAGTTCTTGGCGACGAGGGCTTTGAGAGGCGAGGTAGATATAAGGAAACATGGCAGATTGGTTATTAAGCATTGAGCTTACTCTCGATGATACGGGTGGCCTTGCAAAATAGTCCAGGCTCGGTAGAGTTGCTCGATTAAGATAAGTCTAGCCATAGCGTGAGGTAAAGTCAGACTAGAAAGTCGCCACATTGCATGCGCTTTTTCTTTGAGGCTAGGGTCTAGACCGTCGGCGCCACCAATCAAGAAGGTGATGTCGAGCCCATCTTGGCGCCAGCTTGCGAGCTGCTTTGATAACTGTTGGGTAGTTTGATCCTTGCCGCGCTCATCTAAGGCAATGATTTGCGATCCTTTTGGAATGGCTGTCAAGATCTTGATTGCCTCTTTAGCCGGTGTGAGGTCGGGCTTAATTTCTTTAACATCAATCGCGCAGTCTGTTGGCATACGCTTAATGTAGTCATGGCTTGCCGTTGCTACCCAATCCGGCATCTTATGTCCCACGGAAACAATCGTCAGTCGCATCGTAATTGCAACTTCAGTGTATTTTTAATCAGACTCTTCGTCATCGTCACTAGCCTTAACTAAACCTCTGCTAGCAGCGAGTTTGACGCGGACGGGTTTTGCACCCCACATGCCTTCGAGTTGATAGTAAGCGCGCAGCATCGGTTGCAAGATATGAACCACAATATCACCACAATCAACTAAGACCCATTCGCCGGTCTCTAAACCTTCAATTGAGATAACTTCGCCACCCTTAGCATTCACCTCTTCTTTTACTGACATTGCAAGAGAGCGAGTCTGCCGATTGCTTGAGCCGGTGACAATGATGACGCGATCAAATAATTCGCTGAGCTTACTAGTGTCGTAAACACGAATATCTTGCGCCTTCACATCCTCTAGGGCATCAATAATGACGCGTTGTAATTTACGTAATTCCATATTTTCTCTTTAGTAATAGGCTAATCTTAGCTTGATTACCGGTATAGGCCTAGATTCGTGATAATTTCCAGCGCATGTGATGGTATGGATGCTGTTGCAAGATCATATGTTGAGGGATTCTGGAGCTGTTCTCGTAAGGCGGTTGAGGAAACATCAACTGCTAGCGTTTCATCAATAAAGATCTCGCCACAAGCATGATTCTCGAGCTCCCCAGCTGATTGGCATTGGTGCTGGGCTAAAAGCTCTGCTAAGGCTGGTGGCAATTCAGTATGTAATGAGTGCTCAGGACGGCTAGCAACTGCAAAGTTCATCAAACCTAATAAGTCTTGCCAATGCTGCCAGGTGGGTAGATTGGTAAATGCATCTGCACCCATCAGCCAAATTAGATTAGCCTGGGCGCCAAAACGTTGGCGTAGTTCTTTGGCGGTATCAATTGCGTAGCTTGGGCCTGGGCGATCTACTTCAATTTGATCGATAGCAACACGAGTTGGGATTTGCAGATATAAAAAGGCACGGGCCAAATCAATGGCTGCCGCCTCAGTTAAACGCAAACGGACACTTGCCGAGGTAATGACATTTTCTTTTTGCCAAGGATGACCACTGGGGATTAGTAGCAGTGCATCGAGCTCAAATAATTTAGCAAAGTGAGTAGCAAGCTTTAAATGACCGAGATGGGGAGGATCAAAAGTACCTCCCAATACCCCAATCTTTTTCAAAGAACCCATTTAGGCTAACCAGTCTCGAGGTTTGAGATAGCGTTCATAGAGAACAGCTTCCGGAGAGCCCGCTTCGGGTTGCCAGTTATAGTGCCACTGCACGACTGGTGGCAGAGACATCAAAATGGATTCAGTACGACCACCAGAGTGCAAGCCAAAGATCGTGCCACGATCGTAAATCAAGTTGTATTCGACATAACGACCGCGGCGATATTCCTGGAAAGATTTTTCAGCTGGTGTAAATGGTTTTTCATAGCGACGCTCAAGAATCGGCAGGTAAGCCTCAATAAAGGCATCGCCCACAGCCCGCATCATGGCAAAGCTTTGCTCAAAGGGTAGTTCATTAAAGTCGTCAAAGAAGACGCCACCAATACCGCGTGGCTCTTCGCGATGCTTGAGATAAAAATATTCATCGCACCATTTTTTAAAACGGGGATAGAGGGCTTTATCAAAGGGATCTAAAGCATTTTTAGCAGTTTGATGAAAATGTTTGCAGTCTTCATCCACGCCGTAATACGGAGTCATATCGAAGCCGCCACCAAACCACCAGATCGGATCTTTACCCTCAGCACGGGCAATGAAGCAGCGCACATTCATGTGTGTAGTTGGCGCATGGGGATTGATGGGGTGAAATACTAAAGACATTCCCATCGCCTCAAATTGGCGGCCAGCTAATTCGGGGCGGTGGTGTGTTGCTGAGGGCGGCATTTGTTTGCCATGTACATGAGAAAAACCAACGCCGGCTTTTTCTAAAATATTACCCCCTGCAAGAATGCAAGTCCGACCATAACCCTGCAGTTTGCTATCGGCAGGTTTCTGCCACTCATCTGCAACGAAGGCCTTACCATCCAATTCACTAAAAGCTTGGGTGATACGATCTTGTAGTCCTAAAAAATAGCTCTTTAGGGCTTTAGTATCAATTTGGGTTTCAGAAATACTCAAGCGTTCGCTCTCCATTTACTTAATGGCACGATAGCCAATGTCTTTGCGATATTGCATACCATCAAAATGAATCTGATCGATCGCTGCATAGGCTTTTTGCTGAGCCCCACGCACCGTATCAGCTAAACCAACCACGCAGAGAACCCGTCCACCTGAGGTCACCAGCTTGCCATCCTGTAATTTGGTTCCTGCATGAAAAGTCATTTGATCTTCAGTGTCTTCAGGAATACCTTTGATGACATCACCATTGCGAGGGGTTTCAGGGTAATTATGGGCGGCGAGCACAACGCCTAAGGCAGTGCGACGATCCCACTCGAGTTCCACTTCATTGAGCTTGCCGTCTACTGCTTGATTTAAGGTATGCACGAGATCACTGCGTAAGCGTGCCATGATAGGTTGGGTTTCAGGGTCACCCATACGGCAATTGAATTCTAAAGTTTTGATCTTGCCATCAGGCGAAATCATGAGGCCTGCGTATAAAAATCCAGTGTAAGGGATGCCATCGGCTTGCATACCTTTGACGGTAGGCATGATGACTTCACGTAAAGCGCGCGCATGAATCTCTGGGGTGACAACTGGGGCGGGGGAGTAAGCACCCATGCCACCAGTGTTAGGTCCTTGATCTGCATCGAGTAAGCGCTTGTGATCCTGGCTAGTAGCTAATGCCAACACGTTCTTACCATCCACTAGAACAATGAAGCTGGCTTCTTCGCCAGTCAGAAATTCCTCAATCACAACGCGGGCACCAGCATTGCCGAGTTTGTTATCAGCCAACATCATGTCTACTGCAGCATGTGCTTGCGCAAGATTCATGGCAACGACTACACCCTTACCAGCCGCCAGACCATCCGCCTTGATGACTATGGGCGCACCCTTGGCATCAATATAGGCATGCGCTTCTAGTGCGCTACTAAAAGTTTGATAATCCGCAGTCGGAATACCGTGGCGTTTCATAAATGCCTTAGAGAAGTCTTTTGAAGACTCTAATTGGGCTGCGAGCTGGGTAGGCCCAAAGATGCGTAAACCATTTTGCCTAAAGACATCTACTACACCAGCTGCCAAAGGGGCTTCTGGCCCAACCACCGTTAAGCCAATCTGTTCCCGTTTAGCAAAATCTGCTAAATCTTGTAAGCCTGAGATGGGGAGGTTCTCAATTCCGGCAGTAGTTTGCTTGGCCGTTGCAGTACCGCCATTACCAGGGGCTACAAATACGGTTTGTACTTGTGGGGATTGAGCAAGTTTCCAAGCCAGGGCATGTTCGCGTCCACCAGATCCAATAAGCAGAATTTTCATATGAGGTAAAGATTAAAAGGCAGCGTTAGTAAAGACTTCTTGAACATCATCGAGATTTTCTAAAACATCTAGGAGTTTTTGCATGCTCTCCGCTTGGTCTCCTTCGAGAGCAATTTCAGTTTCGGGGCGCATGGCGATCGTGGCTAACTCTGCCTTCAGGCCGGCCTTTGCAATGGCATCCTGTACCTTGGAGAAATCCGGCACGGGAGTAAGCACCTCAATAGAGCCATCATCATGTGCAATGACGTCTTCAGCGCCGGCATCAAGTGCTAGCTCCATCAGTTGATCTTCATTGATGCCAGGAGCGAATAGCATTTGACCGCAGTGTTTGAATAAGAAAGCCACTGATCCTTCCGCGCCCATGTTGCCACCATGCTTGGCAAAGGCATGACGCACTTCAGCAACAGTGCGCGTTCTATTATCAGTCATGCAATCTACAATGATTGCTGCACCATTAATACCGTAACCTTCGTAACGAATCTCTTCGTAGTTAACGCCCTCCAAAGAACCAGTGCCGCGCTGTATTGCTCTTTGCACATTGTCATTGGGCATGTTCGAGTCTTTGGCTTTATCAATCGCCAGGCGTAAGCGGGGATTGGTGGCAATGTCTCCACCACCGAGTTTGGCAGCAACAGTAATCTCTTTAATAAGTTTGGTCCAAATCTTGCCGCGTTTTTCGTCTTGACGACCTTTGCGGTGCTGAATATTGGCCCATTTTGAGTGGCCGGCCATACAGGTAAGTCCTTTAAGAATTTGGCTATAAGCCCTAATTTTAGGCAAATTCAGGAAAGGCAAGCCAAAAGCCAATGAAATCAGGCTAGGGAGGGGTCAAGTATGACTTTTTTGTTACACTCTCACCTCTTAGTTCATTTGCTGCAGAGTTGTTTCACTGCACACACCTGCCTCGGTGATGGAATTGGTAGACGTGCCGGACTCAAAATCCGGTGCCGCAAGGCGTGGCGGTTCGAGTCCGCCCCGAGGCACCAAATACACATGCCCTGTCGACCGCGGGGCATTTTTCTTTTGTTCTTTTGTTAGGTATACTTGTACAATATATAGAACAAGTAGGAGTTTCAAAATGCGCGTCATTAATTTCTCTGATGCTAGAAATCAATTTAAGCAAGTGATCGATCAAGTTGTCGCTGACTCTGATGTAACTATTATTTCTCGAAGAGACGCTGAAGATGCTGTGGTGATGTCTTTGGATACCTATAACAGCATGATGGAAACAGTCCATTTATTAAAATCTCCCGCTAACGTAAAACATCTGGAGAAATCATTGGCGCAATATCGTAAAGGTCAAACCAAAGCCAAGGCTTTAGTGGATGAGAAGTGATTTAGTATGGACCTCTGCTGCTTGGTCCGATTATCTATATTGGCAGGGACAAGATAAAAAAACACTTAAGCGCATCAATCTTTTGATCAAAGATGCGATACGCAATCCGGCAGAGGGTATCGGTAAGCCCGAGGCTTTGAAAGAAAATCTATCCGGCTTATGGTCTAGACGCATTGATGATGTAAATCGCTTGGTCTACGTAATCGAGAAAGACCAGTTAGTCATCATTGCTTGCCGATATCACTACAGTTAGCCCCCTCAAATCTCGTAGTTCTCAGACTCGCTCGACATCGCCTGCTCAACAATCTTGCGTGTGAGGGTTGGCGAGAAGAGTTCAATGAAGGTGTAGACAAAAGATCTTAGGTAGGCACCCTGCTTAACGCCAAGGTGAGTTACGTTGTTGCCAAAGAGATGTCCAACAGGAAGCACTTTGAGATTGCGATCTCTATCTGGATCGTAAGCAAGTCCAGCAACAATACCTACACCCATACCAGCCTCAACATACGTTTTAATCACGTCCGCATCAATGGCTTCGAGCAAGATATCTGGAGTTAAATTCCTTTGTGCAAAAGCAGCATCAATCTTGCTGCGTCCTGCAAAGGCTTTGTCATAGGTAATGATGGGATATTTGGCGAGCTCTTCGAGCGTAATGCTAGCTTGATTTAATAGAGGATGACTCAGGGGCACCATCACTACGTGTTGCCACTGGTAGCCGGGCAGGGCGAGAACGCCTGGAGTGTTCGCAATGCCCTCAGTAGCAATCGCAATATCTGCGCGGTCCTGGGTCAATAGTTCGGCGATCTGTCCAGGGTTACCTTGCTGAATGCTGACCCGCACTTTCGGGAAGCGTTTAGTAAATTCGCTTAGGACTTTGGGTAAGGCATAACGAGCTTGGGTATGGGTAGTGGCAATGACTAAGTTGCCTTGATCTTGAGTTGCGAATTCTTTACCGACCCGTTTTAGTGTTTCTACTTCATCCAAGATGCGTTCAATCGATTGCAAGATTCTCTTGCCAGGCTCGGTGAGCGAGCGAATTCTTTTACCGTGGCGACGAAAGATCTCAACACCAAGTTCATCTTCTAACTCAATGATGGCCTTGGATACTCCAGGCTGAGAAGTAAATAAAGCCTTAGCCGCCGAAGTCAGGTTGAAATTTTGTCTAACCGCTTCTCGTACAAAACGAAATTGGTGCAGATTCATAGGGATTCCAATCTTATATATCTACAGAGATATAGGAATCAAATTCTAAATTATTT
The DNA here is from genome assembly GCF_003261235.1 of Polynucleobacter paneuropaeus. Classification (NCBI taxonomy): domain Bacteria; kingdom Pseudomonadati; phylum Pseudomonadota; class Betaproteobacteria; order Burkholderiales; family Burkholderiaceae; genus Polynucleobacter; species Polynucleobacter paneuropaeus. The sequence continues at coordinate 1,308,789 of NZ_CP030085.1, read as the reverse complement.
TTGGGTATTAAGCCCGAGAAACGAGACGTAGGGCAGCAAAGGCTAGGAAAAGATACAGCAGGGGCGGAATGAGGGCGGTTAGAAGAGCAGGCCAAGAGCCCAGTAAGCCCACATTGGAAAAGAGTGAGTTGAATAATTGAAAGCTCATGCCCAACATAATTCCGCCGAACACTTTGACTCCAACGCTGCCAGCCCTGACTTTCAAATAGGCGAATGGCAGGGCTAGGGCGAGCATCACAAAGATTGTGAAAGGGTAGATCACTTTTTTCCAGAAAGCAATTGAGTGGCGCTGAGCATCTTGTTTGTTTTCACGCAGATGAGAAATAAATTGCGAGAGACTGAAGATCGACATTTTTTCTGGGCTAATCAGAAGTACACCCAAAATTTGTGGCGTGACTTCAGACTCTAGAGTCAACTGGGGGTAGCGCAGAATTTGAGTTGAATAGATTGGATTAAGGGGATCTGCTTGTTTGGTTTCTTTGAAGCGCGTTTCAGTGACGTTCTGCAGCGCCCACATACCGCGATCCTCGAAGTGGCCAGACTCTGCACTGCGAATCGATAGCAGTCGATAGTTGGGATCAAATTCATACATGCGGATATTGCGTGCTTGATTGTCTTTATCTACCGTGCCGACATTGACATAGCGTACCCCAGGACGAATGGGCCCATTGCCATCCTCATCACGCAGGCGATCTTTTACCCAGACGCCGGTTTTGAGCTCAGAGCCATAAGATGAACCTAAAGCCTTCATGCGAACTTGCTCCGATATCGCTTCGGTATAGGGCCCTAGCCATTCACTCATGACTAAGGTGAGAACAATTAAAGGTAAAGAAATTTTGGCTAAGGTAATTAATCCTCTGCGGATATCCAAACCTGCAATCCGCAAAATAGTGAACTCAGATTGACTGGCTAACATAGCAAAGACATAAATACTGCCAATCAGAGCTGCAATCGGTATGATTTCAGAAATACGACCTGGAGCTTTGAGTAGGATATGTAATAGCGCAATCGGCAAAGTGTATTGCGCATTAACAGAACCTAGCTCACTTAAGATATCGAAGAATAAGAAGAGTGCAACGAGCGCAAATAAAATAAAGCCAAAGGCAGCATAAATCTGCTTCGCTAAATATCGCTCGAAAATATATGGAAAGAGGGTTCTCATGACTTGGCCATGCTGGCTGGCAATTGACGTTGCCACCATTTAAGAGAGGGATTAATACGATTACGAATCAACGCCGTAGCAATCAGTAAGGCCAAAAGATGAATTGGCCAAGCCCCAATAAAGACATTCATCTTGCCTGAAGCAACAAAGTTTTGCGTGAGGTTTAAGAGGTTGCTGTAAATCAGATAGATGAGCACTGCGTAAAACATCGCCGTATAGCTACCCAGCCTGGGGTTGACATATGCCAACGGAATCGCAATAAGTACTAGCCCCAAAGCCATTAGTGGCAAACCAATGCGCCACATGAGCTCTGCACGATTGGCGTTCATGCTATTTGGATCTTGATCGGTAATGAGTTCGAGAACTGTTTTTTCTCGATCACGGGGCGCAGGAGTAAGCGCTTCCTTACTGCGAATCTTGGTGCTGTATTCATCAAACTCCAGAATTCGAAAATCAGGCTGTGTAGGAGTTCCTTCGTAGCGCCTACCATTATTGAGGACGATGGACTTTTCACCGCCCTCAGAATTTTGAATATAGCCCGTTGCTGCAACAGCCACACTTAGGCGACCATTTTTGTTATCCGCTACAAAGACATTTTTCACTTCACTTTTCTTGAGATCCAATTCTTCAATAAAGAAGACCCGTTGTGCTCTGGCAGATTCTTTAAATTGGCCTGCTGCGATCATCGAAACATCATCACGTTGCTGAAAGCGTTGACTAATCAGAGTGGACTCACGATTGGCCCAAGGCCAAACAAAAAGTGCTAATAAGGCAATGATGATGAGAAGAGGGGCGGCAAATCTCAGAATCGGTTTAATGAGATTGGTGATGCTTAAGCCGCTTGCAAACCAGACAATCATCTCTGAATCTTTGTACCAGCGTACCAAGACAATGAGAACAGCTACAAATAGGGACACTGTTAACAAGACTGCTAAGTAGCTTAGTGTGGCGAGCGTAATGAGCACCAAGACATCTTCTGGGTTGACATTGCCATTGGCAGCCATTCCCAATACCCGAATCACCAAGGTCGTGATCATGATGGTGACGAGCACCAAAAAGACTGCCCCAGTTGTAAAGCTGAGTTCGCGGCGAAGGGCTTGTTTAAAAATCATGCAGATTGTTTGGGTAAATATGGCATTCTCGCTAGGATAAAGCCTTCGCCGGGCTCTCGGAGGATAATAGACAAATTCACCGATTTGACCTCTAGATACCTTAAGAAATCATGACCATTCAATTTAGTAGCAAAGTTTTTGCGCAAGCTGACTTATCCAGCCCCAAACTCCTCAAGGCGGGATTAAGTAGCCTGCTTACCCAAAGTACCGACTGCCTTGTTTTGGCATACTCCCAGGCGCAATTGAATACCTTGACCAAAAGTGGTTTACTCAAGGAGCTTGATGGTCTCTTGGGTGGAGCAGTCAAACTGGCCAAAGAGGCTGGAGACTTAGAAGACAAGCAAAGCGCCATATGTCTCTTGCGTGCCGATAAGTCTTGGCCTGCAAACGTCAAAGCCAAGAGATTGCTATTGGTTGGCTTGGGTGAATTGGGTGCAAAAGAAGCCAATACTTTGCTCGCGTATTCCAAAGTTGCTCGCACAGCTTTAAAGGCATTGAGTAACGGACCGATCACAAATGCTGTTTGGTTCATGCCCAGTTTTGTGACTGAGGCGCATCAATTTGGCGAGCAGGTACGTGTTACTTTGCAATTAGCAGGTGATCAAGCCTACCGCTTTGGTGTGCGCCAGCCTGCCATGAAATTTAAGGCCAAAGATAAAGCAGACCCATTTAATCATCTAATAATTGCATGTAATAACACCTTTGCAAAAGAATTGAAGTTGGCGGTGACTGAGGGTAGTGCGATGGTTGAAGGAATGGATTTGGCCAAAGATTTAGGAAATCTCCCTCCTAATATTTGTACACCAACATATTTAGCAAAAACCGCACAAGGTCTAGCAAAGAAAGTTCCCCTCAAAGTGGAGGTGTTGGGTCAGAAACAATTAGAGGCTTTAGGAATGGGTTCTTTTCTGTCGGTAGCAAAAGGTTCTGATACGCCACCACAATTCATCATCATGCGCCACCAAGGTGGGAAGCCAAGTGAAGCACCAATTGTATTGGTTGGTAAAGGGATTACGTTTGATACTGGCGGCATTTCCTTAAAGCCTGGTGAGGCGATGGATGAGATGAAGTACGACATGTGTGGGGCTGCATCGGTCATCGGTACCCTATATGCAAGCGCCCTTATGAAGCTCGGTAAAAATGTGATTGGCGTGATTCCGACTTGCGAGAACATGCCATCTGGTCGCGCTTCTAGGCCTGGCGATATCGTGAAGAGTATGTCTGGTCAAACTATTGAGATTTTGAATACTGACGCAGAAGGACGCCTCATTCTGTGCGATGCCTTAACTTACGTTGAGCGCTTTAAGCCTCGGGCAGTCATTGATATTGCCACTTTGACAGGGGCTTGTGTCATTGCTTTGGGTCATGTGCATAGTGGACTTTTCTCGGATGATCAAGGTTTGGTAGATGGTTTAACAAAAGCAGGTTATGCCTCTTTGGATACTGTTTGGCGTTTACCTTTAGATGCAGCGTATCAAGAGCAGCTCAAATCCAATTTTGCGGATGTCGCCAATATTGGCGGTAGACCAGCTGGTAGTGTCACGGCAGCTTGTTTTTTAGCGCGCTTTACTGAGAAATACAAATGGGCGCACTTAGACATTGCGGGTACTGCATGGAAGAGTGGGGCTGCTAAAGGCTCCACCGGAAGACCAGTACCTTTATTGGTGAATTTCCTCTTAGAGCAATAAGTAGGGCAAAGAGAGCAAGGACTCAATACAATTTTTATGGCGCGCATTGATTTTCATTTCAACGTGAATGACAAGTATGAGTACGCTTGTCGTTTAACGCGCAAAATTTGGAGTGCGAGTGCTGCAGGAGAGCCAGTTCGTAATATCGTGATGGTGGGTAATACAGCCGATTTAAAAAAACTCGATGCTGTACTGTGGAGTTTTAGTCCAAGCGATTTCTTGCCACACTGCTTTATCGATGATGAAGCAGCAGTCGATACACCCATCGTCATGACAGAAGATTTTGCCTCACCCTCTTTGGCAAACATTCCGCATGCTGATGTCTTGATTCATTTAGGCATGAATATGCCAAAAGATGTAGCGACGCTGGTCGAGCGCTTTCCCCGTATTGTGGAATTGGTAACCGTCAATGAAGCAGAGCGCCTGGCTGGAAGAGAGCGCTATAAAGCCTATCGAGACTTAGGGCATGAGTTGTTCAACTTCGATCAATCTAAACCGGAAAGCAAGTCTTAATTCCTTTTATGTTGATCCACCCACAGTTTGACCCCGCTGCAATTCGGATTGGTTCCTTTGCAATCCATTGGTATGGCTTGATGTATCTCATGGCCTTTGCCCAATTTTTAGTCTTAGGACGTTTGCGGATTAGCTCTCCCCAATATCAAACTCTGGGATGGTCTTATAAAGACTTAGAAGATTTACTGTTCGCTGGTGTGCTCGGTGTAGTTTTGGGCGGCCGCTTAGGTTATACCTTGTTCTATCAACCCGGCTTTTATCTCACGCATCCCTTGAATATTCTTAAGCTATGGGAAGGCGGCATGTCTTTTCATGGTGGTTTGCTAGGCGTGATTCTGGCAATGCTCTGGTTTGCGCATCGTCATAAAACCACCTTTTTTGTTGTGAGTGACTTGGTTGCGCCGCTGGTCCCATTTGGTTTAGCCTTTGGCCGACTGGGGAACTTCATTAACGGCGAGCTTTGGGGTAGGCCTACTGATCTGCCGTGGGCAATGATCTTTCCTCAGGTGGATATGCTGCCGCGCCATCCCTCTCAAATCTACCAATTCTTGGGCGAAGGCATTTTGCTAGGAGTCATTTTGTGGATTTTTTCGAGCAAACCTCGCCCGCTTGGTCAAGTCTCGGGTTTGTTCTTGCTTGGATATGGAGCCTGTCGTTTCTTGGCAGAGTTTGCACGTGAACCTGACGCCTTTTTAGGCTTACTGGGATTGGGTTTATCGATGGGGCAGTGGCTCTCACTCCCCATGATTTTTTTGGGTTTTTACCTTATAGTGAGACCAAATACCCAGAAAGTTGACTAAAAGCCGCTAAAACCTCAAAGTTTTATTGAGACTGTCGCTAATTTCTGGATTGATGTGTTGTAACCATTTATTTATCGAATTAGAGAGACAGATATGCTGGAAAAGATCGCCAAAGCCCGTAATTTATCGCGTGTAAATAATGCGGTAAAGCGCATGATCTCCGAACGTGGCGAATCGAATGCTGTCAGCATGGCCGATGATGTTGTGAACGGTTATCGCAAGCTTAGTAAAGATCAACACGTCGCCTTCTTCACTTTTTTATTCGAGAAATTAAATCCCGATACTGATCTCGTGATGACTGCTGCGCAAAATTTTGCTGCAGACTCCAATGCCCGAAACTACATTCGTTTGCAACGCGTCGTTGAGTCTCCTCGGCAAGAGTTGTTTCGTCGTTTAAATCGTGCTAGTGAAGGTACTGCTGCAGTAGTACAAATGCGCCGAGATCTCTTGCAAGTTTTAGACAAGAAACCTGAATTAACTGCGGTTGACTTTGATATGCGGCACCTGCTGTCTTCTTGGTTTAATCCTGGATTTTTGAAGATGCACCGCGTGGACTGGAAGTCTCCTGCTGAAGTCCTAGAGAAATTGATTCAACACGAAGCAGTTCATGCGATTGATGGCTGGGATGATTTGCGTCGTCGCCTACAACCAGATCGTCGTTGTTTTGCTTTCTTTCATCCCCAACTTCCTAATGAACCCCTGATCTTCGTTGAGGTTGCATTACTCCCAGAAGTTCCAGCAGTCATTACACCCTTGGTCGACAAAAAGGCTGAGACCAATGATCAAGTATCTCAATTTAAAGTTGCAGCTTTTTACTCAATTAGTAACTGCGAACCCGGATTGCGTGGCGTATCGATGGGTAACTTTTTAATCAAGCGCGTAGCTGAGCAATTGCATGCAGAATTTCCGGGGTTAAAAACCTTTGTGACCTTATCGCCGATTCCGGGATTCATGGATTGGGTGGCGGCGGGCGCGAATCTTGGCCAGGGTGTTCCTGAAGATCGCTTGAAGCCTGCCATTAAAGCAACACGAGATCAAGCGTTAGCAACGCTAAAGTTAGATAGTCAATCTTGGACGGAGCGCTTAAGCGCAGGTTGGCATCCTGATCAGGCATCCGAAAAAGAAAATGAAGCACTCATGTCTCTAGCGAGTATTTATTTAGGCCTCGTCTCAACAGGGCGGGATGGCAATCCTGTCGCCAAATTCCATTTGGGTAATGGCGCAAAACTGCACCAGATTAACTGGGCGGGCGATCTATCTCGTAAGGGTTTACGTCAATCGGCTGGCCTGATGGTCAACTACTTATATGACCTTTCTTCCGTTGAGGATAATCATGAGCGCTTTGCCAATGGTGAGGTGATTTCTAGCAGGGCAGTGAGTAAGTTAATGACGGCTTAGAGGGTTTAGGAGGCGCTTAGACCCCTTTCAGGCGGTTTATGCCTGAATAGATGAAGCCTCAAGAATCAAGTTTAAAATGACAGAATTATTAATAGTAGCGAATGTAGTTTGATTATTTGATAAAAAACAGGGTCAGCAATTTCTGTAAGCAAAGACCCACAGGAGAACAAAATGACAGATTCAAAAGAAATTAGTCAGTTACGCCGCCAAATTCTATTGGGTGCCGCTGGTGCATCATTAGCGGGATACAACTTGCCAACTTGGGCTCAGGGCGCATCACAGACCCTCAAAATTTCCCATCAATTTCCAAGTGGTACAGACTTCCGTGATCGTCTTTGCAAAAAATTTGCTGATGAAGTCACCAAGAGAACCAAAGGTGCTTTGAAGTTTGATGTGTATCCACAATCTTCTTTAATGAAGACCAATGCGCAATTTAGTGCGCTTCGCAAAGGCGCTTTGGATTTCAGTTTCTATCCAATGCCTTATGCCGGTGGTGAAGTAGTTGAAGCCAATATTGGTTTAATGCCAGGTTTGGTAACGAGTTACGAGCAGGGTGCGAAGTGGAAGAATGCTGAAGTAGGCAAGATTCTCAATAAAGTGATGGAATCTAAGGGCATCATCATTGTGAGCTGGGTCTGGCAAGCGGGTGGCGTAGCTACTCGTACGGGCCCTATTATTGTTCCTGAGGATATTAAAGGCGTTAAGGTCCGCGGCGGTAGTCGTGAGTTTGATGCGATGTTGAAGGCTGCTGGCGGTTCAGTGATGACTTCGATTCCATCTAATGAAGTGTATCAAGCGATGCAGGCTGGGTCATTAGAAGCCGCCTACACTTCGTCAGCCAGTTTGATGTCGTTTAAGCTGGCTGAACTAAGTAAAAACTTTACTAGCGCCAAAATGAAATCGTATTGGTACATGCTAGAACCACTCATGATGTCCAAAATGGTATTTGATGCATTGCCAGCCAATCAGCGCGAAATCATCATGGCTGTTGGTGCTGATATGGAAAAATTTGGTACTGAGCAAGCGAAGTTGGACGATATCGATGCGTCGATTGCTTTTGCTAAGGCGGGCAACAAGGTATTCGAGCTAGATAGCTCTGTTGTTGAGAAATGGAAAGCTGTTGCTAAGCCATCCGCTTGGAAAGAATTCTCCGAGCGAAATGAAACTTGTGCAGCAATGATGCGTTCCGCAGAGAAAATTACTTAATTATGTTTAAGCTTCTTGAGATTGCTGACAAAGGCATGTCGGCGATAAATAAATGCCTAGTATTGCTGGGATCTATTGCCCTAATGGCGGCAGCCCTTATCTTGACCTACAGTGTTGTTTCACGGGGTGTATTTCATGCCGCTAACGACTGGCAAGATGAAGCAGCTTTATTCTGCTTGGTCGGAGTGACGTTTTTATGTAGCTCCTACGTTCAAGAAAAACGTGGCCACATTGGCATCTCAGCAATTGAAGGTTTATTGCCTCACCATGTCAATCGCATCAGAGGTATTGTGATTGACATTATTTCCTGCTTATTTTTTACCTTCTTTTCGGTTAAGACTTGGGATTTATTGGTCGAGGCTTGGGTCGATGGTCAGGTAACAAATTCCACTTGGGCTCCTTCTTTGTGGATTCCCTATGCCATGATGTTTGCTGGCATGGCTTTACTCAGCTTCCAATTATTTTTACAAATCTTTGTCAGAAAGCATGTGGCTACTGATGTTCTAAGTCGGGGTCACTAATCATGTCAGTCTTAACTCTTGGTCTAATATTTGGTGTAGTAACGCTGCTCATCATGTTCTCCGGAATTTCCATTGCATTTGCTTTGGGAATCGTCGCGATTATCTTTATGTACTTCTTCATGCCTGCATCTTCACTAGATACAGTTGCGCAAAATGTCTATGAAGAAATGTCGAGTATTACCTTAATGTCGATCCCGCTCTTCATTTTGAAGGGGGCGGCAATTGGACGCTCACGCGCCGGTAAAGATCTCTACGATGCATTGCATGTTTGGATGGGTAAAGTGCCAGGCGGCTTAGGCGTTGCTAACGTGTTTGCTTGCGCGTTGTTCGCTGCAATGGCTGGGTCAAGCCCAGCAACTTGCTCGGCGATTGGTAGTGCAGGTATCCCAGAAATGCGTAAACGTGGCTACTCTCCTGGCTTTGCTGCGGGCATTATTGCTGCGGGTGGAACCTTAGGTATTTTGTTGCCACCATCGATTACGATGATTTTGTATTCCGTTGCATCCGAACAGTCGCTTGGTCGTTTGTTCTTGGCGGCGATTGGCCCCGGCGTGATGTTGGTCATTTTCTTCTCGATGTATACCATCATGCGTTTCCGTAAGGAATATGCGAGTGCGTACGAAGCATATAACTTGAACTCTGCTGTGACTTCGCCGATCCTTGATCGTCACACTTACACCATGCAGCAAAAGATCAGCGCCTTACCTCGAGTGCTACCATTTTTGGTTCTCTTGATTGGTGTGATGGTTGCCCTTTACGGCGGCTATGCCACTCCAGCTGAGACTGCTGGTCTAGGCGCCGTATTCGCTTTCGTGTTGATCGCTTTAATTTACGGGATGTGGCGCTTCAAAGATTTATATCCTTTGCTGGACGTCACCATTCGAGAGTCTGCCATGCTGATGTTCATTATTGGTATGTCTTTGCTATTTGCTAACGTCATGAGTTATTTGCACTTGAGTCAGTCGGCAGCGCAAGCCATCGTGGATTTGCATACCTCACGCTGGTTGCTCTTAGCAGCGATTCTATTGATGGTCGTGGTATTGGGCTTCTTCTTACCACCAGTCTCGATCATTTTGATGACTTCACCAATCTTCCTGCCACCACTACGTGCTGCTGGGTTTGACCTCATTTGGTTCGGTGTAGTGATGACAATTGTGATGGAAACTGGCCTGATTCATCCGCCAGTGGGCTTGAATATTTTCGTCATTAAGAATATCGCTCCAGATATTACGCTGCGAGAGATCATTTTTGGTGTGATGCCTTTTGTAGCAATTATGATTTTCTCAGTGGTCCTGCTGTGCTTCTTCCCAGAAATCTCCACCGGTCTCTCAGACTGGGTAATGGGCCCACCGCTCTCGTAATTTAGATTTAAATCCCCAAGGAATTTTCATGAATTTGTATTCGTTGTTAGAAAAAGGTTTTCCTAAAGATAAGAAAGCCTGCGCTCTTGAGACCCACGATGGACTGTATTACTCATGGGGTGACCTTGAGCGTTCTACAGCCATGATGGCCAACCTCTTGAAGAACCTGAAGCTTCCCAAGGGTTCCCGGGTTGCTGTCCAAGTAGAAAAGTCTCCTGAAGCACTTTTTCTGTATCTCGCTACGATTCGTGCAGGTTATGTTTATCTACCCCTGAATACTGCTTATCAGGCTGCTGAAATGCAGTACTTCATTGAGAATGCTGAGCCAGCATTGGTAGTTTGCAGTAGCAAGAACTTCGCCTGGGTATCCAAAGTGGCGTTTAAGGCGGGTACTAAGCATGTTCTTACCTTAGACGACAACCGAACTGGCACCTTGCTCGAAAGAGCGGCTGTGCAAAGCGATAAGTTCAAGACGGTTACTGTGAAAGATGATGATCTCGCAGCAATTCTCTATACCTCTGGTACAACTGGTCGTAGCAAGGGCGCAATGCTGACCCATAAAAATTTAGGTAGCAATGCAGCTGTTTTGCAAAAGTTCTGGGGCTGGCAAAAAGGCGATGTTTTGTTACATGCTTTGCCAATCTTCCACGTTCATGGTTTATTTGTAGCAGCTCATGGTGCCTTGATCAACGGCAGCAAGATGATCTGGCTGCCACGCTTAGATACTGCTCAATTACTCCATCACATGCCTCAGTCCACTGTAATGATGGGTGTACCCACTTTCTACGTCCGCTTACTTGCCGACAAGGGTTTCAATAAGCAGACTGCACGTAATATGCGCTTATTTGTTTCTGGCTCCGCTCCCTTGTTGACCGAAACCTTTAATAGCTTTAAAGAAGTAATTGGTCAGCCAATCTTGGAACGCTATGGCATGAGTGAAACCGTGATGTTGGTTTCTAATCCCTACAAGGGCAATCGCGTTGGTGGCTCAGTAGGTATCCCACTGCCTGGCGTGAAGGTAAGGGTGGTAGACGAGAATAATAAGCCTTGTGGCCCTAACGAGATTGGCAGCATTCAGGTGAGAGGCCCCAATATTTTTGCTGGTTACTGGCGCATGCCTGAGAAGACGGCAGAAGAGTTCACCAAAGATGGTTGGTTTAAAACTGGCGATGTTGGACGCTGGGGTGGTCCAGCTAATGGTGGCAATGCTCCAGATAACTATCTCTGCATCGTTGGTCGCAGTAAGGATTTAATTATCTCTGGCGGCTATAACGTGTATCCAAAAGAGATTGAAGGCTTTATTGATGATATGGATGGCGTTGATGAGAGCGCTGTGATCGGCATCCCTCATCCTGATTTTGGTGAGGCTGTGATGGCGGTCGTTGTGCCTAAAGCTGGTGTCAAGCTGGATTCACAGGCGATGATTAATACCTTAAAGACTCAGATTGCCAATTTCAAAGTACCAAAACGCTTAGAGATCGTTTCTGATTTGCCTCGTAATGCCATGGGCAAAGTTCAGAAAAATGTTCTGCGTGAGCAATACACCCAGAAGTAATTTAGCTCTTATAAACCAAATGCCTTGCGGCTTTCATTAAACATGAAGGCCGCAAGCAAGAGCAAAATAAATCCAAAGATGCGTTTGAGTTGTGCAACATTTAGTTTGCGCGCCATCTTTGCACCCCAAGGCGCAGTGAAGATGCTGACAATCACAATGCAGCCTACTGAAGGCAAGTAGACATAGCCGAGTGAACCTGCAGGTAGATTAGGTATTCCCCAGCTGCCGTACATGTAGCCCAAGGTTGCCGATAGTGCTACCGGCAAACCTAAACCAGAGGAGGTGGCCATGGCAGTATGGGGTTTGACGTTACACCAAATCATGAATGGCACAGTTACAAAAGCACCGCCCGCTCCGACCAGACTTGCAAGGGCTCCAACAAAAGTGCCAAACGAAAATAATCCTGCTGAGCCTGGAAGATCGCGACCGGGCTTAGGTTGTTTATTGCGCAGCATCTGAATAGCGCTGTACACAATAAAACAGCCAAAGAACAAAGAAAGCCATGAGGTCTTGATTGCCTCAAATAATTCACTACCACCAATCAGGGCGCCGAACACCATGCCTGGGCTAAGCAGCCCAATCAGTTTCCAGTTCACTGAACCATGTTTATGGTGAGCCCAAATCGCTGATGAGGTAGTAAACAAAATCGTTGCCATACCACTGGCAATTGCCATGTGCACAATCAAGTCTTGTGGAAAGCCTAAATGATTGAATACCATAATCATGAAGGGGACTAAGATCATTCCGCCGCCAATACCGAGCAGTCCGGCTAAGAACCCAGAAATACTTCCGCAGAGCAGCAGCATCAGAATGTCGTTTACTGCCATATAGGATTCCCCGCCTTAGCCGCTAGGCCGTCATCCTGAACCCTAGGGTTCAAGGTGGAACGGCTACTCTGCTTCGGGTGCATTAAGCTCTTCAGGGAGTGAACAGCGCGAAGCTGCCACTGTGAAGTATCAAAACGCTCACGCCCACAAGGTAAAGATCGTTCCGGATGCTTGCGCATCGGTTCAAGGAACTATTGGCCTTGGCGAACCAGGCAGGGAAAGGGTTTGCATCAGTGCATCAACCTGACTCTCTAAAGAATGAATTTCTTCTTGGAGGCGGGATACATCTTCTGATTGAAGGCTACTTGGTGCGGCCATATTTTGCTGTTCATTTTGCAGCTTGATAAAGTCGCCAGCAATTTTGAGAGCCGCCATCATGCTGGCACGCTCAATACTGCGATTACCGCCATTAATCGCCAACTGAATTTGTTCGTCAACGAGGGTGCAGGCAGCCCGCAACAGGTGTTCATGCTCAGTGCTAGTTGCTAGCGCAATCTTTTGACCGGCAATTACTACTTCAATGCGTTGTTGGCTCATTACCATCCTCAGGTTCTGGGGTGCTGCTTTCACCAAGTAAATTCATTTGACGCCCGTCAGTTTGTTCGGGTAGTCGACTCAAGATATGTTGAATACGTTTTTGTGCATCCTCAATTTTTTCTTCCAACTGAACGCGGTCAGCTGCCAATTTTTGGACAGCAACCGCTACCTGGGCAAGCTTTTCAGTAAGGCGTTGAATCGAGGCCTCTAAGCTGCCTAGATCGCTGGAAGAGGAGGGGTATTGATCACTCATAGTGCCATTGTAGCTTTTTGAGAAGGGACTGGGAAAGCTTCCTAAGACCCCCTTTTTTTTGGCTGGAATGGGGGGTCTATTTATAGGAACAAGGCCAGCGCCATCTTTACCTACTTAACTAAATAACGTAGGCCCACAAATACATTTGAACCTGCATTGGCATAACCATAGCTAGTTTGATATTGAGAATTAAATACGTTGTTCCATCGAATAAAAGTTGATAAATTCTTTTCAATTTCATAGCTGCCGTAAATACCTACCAATGTGTAGCTGGGCATACTGTATGTATTAGCAGTTTGGTCAGAATTTACACCTCCCCAGCGGGGCCCAGTAAGCGTGATATTAGAGCCAAAATTAAATTTTTGGATTTTGTAATCTGCCAACAAATTACCAACCCAATTAGCGCGGTTTGGTACATCAAGTCCAGTATTTTGATCAACAGTACTCATTGCATCTGCAGATGCTTTCAGGGTGAGTTTTTCAAATCTACCATCAACCCCTAATGAAGCCCCCTTGATTTGGACAAGACTGAAGTTTGTTGGGTACGATCCGGAATAATTCGCAGGATTGTCACATGTATAGTCGGGGCAATTAATTGGAACGATAAAATTTTCAATTCTATTTTGGTAAGCAGTTAAATGCACTCCATATTGCTGGGTTTCGTAATGAATCCCCCCCTCGACATTTCGATTGGATTCAGGTTTTAGGTTAGGGTTTCCATAACCCGGGTAGTAGAGGTCATTAAAAGCTGGAGCACGAAAGCCGGTTCCATAGTTGATATTTGTTCTCAGTTCTTTTGTGAGAAAGTAGCCGTAAGCTGCACTGTATGTTGCTTTAGAGCCATACGAAGAGATATTGTCGTTACGGACAGCTATAGTAGCTAAATGATCGCCTCGTTTTAATTCATAAGCACCAGCGATTGAGTCGGTAGTTCTGAGTTGGCTAATATTGATATTTGCACATCCCGAGGCACTGTAAGTGCAGCCTGTTTGATATGCCGAGTTATCCATATTGGCATATTGCATATTCCGCTCAAGTAATACTTGAACCTTATCAGTACCAAGCTTTAAATCGTTTTGCCATAGATAATCATAGGCTGGAGTAACCAACTTATCGTTACTTTGAGAGGTTAGACTTTGCCCGGAATTGGTTGAGCTAGATACTTGAAAAAAGCTGCTCCATAAATCTGTAATCTGGTTTTTTGAATAAGCAGAGATGATGGCGAGTTGATTTACCCCAATGTCTGTTTCAGGGGAGCCATTATTACTTGGATATTGCCAACTATTTTTACTGGTAAATACTTTCACGCCGAATTCTTGGCCCTGTGACCAAGTATTGCTTAATGAACCACTGGCACCAAGCCTTGTATATCCAGTTGATGTTGTTGGATAACTTGTTGCATAGCTAGTCATACTTGGGTTCTTTGGATTATTACTCGCAACAGTATTAAATCCCGCAGAGTTTTCTTGGCTTATGCCCAGAGAGTATGTGGTACCACTTTCCTTGCCGAGGGATCCACTTAGTACTGCACTTGTAATGCTGGTGTTATAGCTTCCATAGCCTGCAGAAGCTTCAAGTTGGGTTGGTCCCCCACCTTTTTTTGTGAAGATTTGGATTACACCGCCCATGGCATCAGAACCATAAAATGTGCTTTGAGGACCATAAATAATTTCTATATGATCGATTAATGCAAGTGGAATTGAGTTCCAAATTGCTCCGCCACCAACAGAGTCAATCTTGACCCCATCAATAAGTACAAGACTTTGTGCATTACTTGTACCTCTTAAATAAACACTAGTGATATTCCCTGATCCACCAGAGCTCGATATTTGCACCCCTCTTTGTTGTTGTAATAAATCGGGTAGGCTAGACTGTGCGGAGTTTTCGATTTCTTCCCGGCTGATGTACGTGTAGTCTGCGAGCACATCGTTTCCAGATTTCGCAGTACGAGTTGCCGTGACAATGATGGGATTTTCTGGAGTGAGAGAATTCGTAACTGAGACAGTGCTAGAGTTTTGCGCGAATACTGTTGGACTGACGAGCAAGCCAAGGCCACAAAATAGGGTGGCTATTTTTTTATTACTGAAATTCCGTTTCATGCTGCACTTTCTGTTTTCGAATACCCGCGCCAACTTCCCCGTTAGCAGGGTCGAACAGAATTTCACGTGCAAGAGATCGGGCGTCAATAAGGGTCCGGGCCTTTTGGGGCGAGGACAATCATCGGCGCGCGAAGGTCCCCGTCCGCAAAATTCCACCTGTCTTGGCCGGTATCCGGGCTAGTAAACATCAGAATCTGGCCTTCCCATGCGATTGACGCGCACAGTGGCTTTTGAGATTCCTTGCCCCATATTGTGAAATCTGGGGTGCATTTACTTACCGTTGCGGGGGCAGCACACGTTTAGTGTTTCCCGTTTAACCCTATTGCAATGCAATAAGGCACCACGACACAGTAATTCTATCTTAAATAGCTTTCTAGACTAGGTATTTGAGGGTTTTGACGTCCTAAAACGCCTACAATATAGGGCTTAGGAACGAAGAATTCATGACCGCATTAGATAAGCATCCCGAAAAAAACCTGATACGCCTACAACTTAGCCAGAACTCGGTTTTGCAGAGTCTTGATTCGAGCGCAATGGCTGATTTAGAAGCCCATCTAGAGATCGCAGATCTCAAAAAAGGCGATATCCTCCTGCATCAGGGCGACCACCAAATGGAGCAGTACTTTGTCCTGGATGGCATTTTGAAAAGAATCGTCTCTAGCGCAGATGCTAAGGAAATGATTCTGCGTTTTGCGATCGAAAAAGATATCGAGACCAGTTATGCAGCATGGCGCCTCAAGACATCCGCCCCCTACAGCATTGCTTCAGTGACCAAGGCCCGTGTAGCACGGATGCCCCTCAAGGCTTGGGTTGAGTTTTTAGATGCCCATCCGGCCCTGAAAGAAAGCTTTGAGTTTGAGGTCATGCGCTTGATGAGCGAGATCATGGCTCACACCATCACTTTGCATATGCTTGATGCACCTGGTCGGGTAGAGCGTTTCTTGCGTAAGTACCAGTATTTATTTGAATTGCTGCCCAAAAAAGAGCTGGCTGCTTACCTCAATCTGTCCCCCGAGACCCTGAGCCGCCTCAAAACCAAGCATAAAGAACTCTTTGTCTAGGCAGGAGCCAGCCCAATAAAACTGGGCATTTCAGTGGAAATTGACCCAAGTCAATGATCCATTGCCTCCCCAAGCCTAAGATTCAGTTCTGCTATGGAGGAGACGCTTTCTCCCTCTTGCATTGTTTATAACTTTAATAATTATTTATGACTACAGATACTCAAAACACCCAGTTAACCGATGGCTTTCATCTGGTTATTGATGCCCTGAAGGCAAACGATCTCAACACCATTTTTGGTCTTGTTGGTATTCCAATCACTGACTTGTGCCGTTTAGCGCAAGCAGAAGGTATGCGTTTTATCGGCTTCCGACATGAGCAACACGCAGGTAATGCTGCTGCTATTGCGGGCTACATGACTCAACAGCCGGGTATCTGTATGACAGTTTCTGCTCCTGGATTCTTGAATGGTTTGACTGCCTTAGCAAATGCAACTGTCAACTGTTTCCCAATGATTTTGATCAGCGGTTCTAGTGCGCGTGAGATCGTTGACTTGCAACAAGGTGACTACGAAGAGATGGATCAGCTCAATGCAGCCAAGCCATACGCAAAAGCGGCTTATCGTATCAACCACATTGAAGATATTGGTATCGGCTTTGCTCGCGCGATTCGTGCAGCAGTATCAGGTCGTCCTGGTGGCGTATATCTGGATTTGCCAGCTCAGTTGCTCGCACAAACCATGCCCGCTGCTGAAGCGAAGAAAACCATCTTCAAGGTAATCGATCCTGTTCCTCGTCAAATTCCTGCTGCTGATGCAGTCGAGCGTGCACTCAATGTATTAAAGGGTGCCAAGCGCCCATTGATTCTTTTGGGTAAAGGCGCAGCGTATGCCCAGGCTGATAGCCAGGTGCGTGATTTGATTGAGAAGTCTGGTATTCCATATTTGCCAATGTCGATGGCTAAAGGTTTGTTGCCTGATAACCATCCACAGTCAGCATCTGCAGCTCGTTCATTTGTTTTGGCCGAAGCAGACGCAGTCTTGTTGGTTGGTGCGCGTTTGAACTGGTTACTCGCACACGGTAAAGGTAAGACTTGGGGCAAAGATCCTAAGAAATTTATTCAGATCGATATTCAGGCAAACGAAGTTGATAGCAACGTACAAATTGATGCTCCATTGATTGGTGATATTGGCTCATGCGTTGGCGAACTCTTGAAGGGTATTGCTGCAGTTCCTAAGCCAAGCGCTGAGTGGATCAATGCCATTAATGAGAAGAAAGACAAGAACATGGCGAAGATGGCAGAAACACTTGCCAAAGAAGCAACGCCAATGAACTTCCATGGTGCCTTGCGTGTGATTCGTGATGTGGTTAAAAAGAATCCAGACATCAACTTGGTGAACGAGGGCGCGAATACATTGGATTACTGCCGTGCGATTGTGGATATGTACAAGCCACGTAAACGTTTCGACTCTGGCACTTGGGGCATTATGGGTATTGGTATGGGTTACGCGATTGGTGCGGCCGTGACGAGCGGATTACCCACGATTGCAGTTGAAGGGGATAGCGCCTTTGGATTTAGTGGTATGGAATTAGAGACCATCTGCCGTTATAACTTACCTATCACTACGATTGTTTTCAATAACAACGGCGTTTATCGCGGAACCGATGTCAATACCTCTGGCACTGCAGATGTTGCCCCCACTGTCTTTGTTAAAGACGCACGCTATGACAAGATGATTGAGGCCTTTGGCGGAGTAGGTTATTACGTGACCACCCCTGCTGAATTAGAAGCAGCTTTAACTAAAGCGATTGCTGCTGGTAAACCTGCTTTGATCAATGCGGTCATTGATGAAACTGCAGGCACCGAAAGCGGACGTTTAACGAATCTCAACCCATCTAGTGCTGCAGCTAAGCACTAAGCCAACAGTAATTGATCAGTAATATTGACTAGCTACATTAAGTAATACTTTAAGGAGAAACAAACATGACTAAACCATTAGACGGCATTCGGATTATCGACTTCACCCACGTACAAGCGGGTCCCGCCTGCACCCAATTGTTGGGCTTTTATGGCGCTGATGTGATCAAGGTAGAGCGTCCAGGATCTGGCGATGTGACTCGTAGTCAGTTACGCGACATTCCAGGCGCGGATGCTTTGTATTTCACAATGCTCAACGGTAATAAGCGTTCTTTAACTTTGGATACCAAGACCCCAGAAGGTAAAGAAGTTTTAGAGAAGATGATCAAAGCATCTGATGTCATGGTTGAAAACTTCGGCCCAGGCGCTTTGGATCGCATGGGTTTTTCTTGGAAGCGTATTCAGGAGTTGAACCCAAAAATGATTTTGGCTTCTGTTAAAGGTTTCAGCGATGGCCACTCTTACGAGGACTTGAAGGTATACGAGAACGTTGCCCAATGTGCTGGCGGTGCTGCTTCTACAACTGGTTTCTGGGATGGTCCTCCTACTGTTTCTGCTGCTGCTTTGGGCGACTCCAATACGGGTATGCACTTGGCGATTGGTATTTTGACTGCATTGATGCAGCGTCAGAAGACCGGTAAAGGTCAAAAAGTATCTTGCTCAATGCAAGACGCCGTTTTGAATCTGTGTCGTGTGAAGTTGCGCGATCAGCAGCGTTTGGACAAGATTGGTTACTTGGAAGAGTATCCTCAGTATCCACACGGTTCATTCTCTGATGTCGTGCCACGCGGCGGTAACGCTGGCGGTGGCGGTCAACCAGGTTGGGTCTTGAAGTGTAAAGGTTGGGAAACTGATCCTAATGCGTACATCTACTTCACCATTCAAGGCCATGCATGGGAGCCAATTACCAAAGCTTTGGGTAAACCAGAGTGGGCAACTGATCCAGCGTACATGACTGCTGAAGCACGTCAAGACAAGATTTTTGACATCTTCGCCACCATTGAAGACTGGTTAAAAGACAAGACTAAATACGAAGCAGTGGATATTCTCCGTAAGTTTGATATTCCTTGTGCACCAGTTCTTTCTATGAAAGAGTTGGCTAACTCACCAGACTTGCGTAAGAGTGGTTCAATCGTTGAAGTGGATCACAAAGTACGCGGTAAGTATTTGACTATTGGCAGCCCAATCAAGTTCTCTGATTTAGAGATCGAAGTAAAGCCATCACCAGTATTAGGTGAGCATACCGATGAGGTATTGGCTGACTTAGGTTATGGCAAAGAAGACATTGCCAAACTGCACGCAGCTAAAGCAGTTTAAGTAGATTCAAATGGTCTCAGAAGGCGCTCTCAGTGGGCGCCTTTTTTACGTCTAAGGGTTCTCCCTAGCTAAAAAATAGGCAATATTCCACCCTGATTTCTCGCTGGTAAAATTGAACTAATTCAAAATTTCAATCTTCCTAGGACTTTAATCATGGCAAAAGCATTAGACGGGGTCAAAATCCTCGACTTTACGCATGTTCAATCTGGCCCAACCTGCACTCAGTTATTAGCTTGGTTTGGTGCTGACGTTATCAAGGTGGAAAAATCGGGTGAGGGTGATGCTACTCGCGGTCAACTCCGCGATATTCCAGATGCAGACAGTTTGTACTTCACAATGCTCAATCACAACAAGCGTTCGATCACTGTCAATACCAAAACTCCAAAGGGTAAAGAAATTCTGGAGCGCTTGATTAAAGAGTGTGACGTGCTGGTAGAGAACTTTGCACCTGGCGCATTGGATCGTATGGGTTTTTCGTGGGAGCGTATTCAAGAACTTAATCCGCGCATGATCATGGCCTCGGTTAAAGGTTTTGGCCCTGGACCCTATGAAGACTGCAAAGTCTATGAGAACGTCGCCCAATGTGCTGGTGGTTCAGCTTCCACAACTGGATTTGATGATGGCCCTCCTATGGTGACTGGTGCGCAGATCGGTGATAGCGGCACCGGTTTACATTTAGCGCTCGGCATTGTGACTGCTTTGTATCAACGTACCCAAACGGGCCGCGGTCAAAAAGTATTAGCAGCAATGCAAGATGCTGTTCTCAATCTCTGCCGTGTGAAATTACGTGATCAACAGCGCTTAGAACGCAATGGTGAAATGCGCGAGTACCCACAGTATCCTAATGGACAGTTTGGTAATGCTGTACCTCGTGCTGGTAATGCCTCTGGTGGCGGACAGCCTGGCTGGATTCTGAAATGTAAAGGTTGGGAAACCGATCCGAACTCCTATATCTATGTGGTGGTTCAAGCTCCTGTGTGGGAGGCGATTTGCAAAGTGATTGGCCGCGAAGATTGGATTACCGATCCTAAATTTGCTTCCCCTACTGCCCGTTTGCCCCATCTCATGGATATTTTTGGTGGTATCGAACAGTGGACAATGACCAAGACCAAGTTTGAAGCAATGGATATTCTCAATAAATACGATGTTCCTTGCGGCCCAATTCTGTCAATGAAAGAGTTGGCTGAAGAGCCATCTTTGCGTGAGACAGGTACAGTGGTTGAGGTAGATCATCCAGTGCGCGGCAAGTATTTAACTGTAGGCAATCCCATTAAGTTATCGGATAGCGAAACTGAGGTGACTCGCTCCCCATTGCTGGGCGAACATACTGATGAAATCTTGAATGAGCTTGGCTATAGTACCGATGAGTTAATCGAACTTCGTCACGACAAGGTTATCTGATGCGCATCGCCTTAATTGGAAGTGCAGATTTTGGCAAGGCTGCATTAGAAGCTTTTTTGGATCGGGGCGATGAACTGGTTGCGGTCTTTTGTCCCCCAGATAATCCTAAATCCAGTAAGCCTGAAGCCCTTAAAGAGGCTGCTCTAGCGAGAGGCCTCACTCCTTTGCAATTTACTTCCTTGAAAAGTCCTGAAGCTGCTCAGGCCATGATTGATAGCAATGCGGATATCTGTGTCATGGCATATGTATTGCAGTTTGTACCTCAGGAGCTTGTCAAAATTCCGAAGCACGGCACGATTCAATATCACCCATCTTTATTGCCAAAGTACCGTGGTCCCAGCGCCATCAATTGGGCGATTGCGTTGGGCGAAGAGAAAACGGGCTTAACCATTTTCCGTCCCTCTGATGGTTTAGATGAAGGCGCAGTCATTTTGCAAAAAGAAGTAGCAATCGGACCAAACGATACTTTGGGTCAAATCTACTTTGATCATCTTTTCCCATTAGGCCTTAGCGCATTACTAGAGGCTGCTGATCTTATTGTGGCTGGCAAACATCAAGAAGTTATTCAAGATGAATCCCAGGCTAACTATGAAGGTTGGTTTGACGCAAATGCAGCCAAGATTCATTGGGCAACCCATATCAATCAAACCTATAACCTCATTAGGGCTTGCAATCCTGCGCCGGGAGCCTGGACAAGGTTTGGTGAGCAAAAAGTGCAGATCTACGATGCTCATAAACATATCGCTCCAACTTTTGCTTCAGTCAAAGGTAAGCCTGGTGAAATCACTGAGATTAGCTTGAACTCATTCTCAGTAGCTTGCCATGGTGGCCAAATTGAGGTGCTCAGAGCAAAGGGCGCTGCAGGTAAGGTGACGGGCGCCGAACTTGCTCAAGAACTTCATCTTGCAGTTGGACAATTCTTCGAGTTGTAATTCAAAGGGTTTAGATTTCGAGATTATCGATTAGGCGAGTTTTGCCAAGCTTGGCCGCAGTCAGAATAACTAAAGACTCTTTGGCATCAAGCGCAGTATTGCTAGGAGTGGCTAAGTCACTTTGCAGACGAATGGCAATGTAGTCCGGCCGCCAGCCTCTTTTTGTAAGGGTCTCAAGCGCGCCAGCCTCAATCTTTTTCAGCTCTTCTGGGCTCTGTTGTTTAAGCCCGATCACTTGCTCGCGTACTTGTTGAAGAAGTTTTTGTAACTCAGGCGCTTCACGACGCTCATCGATTGATAGATAAGTATTGCGTGAGGAGAGGGCAAGACCGTCTTCGGCGCGAATAGTTTCTGCAGGAACAATATCTACTGGTAGCGCAAATTGTTTTGCCATTTGGCGAATGATCATGAGTTGCTGATAGTCCTTCTTCCCAAATACTGCGACCTTCGGTTGGACGCAAGAAAAAAGTTTAAGCACTACTGTACAAACACCTTGAAAGAAGCCGGGCCTGAATTCTCCTTCGAGAATGTTGCCTAGTTGGTTTGGGGGTTCTACTCGATACTCTTGAGGCTGGGGATAGAGATCTTTTTCAGTAGGCGCAAATAATACATAGACACCTTCTTTCTCCAACTTCTCAATGTCTGCCTGCATAGTGCGAGGGTAGCTATCAAAATCCTCATTGGGCCCAAACTGTAGGCGATTCACAAAGATGCTGGCTACTACCGGATCACCGTGTTGGCGAGCTAAGCGCATGAGGGAAAGATGGCCTTCATGGAGGTTGCCCATGGTGGGTACAAAAGAGGCCCGATTCTGGCCGCGCAACTGATCGCGCAACTCTCCAATATCGCTAATGATTTTCATGCGCTGGGGGTATAGGCTAAGCGCACGTAGATAGGGGCGTAGGGCTCAGCTTGAGTGATCTCAATTAAGGCTTCACGTGAGAGTTCAAGCATGGCAATAAAGTTTACGATCACGACAGGTACACCTTTGCCAGATGCAATAGCATCCTCAAATAGCTCACTAAATTCGACAAAACGGGTATTTTGCAGGCGACGCAAAATCCGCGTCATGAAGTCGCGCACAGACAATTCTTCGCGAGTGATAGTGTGGTGTTGATTGAGTGTGGCACGGTGTAGAACATCGCGCCAAGCCATTTGTAGATCATCTAAATTGACTTCAGGCCAAGTGACTGCGACCGTGGTATCCACATGTCCATGAGCGATCTGGAAATCACGACCCTGTTGCGGGATTTGATCGAGCTCTTGAGCAGCAAGCTTCATACGCTCATATTCAAGTAGACGCCGCACGAGTTCTGCGCGTGGGTCTTCTACTTCTTCCTCGCTATCGGCTTTTTTCATCGGTAGCAACATGCGCGATTTGATTTCAATCAACATTGCTGCCATTAATAAATACTCAGCGGCGAGCTCAAGATTGTGATGGCGAATTTGGTCGATGTAGCTCAGATACTGTTGCGTAACCTGTGCCATTGGAATATCAAGCACATTGAAGTTCTGCTTACGAATTAAGTACAGCAATAAATCAAGCGGACCTTCAAATGCCTCTAAGAAAACTTCTAATGCATCTGGCGGAATATAGAGATCGGTTGGGAGTTTGAAAAGGGGTTCGCCATACAGCTTGGCAAACGCCTCTGACATTCCATCGGTTACTGCAGGGGTGCTATCCAGTAATTCAGATACTGGTGCTGCGCTGGGTTCAGTCATTCGAATAAACGTAAGCGCGCTGTTTTAATTTCGCAGCTTTGGCGCGGCGCATATCTTCTACGCTCTGGGGTTCTTTATCCCAAAGGAGGGCGCGTCCTTCTTGCTGTCCTGCCTCAAGATCAGGCTTCTCAGATTTCATTTCATTTAAAAACTTGGTGAAATCAGACTCGTATCGGGCCATAGTAATTCCTAAATTCTCAATCAAATCAATAACTTAAACTTTTATTGGCCAAAGATTTTTGACCACACAAACACCATTATTAACGATTTTTAGTCGTTCTCGACCAATTTCCGACTTCTAGAGATTTGCTGCCAAGAGGCTATCAATTTGAGTGGGCTCGACCCGAGTCATGAGGTGTTGATAAGCTTGGATTGGGTGTTGACTACTCAAAGGGGTATTGATGTCCTCCCAATGCATTGGCTTGAGAGATAAAAAAGTTTCCACGCCTTCCGCGACCTTAGGCAAGACCGGTTTGAGATATAAACTCAGTGCCCGAAATGCTTCTAAAGTCACGCTACAGACGCGTTGCAGATCTGCTTCACGTTCAGAATCTTTAGCAATTTCCCAAGGCTTGTTCTCATCGACAAAAGCATTCACCTTGTCGGCAAGCTCCATCACGCTACGCAATGCTTTTGCAAACTCGCGACCTTCATATAGAGCGGCAATTTTTTCACTCGCTCCTCTAATTTCGGTTAGCAAAGGATGATCCATCGCTTCGTCAGAAACGACCCCAGCAAATCGCTTCACTAAGAAGCCCGCGCTACGACTTGCAATATTGATGTACTTACCGAGGAGGTCGCTATTGACACGCGCAACGAAGTCTTGCAAGTTCAGATCTAAATCTTCCATGCTGTCATTGAGTTTGGTCGCAAAGTAATACCGGAACCATTCTGGATTGAAGCCTGATTCAATCACGCTGTGTGCAGAGATGAGGGTGCCACGTGACTTACTCATCTTCTCGCCATCGACGGTTAAGAAGCCATGGGCAAACACATTAGTTGGGGTGCGATAGCCGGCAAAGTGGAGAGTCGCTGGCCAAAAGAGGGTATGGAAATATAGGATGTCTTTACCGATAAAGTGGTACTGCTCGGTTGTGGTGTTAGGCTTAACCCACTCCTCAAAATTCAGCCCCTTTTGCTGGCAGTAGTTGAGAAAGCTGGCGTAATAGCCAATGGGGGCATCAAGCCAGACATAGAAGTACTTACCAGGAGCATCCGGAATTTCAAAACCAAAGTAGGGTGCATCGCGTGAGATATCCCAGTCACCTAATTTACTGTCTCCGGCTTCGCCAACCCATTCTTTCATTTTGTTGCGTGCTTCTGTTTGTAGAGGTGTCTTTACTTGAGTCCACTCGCGCAAGAAGCTTTCACAACGAGGATCAGATAGTTTGAAGAAGTAGTGATCAGAAACTTTTTTAATTGGTGTCGCACCACTCGCAACAGAGTAAGGGTTTTTTAAATCAACAGGGGAATAGGTTGCGCCACACTTTTCGCAAGAATCACCGTATTGATCTTTAGCGCCACACTTAGGGCATTCACCCTTGATGAAGCGATCGGGTAAAAACATTTCCTTAACAGGATCGTAAGCTTGCTCGATTGCACGTTTCTCAATTAGACCGGCATCACGCAGTTTGATATAAATACTTTGCGAGAGTTTTTCGTTCTCAGGACTATCGGTGGTGTAGTAGTTGTCAAACGAGATTAAGAAATCATCAAAGTCCCGTTTATGCTCTTTCCAAACATTGGCAATCAGTTCTTTAGGAGTGATACCTTCTTTTTCAGCGCGTAGCATGATGGGGGTGCCATGGGTATCGTCAGCCCCTACATAATGGACCTCATGCCCCCGCATTCTCTGGAAGCGGACCCAGATATCGGTTTGTACGTATTCCACCAGATGGCCAATATGAATCTGGCCATTGGCATATGGCAGGGCGGAGGTAACAAGAAGGCGGCGCGGAAGGCTACTCATGCAAAACAGGTTTGATCAAAATAGGGGTCAATATACGATTATGCTGTCTAGGCTTATGGTTCTGCAGTAATTTTAGTCTGCGGTTAAAGTTGAGCCCGATTCTTTATCTATTTAAGAAGGTGTTTTATGGCTGTATCAAGCCCCATTCAGATGTCTCATGCTTGCGTGCCGCTCGTGCACGAGGTCCAAATCGTGGACGAAGCTGGACGACTGAAAACGACCTTTATCCCTGGGGAGCGCCCCTTGACGATCTATCTCGATAAGCGAGAGATCGTGACGCTGATGACTCTCGGCAGTGCTCCTGAGGCCTTGGTTTTGGGTTATTTGCGCAATCAGCGCTTGGTAGAGTCGGTTAGCGACATTGAGAGTATTCAGGTGGATTGGGAGACCGATTCAGCAGCGGTCAAAACCCGTCGTAGTTCCGTAGATATTGATGCCCTGACAAGTAAACGGGTGGTTACCACTGGCTGTGGTCAAGGAACCATGTTTGGGGGCTTGGTAGAGGAGGTTGAGGCAATCCGTCTACCCGATGGTCCTAGTTTGCGCCAAGAAGCGATTGTGGCTCTGATCGATACGATTCGGACCCACGATACGATCTATAAGCAATCTGGCTCGGTCCATGCCTGTGCTGTCTTTGAGCGGGCGGGACCAGACCAGGTTCACTTACTCCATTTCATAGAAGATGTGGGGCGCCATAACGCTGTTGATTCCATCTCTGGACTTCTATGGCTTGAGGACAAGCCTGGCAAAGACCTGATCTTTTTTACCACTGGACGCCTCACCTCGGAGATGGTGATTAAAGGAGCGCAAATGGGGATTCCCTTTCTCATGACCCGCTCGGGCATGACTTTAATGGGCTTAGAAGTCGCTCGCAAAACGAATCTCACCCTCTTGGGCCGCTGCTCTGGCAAGCACTTTGAGATCTATAACGCCCCTGAGCGGGTGGTATTGAGCAAAGCTGCCTAAGGCGGTACTAAAACCTGCCCAAAAAGGGTGGGAAATGACTTGCGAAGGTTTTACAATCCGGCCATGACTATTAAATCAGACCACTGGATCCGCCGTATGGGCGCGCAAGGCATGATCAGCCCATTTGAACCCGGCCAAGTTCGCCAAGATACTGCCGGCCACAAAATTGTGAGTTATGGCACCTCGAGCTATGGCTATGACATTCGTTGCGCGAATGAGTTCAAGATTTTCACAAACATCAATAGCACCATTGTTGACCCCAAGAACTTTGATGAACAATCGTTTGTCGATTTCAAGGGCGATGTTTGCATCATTCCACCCAATTCATTTGCTTTGGCAAGAACAGTAGAGTTTTTTAAGATACCCCGTAACGTCTTGACAATTTGCGTTGGTAAAAGTACTTATGCACGTTGCGGAATCATCGTGAACGTGACCCCATTTGAACCCGAGTGGGAAGGTTATGTGACGCTAGAGTTTTCTAATACAACACCATTGCCAGCCAAAATTTATGCTGGTGAAGGCTGTGCTCAAGTTTTATTCTTTGAGAGTGATGAAGTTTGCGGCACCTCTTACAAAGATCGCGGCGGTAAATATCAAGGTCAAAGCGGCGTTACTCTGCCCAAGACCTAAGTTATCTTCATTCACTAATCGCTTGCGAACCTAAAGGGTCCTCATGAAATTCCGTTTCCCTATCATCATCATTGATGAAGACTTTCGTGCTGAGAACATCTCGGGCTCTGGTATTCGTGATTTGGCAGAAGCAATTGAAACCGAGGGTATGGAAGTCATCGGTTTGACTAGTTATGGCGACTTAACTTCTTTTGCTCAACAGGCCTCACGCGCATCGACATTCATCGTATCTATTGATGATGAAGAGTTTGTGTCTGATTCTGAAGACAATGATTTGCCTGCTTTAAATAATCTGCGCGCGTTTATTGCCGAGGTGCGTAAGCGTAATGAAGATATTCCCATCTTCCTTTATGGTGAGACCAGTACTTCTCGCCATATGCCTAACGATATTCTGCGTGAGCTGCATGGCTTCATTCATATGAATGAAGATACCCCTGAGTTTGTGGCGCGTCATATCATTCGCGAAGCCAAGGTTTATCTTGATTCTTTGTCACCTCCATTCTTTAAGGCCCTCACGCATTACGCCTCAGAAGGCTCGTATTCCTGGCATTGCCCAGGGCACTCAGGTGGCGTTGCCTTTTTGAAGAGTCCCGTTGGCAGAATGTTCCACCAGTTCTTTGGTGAGAATATGCTCCGCGCAGACGTATGTAATGCAGTGGAAGAGCTCGGTCAATTGCTAGATCACACCGGTCCTGTTTTGGCGAGTGAGCGTAATGCAGCGCGTATTTTTAATGCTGACCATTTGTTCTTTGTGACTAATGGCACCTCGACCTCTAACAAGATTGTCTGGCACTCCACCGTTGCGCCCAGCGATGTGGTCCTAGTAGACCGCAATTGCCATAAGTCCGTGATTCATTCAATCACGATGATGGGCGCGATTCCCGTCTTCTTAATGCCAACTCGCAATCACCTCGGCATTATTGGCCCAATCCCTAAAGAAGAGTTTGAGTGGGCCAATATTAAGAAGAAGATTGACGCTAATCCTTTCATCAAGGATAAAAATGTTATCCCCCGTGTGATGACCTTAACGCAGAGTACTTACGATGGCATTATTTATAACGTTGAGATGATTAAAGAGATGCTCGATGGCAAAGTGGATTCTTTGCATTTCGATGAAGCTTGGTTGCCCCATGCGGCATTCCATCCTTTCTACAAAGACATGCATGCAATTGGCTCAGAGCAAAAGCGTACTAAAAAGAGTTTGATGTTTGCTACCCAATCGACTCATAAATTATTGGCAGGCTTATCGCAAGCCTCACAAGTATTGGTGCAAGACGCTGAAGAGCGTAAGTTAGATCGTGATTGCTTTAACGAATCCTACCTAATGCATACCTCAACTAGTCCACAGTATTCGATCATTGCTTCTTGCGATGTGTCAGCAGCCATGATGGAATCGCCTGGCGGTACCACTTTGGTGGAAGAGTCGATTGCAGAAGCGATGGACTTCCGTCGCGCGATGCGCGAAGTCGATCATCAGTTTGGCGCTGACTGGTGGTTCCAGGTTTGGGGCCCAGATCATATTGCGCAAGAGGGTATTGGTGAGCGTTCTGACTGGGTGCTAGAGCCTAATGCGTCATGGCATGACTTTGGTAAGTTAGCCAAGGATTTCAATATGTTGGATCCGATCAAGGCCACGATTGTGACGCCGGGTTTGGACATTGATGGCAAGTTTGGTGAGATGGGTATCCCAGCTAGTATCGTCACTAAGTATTTGGCTGAGCACGGTGTGATCGTTGAGAAGTGCGGTTTGTATTCCTTCTTCATCATGTTCACCATCGGTATCACCAAAGGTCGCTGGAATACGCTCGTGACCGAGTTACAGCAATTCAAAGATCATTTTGATAAGAACATGCCCCTTTGGAAGGTTCTCCCTGAATTTGTAGCCAAGCATCCTCGTTATGAGCGGGTTGGTTTAAAAGATGTCTGTCAGCAGATTCATGAGTTCTATAAGAGTCGTGATGTAGCGCGCATGACTACCGAGATGTATACCTCAGACATGGTGCCTGCGATGTTGCCAGCCGAAGCTTGGGCCAAAATGGCGCACCGTGAAGTAGATCGTGTACCTGTCGACAAGCTTGAGGGCAGAATTACTGCCATGTTGGTAACGCCTTATCCACCAGGTATTCCTTTGCTGATTCCAGGCGAGCGTTTTAATAAACGCATTGTTGACTATCTCTACTTTGCACGTGATTTCAATGAGAAGTTTCCTGGCTTCGAGACCGATATTCACGGATTAGTGAAGACCGAAGCGAACGGCCGCACTGAGTACTACGTCGATTGTGTGAGAGCTTAGTTACAGCGTAACTAATAAATTACTTGAGTTCGCTACGTGCCTGTTTAATTGCACGAAGCACTTGCTCAGGAGCGGTGCCCCCGGCGTGTTGACGTGATTGCACTGAACCTTCAACAGTGAGCAGTTCAAAGACATCGTCGCCCAAAAGCTCCGGACGACTATCGAGGCCACAGGCAAAGCGCAACTCAGCCAGACTAAGATCAGTTAGCATGCAATTTCTACCAACGCAGGCTTTGACTGCATGCGCCACAGCTTCATGGGCATCGCGGAAAGCCAAACCTTTTTTGACTAAGTAATCAGCTAAGTCGGTTGCTGTAGCAAAACCTTCTTCAGCAGCAGCCTTCATAACCTCCGCCTTCACTTCAATATGGGGAACCATGTCAGCAAAGATGCGCAGAGTATCTTGCACGGTGTCCACTGCATCAAATAATGGCTCTTTATCTTCTTGGTTATCTTTGTTGTAAGCCAAGGGTTGGCTCTTCATCAGAGTTAAGAGGGAGATGAGATCGCCATAGACGCGACCGGTCTTGCCGCGAGCTAATTCGGGGACGTCAGGATTCTTCTTTTGCGGCATGATCGAGCTACCCGTGCAGAAGCGATCGGGCAAATCAATAAAGCCAAAGCGTGGACTCAGCCACAGGACCAGCTCTTCAGATAGGCGAGAGACATGCATCATGAAAATGGATGCAAAGGCGCAAAACTCGATCGCAAAGTCTCTGTCTGAGACAGCATCTAGAGAGTTATTGCAAATGCCATCAAAATCTAGGGCATGCGCAACTTGCTCGCGATCAATTGGATAGGTGGTGCCAGCTAAAGCTGCTGCGCCAAGCGGTAGGCGGTTAAAGCGTGCGCGCAAATCCGCTAAGCGACTGGCATCACGCGTAAACATTTCGTAATAGGCCATCAAGTGGTGGCCAAACGTAATGGGTTGCGCAACTTGTAGATGAGTGTGTCCAGGCATGATAGTGCCCGCATGTTTCTCAGCCAAGTTCAAAAACGCAGAACGTAAGAGGGTTAATGAATTACTAATCTCATCCACGCTAGCCCGCAGCCAAAGACGTAAATCAGTGGCGACTTGGTCATTGCGTGAGCGACCGGTATGTAAACGTTTGCCAGCATCGCCAATCAATTCAGTAAGGCGAGCCTCAATATTAAGGTGGACATCTTCTAAAGCAAGCTGCCAATTAAATTGGCCAGCTTCAATCTCTGTTTTGATCTGGGCCATTCCCTTTTGGATATCGGCCAGGTCTTGGGCGCTAATGATTTTTTGCTTTGCCAGCATTTCAGCATGGGCAAGTGAGCCTATAATATCGACTAAAGCGAAGCGCTGGTCAAAGCCAACCGAGGCGGTATACCGCTGCACCAGTTCTGAGACGGGTTCGTTAAAACGGGCCGACCAGGCTTGGGCTTTATTGGCGAGAGAATTTTTAGTTGAGCTCATAAACACAGTATATTGCTGTAGGTCTTTAATTATTTTAAATGTGATGTCCCCAAACCCCATTTCTTCTTCTCAGCCCAGCCGTTTGGTCATAGCTTCCCGTGAAAGTCGCCTTGCCATGTGGCAGGCTGAATATGTCCGAGATTGCCTCAAAAAGCACTATCCCGACTGCGAAATCAGCATTTTGGGCATGACTACCAAGGGCGATCAGATCCTAGATAAGGCACTCTCCAAGGTTGGGGGTAAAGGTCTGTTTGTCAAAGAGCTGGAAGCAGCTTTAGAAGATGGACGAGCAGACTTGGCGGTACATTCCTTAAAGGATGTACCCATGGTTATGCCAGCAGGTTTTGAGCTCGCATGCATTATGGCTCGTGAGGATGCAAGAGACGCTTTCGTGTCCAATGATTTTCAAGATTTGGAAGATTTACCCAAAGGCGCGGTTGTAGGAACTTCCAGCCTGCGCCGAGAATCTATTCTGCGAGCCCATTTTCCGCACTTGGTGATTGAGCCTTTGCGGGGTAATTTAGATACGCGTTTAGGTAAGTTAGACCGAGGCGAATACCAGGCGATTATCTTGGCTGCCGCTGGTTTAAAGCGTTTGGGTCTAGAGAATCGTATTCGGACGTATTTGACGGCCGATATCTATACGCCTGCAGCAGGGCAAGGCGCCCTAGGAATCGAAACCCTTCAAGGCCATCCTCAGATCAAGCAATGGCTTGCACCTTTCAATGATTTACCTACTTTGTTAGCAGTTTCAAGTGAACGTATGATTTCTCGCCAATTAGGCGGCTCTTGTGAAGTGCCACTTGCAGCACATGCTATTTTTGAGAATCAGCAAATGCAAATCCGTTCATTTGTAGCAAGCGTTGATGGTCAAACTATTTGTAGAGCAAATGCGAATGCCCCAGTGCAAACAGTAGCTGAAGCTGAGGCATTAGGCTTAGCGGTAGCTCAAGACCTGATATCTCAGGGCGCAGCCGCTTTACTACCTAAGTAAAGCCGTGACTATCAAAGTGAATACAAAAACCATTGTTATCACCAGGCCAGTTGGTCAAGCTCGTCACCTAATGGAGTTGCTCAGCGCAGCACTATCGAGTCATACCGTTACTCAGCCACCACAAATTCTGTCACTACCTTTATTGACGATCATTCCAAAGGCAGATGAAGAGCTGATTTCAGAGGTCATCAGTGCTATGCAAGATGCCGATCTCGCAATCTTTGTGAGCCCCAATGCAATCGAATGTACCTTGCGCTTAATTGAGTGCGCTTGGCAAGATTTAGCTAGAGACATTATTCCAATTGGTGTCATGGGTGGCAGTAGTGCCCAGGCTTTGCGACATCATGGTATTGGCTCGGAGGACAGCCCCACACCCATTCTGATGCCTGAGCAAAATGCAGGCTGGGATTCTGAAGGTCTATGGCAAAAGCTTCAAACCCTGGGATGGAATTGGCCCAGCAAAAAAGTGGTGATCTTCAAAGGCGAGGGCGGTCGTGATTGGCTTGCAGAAACTCTTGAGGCTGCGGGTGCAAGGGTGACGGCGATCTCGGTCTATACCCGTGTACCGCTTGCCATTGATAACCCAGCATGGTTACCAGTTCATGAGATGAATTTCGCTGACTCGCTTTGGGTCTTAACTTCTTCAGAAGCAGTTCGGTATCTAGGTAATGTGATTGAGGATCAATTTAGACAAAGCTTGAGTGATGCCAATGCACTCTGTCCGCATGACAATATTGCTGATGCTGCAAAAGCAGCAGGTTTTGCTAATGTCTTAGTTTCTGAGCCAGGCGATGAGGCTTTGATTCAGGCTAGCTTAGGATGGATTAAAAGCTTAAGTAGCCAATAGGGCAGGCAGGAATACTTCGCAAACCAAGATCGGTTTGCCTTTCAATTGATAGAGCGTTCGTCTTGCCCACAATTTTGATGGTAGCGATGGATACAGCTTCTGAAAGTGTTGCCAAAAAGGATCACGTTTAGACAAATAACAAATTTCTCGAAGTACTTTGCGTTTGGATGAATTTGGCTTCTTGGCAAATAAGACGGCACCAAGTGGTTTGTTGCCCAAACGAAGCAAGCCTTGATTGCCCCCAAGTATGCTGCTAGCGGGTATCACGCTACGCGCAATCACTAGAGGGGTATTGCCTTTACAAAGCAAAACTTCACGAACACGGCAGCGCTGAGGCTGAAAATGAAAATAGCGACTCTCATCGCTATTTAGGGCTTGACGACTATCACGCAGAACCCGAACTTCGAGCTTCTGGGCAATATGCTCCTCAATTTTTTGGGTTAATGAGCCGGTATCACTGAGCCATCTTTGCCATCTACGAGGCGCAAGATGAAGTTCACCAGAATCGACTCGATTCCATTTAGAAAGGAGGCGACGCTGGTGAGGCATGATTAGCTACCGCTAAAGTTCTTACGTTGTCCACCAGACTTCGCTTTAGCAAAGCGAGGACCAGCAGGACGTGAATCACCTGAGCGACTTGGACGCGAGTCAGCAAAGCGATTGCCATTACTTGGACGTGAGTCCGCAGAACGAGAATCAGCTTGACCGCCAGAGCGTGCTTCAGAGCGAGCACCGGAGCCATAACGGCCACCACCACCGCCTGAGCGAGCACCGCCACCACCAGGACGACCGCGACCACCACCGCCACCAGGGCGTCCGCCGCCACCGCCACCACCAAAGCTAGGCTTGGCTTGTGGCTCAAGACCAGCGATGACTGAGGCTGCAATATCTTGCTGAGTAAAACGCTCAATATTGCGAATCTTGGCACGATCACGGTGCTCAACTAAGGTAATCGCAACACCGCTGCGACCCGCACGACCAGTACGACCGATACGGTGCGTATAGTCCTCTGGTTTCATTGGGAGTCCAAAGTTAATCACGTGAGTGATACGAGGCACATCAATACCACGAGCTGCTACATCAGTTGCTACCAAAATCTTGGTATGGCCTTTGCGCAAAGACTCTAAGCGACGCATCCGCACAGCTTGAGGCATTGCACCATGAAGGGCGCTAGCTTCGTAGCCATTAGCACGGAGAGTATCAGCGATTTTCTCGCTTTCAATTTGGGTACTTGCAAATACAACTGCTTGATCTAAGGTGGCATCAGCCAAAATATGCTCAAGTAATTTATGTTTGTGTGAAGTGCTATCGGCCCAATGTAACTTCTGTTCAATGTTGGCATGTTTATCGCCAGCATGAGCCAATTCGATACGCATGGCATCCTTGGTTAATGCATTAGCTAAAGACATGATCTTCGGTGCAAAGGTTGCAGAGAACATCAAAGTTTGGTTACGACCGGCGCAACGCTTATCAATTGCTTCAAGATCATCAGCAAATCCCATGTCGAGCATGCGATCAGCCTCATCAATCACGAGTTGTTTGACATCATCAAGACGAATAGCTTTGCTATCGCACAAGTCGAGCAAGCGGCCAGGAGTAGCAACCACGAGTAATGCCCCTTTAAGAGCCTGAATTTGTTTGCCATAAGGCATCCCACCCATGACGGTGGCAATTCGGATTCCTTTGAAGCCGCGAACCAGGTTCACAGCATCAGCGGTTACCTGCTGAGCTAATTCACGAGTAGGGCAGAGCACTAACACTTTAGGTTGTGCGCGTCCTGGCACTGGTGAGCTGTTAGGGTTGCTCTCAATGAGTTGGTTAATCAATGGCAACAAAAATGCTGCTGTCTTGCCGCTACCGGTCTGGCTACTTACTAACAAATCAACACCAGTTAATGCCGCAGGAATAACCTGAGCTTGCACTGGAGTTGCGTGAGTAAAGCCTAATTCAGCAACGTTTTTAAGGAGTGGTGCCGCAAGGGCAAAAGACTGAAAGGTACTTTCAGCGTGCTTTGAGTCCGTAGACTCAGGTTTCGTTTCTTTAGAAAAAGTCATGCTATTACACATCCCCTTCAAGGGATGTCTCCGTTTGTGCACCCAATGTTTTTAAGGGTGCGATGGTCAAAGGCATCGACCATCAGACAAGCGGCAGCGTTGGTATGTTTATGACTTCTAAACGAATCGCTGAAATATAGCTGGGGGGCGATGAATCAAATTGCTTTAAAAAGCCTCTTATTATGGCAGTTTGGAGAGGCTAATACAAGGGTTTCCCCGACTTATTTCAATAAGCGCAGTAAAAACTCTGTTTTCTTGCCATAGGGAGGACGCGCCATATTCGTGCCTTTGAACATCTTGATCCCTAAAAAGCTGTGAACTTCTAAAACTGATTTTTGATGACTCAAGGTATCAAAGCCTGTTTTACCGCGATAGGCACCCATGCCGCTTGCACCAATGCCGCCAAAAGGAAGGGTCTCTACTGCAGCGTGTAAGAGTGTGTCGTTGATGGTCATACCACCAGAGCGGGTTTCAGAGATCCAACGCACTTGATTTTTATTATCACGTCCAAACCAATAGAGCGCTAAAGGATTTGGCTTGCTGTTGACATAGGTAATTGCGGCATTGATATCCTCAATCACCACAATCGGCAATATTGGCCCAAAGATTTCTTCTTGCATGACTGCTGCATCTTTACTGACATTAAGTAATGCAACAGGCATGAAGTTTTCATTTGCCACCTCTGTCAATAATGGGATGACTTGCGCGCCCCGAGTTACTGCATCCTCTACCAGAAATTTCCAACGTGCTAACTGATTCTCATCGATAGGACCGGTCAGCTGTGTATCTGCGGAGTATTGCTTTTGAGCCGCTTGCTTGAGCTCTGCAACAAATGGATCCAATTGACCTTGTTGCAGTAATACATAGTCAGGCGCAATACAAGTTTGGCCTGCATTAATCAACTTGCCGTAAACAATGCTGGCAGCAGCGTCAGCGAGTTTAGCCGAGGAATCAATCACGGCAGGCGATTTACCGCCTAACTCAAGCGTGACTGGGGTCAGGTTTTCTGCAGCAGAACGCATCACTTTTTTAGCAATCACTTCAGAGCCAGTAAAGAACAAATGATCAAAGGGTAAAGATGCAAAGATTTCTGCGACGTCTGGACCCCCAGTGCTCACACAAAATTCAGTAGGATGAAAATATTCTTGAATGAGCCCTGCTAGGAATCCTGAGGTGCGTGAGCTGCGTTCAGAAGTCTTGAGCCACACCCGGTTACCTGCTGCTATTGCAGCAATAGCAGGAAGTAAAGCTAAGTGAATCGGGTAGTTCCACGGACTGAGGATGCCCACCACACCAATGGATTGGCTTTCAATCCAAGCTTGTGATGAGCCTAAAAATCCAGGTGTCTCTACTTGGGTTGGTTTCATCCACTCTTTGAGATGCTTGCTTGTGTGTTTGCAAGCTTGATAAATCATGCCAAATTCAGCTAAGCGAGTTTCCATAGGGTGTCTAAAACCAAAGTCTGCTTCTAGAGCCTTGCAGATCTTGTCCTCATTCGCTGTGATCATTTGCTCAATTTTGCGAATGCGCTCTAAACGAACCTCCAGGCTGGGATTGGGTTCTGCGATATAGGCAGTTTTGATTTCTTCAAGTTGGAGGGTAAAACGATTCATTGGCTATCGAACTCTGCAAATAATGGAATAAAGCAGTAGGATAAAGCTATGAGTGAAATTCTGAACAAAAATGGGGAAAAACTTGAGCGGGCCAGCTTGGGTGGGGGCTGTTTCTGGTGCTTAGAGGCTGTTTACCAGCAAGTACGCGGTGTCGACCATGTAGTGTCTGGTTATGCTGGGGGCCCTAATCCTAATCCAACTTATGAGGCGGTCTGTTCAGGCATGACTGGCCATGCAGAAATCGTCGATATCTACTTTGATCCAAAGCAGGTTTCTTTTCGAGATCTCCTGGAAGTCTTCTTTGTGATTCATGATCCAACCACTTTGAACTATCAGGGTAATGATCATGGTACCCAATATCGTTCAGTCATATTTACGCATAGCGAAGAACAAAATCGTATTGCTCGAGAAGTTGTTGCGCAGTTAGAGGACGCTGCTATTTATTCAGGTCCTATCGTGACACAAATACTGCCAGCACCAACGTTTTATCCTGCTGAAGACTATCACCAGGACTATTTCAATCAACATCCAGGTCAAGGGTATTGCATGGCGGTAGTTGCACCTAAGTTGGCTAAGTTTAGAGCCAAGTTCAAAGTGCTCTTAACAGATTAGGGCGCTAATCGGGCAATACGCCAAGTCTGATCCTGTAGTTTGTATTGAATGCGATCATGCAGTCGGGATGGTCGACCTTGCCAGAATTCAATCTCGGTCGGACTGAGGCAATATCCACCCCAATGATCAGGGCGTGGTGGATTGTCACCATGCTCGCTCAAGAATCGCTTCTCTGCTTCCTCCAGAAATTCTCGACTCGGAATTTCAGCGCTCTGAGGTGAAGCCCAGGCACCGATTCGTGATGCAGGAGGGCGAGAATGAAAGTATTCATCGCTCTGGGCAGGGTCCACTTTAGTTACTGTGCCTTTGATCCGAACTTGACGTTCTAATTCATGCCAATGGAATAACAAAGCAGCTTCAGGTCGATTTGCCAGCTCTTGCCCTTTTTGACTTTGGTAATTGGTAAAAAAGGTGAAGCCCTTATCGCTAGCCCCCTTTAATAGGACAATACGAGCCGAAGGGTTCCCAGATTGATCTGCGGTGGCTAAAGCCATGGAATTGGGTTCAGGGCAATTGGCTTTGATAGCTTGATCAAACCACAAGTGGAATAGTTCGAGCGGATTAGCAGGAACCTGAGTTTCTGAGAGTTGACCCAAGGTGTAGTTTTTGCGAAGTTCAGCAATCGAGTTCATTTATTCAGTATAAAGAGAAGCTATGGCAGAAGACAACTTAGATGATCGTCGTTTTGGAGGGGTAGCCCGGCTGTATGGGGGAGAGCTGCGCGAGCGCTTTCTGAGGGCAACGGTGGTTGTAGCAGGTCTCGGCGGGGTAGGGTCCTGGGCTGTGGAAGCGCTGGCTAGAACCGGGATTGGACATCTCGTCCTAGTAGATTTTGATCACATCGCAGAAAGCAATACGAATCGGCAGATTCACGCTTTAGAAATGAACTATGGCAAGTCCAAGGTTGAGGCAATGGCCGAGCGGATATTACAAATTAATCCTGAGATTCAGTTAACGGTGTGCGATGAATTCTTGGAGCCTGATAATTTGGAGCGCTTGATTCCGATAGACGCTTTTGTATTGGACGCAACTGATTCAGTACCAACTAAAATTGCATTAGCGGCATGGGCTGTTAAAAATGAGCGAGCCCTAGTCATGTGTGGCGCTGCTGGTGGAAAAGTCGATCCCACATCCGTGCGCTGTAGTGATCTATCTAAAACCGAGCAAGATGCTTTGTTGGCTAAAGTGAGAGTAGGGCTGAGAACCGATCATGGTTTTTCTAGAGACTTAAAAAAGAAAATGGATATTCGTGCGGTGTATTCGCATGAGCCACGCGCTGGGGGCGCCTCTGGTGGCTTGGCGTGCTCAGGTTATGGCTCTACAGTCATGGTTACCGCCGCGGCAGGTTTAGCAGCAGCAGCTGAAATTCTGAATCTGATTGCTGCAAAAAAATATTAAATAGCCCTTTTTTCCTCAGAGAGCACTAGGGCTTTCCCTGTCAGAAATTACGGATTCTGTTGTCATCCCAAATAAATTCATGACAACTTACTCTGGTTTAAATCCACAACCCATCTATTCAGTGTTCCGTTCTAATCATTTCTAGTACTTTGGTTATTTTTTACCTCTAGTACTTCCGCTGTCTCCTCCCTAGACTTTGCTTCGTTGGTAAATCGCCAAGGACAAATCGAAAGGAGGTCTCTTTTGCAGACTGAACAAACCGGCTTAAAGCGCCATCTCAAAGTTCGACACATTCGCTTGATGGCTTTAGGTTCAACGATTGGTGTAGGTTTATTTCTGGGTTCGGCAAGTGCCATTGAATTGGCTGGCCCATCCATTCTTTTAGGCTACCTCTTGGCAGGTATCGTCGCTTTCATTGTCTTGCGTACCTTAGGTGAGATGGCGGTCCATCAGCCTGTTGCTGGCTCCTTTGCAGCATATGCCAATACCTATGTTGGTCCAGTTGCAGGCTATATGGTCGGCTGGGGGTATTGGACCTACTGGATTGTGGTGGGAATAGCCGAAGTGACTGCAGTAGGAATCTATATGGGTATTTGGTTTCCAGAAACACCCCAGTGGATTTGGGCTCTATCAGCCATTCTGATGATGGGCCTAATTAATTTAATTGCCGTCAAAGTCTTTGGAGAATTTGAGTTCTGGTTTGCTTTGATCAAAGTCGTTGCGATTGTTGCCATGATTGGTTTGGGTGGAGCGGTGATCTTCTTTGGCTTTACAAACGGCTGGCAGCCGATAGGTTTGAGTAATTTGTGGAGCCATGGCGGATTCTTTCCCAATGGTATTTCTGGAATGCTCCTTTCTTTGCAAATGGTCTTGTTTGCTTATGTTGGGATTGAGATGATTGGCCTGTCTGCAGGTGAGGCTGAGAATCCTCAGAAGACCATACCAATGGCAATTGATTCTCTTGCCTGGCGTATCTTGATTTTTTACATGGGCGCCATTCTAGTCATCTTGGCGATCTTTCCTTGGAATCAGATTGGTCAGCAAGGCAGCCCATTTGTCGTGATGTTTGAGCGAATTGGTCTGCGTGAAGCAGCCGGCTTAATTAATTTTGTCGTCATTACTGCTGCACTCTCGTCATGCAATGCGGGTCTCTTTAGTGGCGGCAGACTACTGTATGCCTTATCAATTAATGGTTATGCTCCTGCATCTTTTGCGCGTTTATCCAAGTATGGCGTTCCAGCAAGAGCTGTTGGTGCAACCGTAGCGGTGTGTCTGACTGGGGTAGTGCTGAACTATTTTGTGCCCGACAAAGCATTTCATTACATCATGGCCGCAGTAACTTTTGTGGGGCTGATGGTTTGGATTGCGATTTTGTTGACACAAATTCAGTTCCGACGCTCTCTTACTAAAGCTCAAGTTGCCGAACTATCGTATCGCGCACCTTGGTGGCCCTATTCCTCATGGTTTGCCTTGGCATTCATTGTCTTAGTAGTGGCGCTAATGGGCTTTCATGAAGATGCCAGGGTCGCTCTGATTTTAGGACCCTGTTTATTGGCGGTCTATCTAGCGATGTTCTATATCGCTGGCTTACATCGCAAAACGAAGTCGAAATCACCATTTCAATAAAGGAGAACAAGATGATTATTGGCGTACCTCAGGAAGTAAAAAATAATGAGTTTCGGGTTGGGCTGACACCGGGTAATGTGAGCGGCTTATGCAAGCAAGGACATTCGGTTTTATTGCAACGGGGTGCTGGTACTCAGATTGGATTGACTGATGAATCCTATCGAATCGCTGGAGCTACTCTGGTTAATAGTGCCGCAGAGGTCTACAGCAAATCTGAAATGATTGTTAAGGTGAAAGAGCCACAAGCGCAAGAGTGCGCGATGCTACGTGAAGATCAAATCTTATTTACCTATTTGCATTTAGCACCAGATCCAAAACAAACTCAAGCCTTGATTGACTCTGGTGCCACCTGCATTGCGTACGAGACAGTGACATCGCGTTGTGGCGCATTACCGCTCTTAGCCCCGATGAGTGAAGTTGCTGGGAGAATGTCCATTCAGGCTGCTGCATCTCATCTCGAAAAAACCCATGGTGGTCTAGGAGTTCTCATGGCAGGTGTGCCGGGGGTTGCTCCTGCAAAGATCGTGATATTGGGTGCTGGCGTTGTCGGTCGTAATGCCTTACAGATGGCAGTTGGGCTTGGCGCTAATGTGAGTATTTTTGATCGCGATCTTGAACGCCTCAGACAAATCGATATGCTCTTTGGTAATCGGGTTAGAACACTCTACTCAGACTCACTCTTGGTAGCTCAGGAGGTTCATGAGGCAGATGCCGTGATTGGTGCAGTTTTGCTTCCTGGTGCTGCTGCCCCTAAATTAGTCAATCGTGAAATGATTCGGAAAATGAAAGCAGGCGCAGTCGTGGTGGATGTTGCGATTGACCAGGGCGGTTGTTTTGAAACCTCAAAACCAACTACGCACGCTGATCCTACTTATGAGATCGATGGAGTGATTCATTATTGTGTAGCCAATATGCCAGGTGCAGTTGCGAGGACCTCTACCTTTGCACTCACTAATGCGACTTATCCTTTTGTTGAAGCGCTAGCCAAGCGAGGGGTGATTGAGGCTTTGAAAAAAGATCAATATTTACGTAATGGCTTAAGCGTGCATCGTGGAGTGCTGACTTCTGAGCCCGTTGCTATGGCGCAAAAGTTAGACTTTGTATCAGCCGAAGAGTTATTGGCGGCTTAGATAGTAGTGTTTCTCTCAGTGGGCGTGGCGCAAATGAAGTCACGACCCACTGTCATCAATCTGCTTGGGTATTCCGTTAAGATGGACGCTTTATACCTAAGCAATAATCTCATGGATCTTTCTATACTTTCGCTTTCAGCTGGGATTGT
Source organism: Polynucleobacter paneuropaeus (assembly GCF_003261235.1). Lineage (NCBI taxonomy): Bacteria > Pseudomonadati > Pseudomonadota > Betaproteobacteria > Burkholderiales > Burkholderiaceae > Polynucleobacter > Polynucleobacter paneuropaeus. The sequence goes on along the minus strand of NZ_CP030085.1, from coordinate 1,267,747 downwards.
TGCCTTGGCTGAAATGGGTGACAAGACACAACTGCTATCTCTCATGCTGGCAGTTCGATACCCAAAGCAGGGATGGCCTATCATCGGCGGCATTCTCATAGCCACTCTAGTGAATCATGCTGGCGCTGCTTTTTTAGGTCAAGTATTAGCAAGTTTTCTAAACCCTGATGTCTTACGGTGGATATTGGGTGTGAGCTTCATTGTGATTGGTGCTTGGTTATTGGTGCCAGACAAGCTAGAGGATGAAGGTAAATCAAAAAAGGTGCATGGAGCTTTAGCAGTTTTCTTGCTAACTATGACACTGTTTTTCTTAGCCGAGATGGGTGATAAGACTCAAATTGCAACGATTGCTCTGGGTGCGCGCTATAACAATGTGCTCTCAGTTACCGCAGGAACTACCCTGGGCATGATGCTGGCTAATGCTCCGGCGGTATGGATTGGGCAGAAATTTACCCAAGGTGTTCCCTTAAAGTGGGTCCACGCAATTGCTGCGGGGGTTTTTATCGTCATAGGGCTGTTTACCCTGATTTGGTCTTAAGTCCCCGCAAGCAGATTGTCGCTAGGCGACTAAAATAGTGATATGAAAACGGATCTACCCCAAAGCTTTCGCCGGCTCGAATACCAGCCCCCCAATTACACTTTTCGCCATGTTGAGCTCGACATTGCTCTAGATCCCGCCAGAACGATTGTCAAAAGTCGTATCGAGGTTTTACCTGGCGCCTCTCATGTAGATCAAATACCTTTAGTTCTGCAGGGTCAGGAACTGGAGTTTGTGAGTTTGCGCATTGATGGTGAAGCGCATAAGCATTTTGAACTCACTCCTGAAACGCTCACAATTCATTCTTTACCAAGAGGTGGCAAAGAAGCATTCATTGTTGAAATCATTTGTGTATGCTGCCCAGAAAAAAATACTACCTTGATGGGTTTGTATGTATCAAATGGAAATTTCTTTACGCAGTGTGAAGCCGAGGGCTTTAGAAAGATTACCTATTTCTTGGATCGTCCTGATGTAATGGCGCGCTATAGGGTGGTATTGAGAGCGCGAGAAACTGAGTGTCCAGTTCTATTAGCAAACGGCAATCTCATTGCTCAAGAAAAACTCCCAAATGGTTGGCATAGCGCAACTTGGGAGGACCCCTTTCCAAAACCATCCTATTTATTTGCGCTGGTTGGAGGTAAGTTGCAATGCATTGAAGAAACGATTACCACCAGTAGTGGTGCAAAGAAGTTATTGCAGATCTGGGTAGAGCCACATGACCTTAAAAAAACTCGACATGCCATGGACTCTCTCATTGCATCAATTCATTGGGATGAAAAGCGCTTTGGTTTGGAATTGGATCTTGAGCGCTTCATGATTGTGGCGGTGAGTGATTTCAATATGGGCGCTATGGAAAATAAGGGATTGAATATATTCAATACCAAGTTTGTACTTGCTCAACCTGAAACTGCAACCGATGTTGATTTCGCTAATATTGAAAGCGTTGTTGCGCATGAGTATTTTCATAATTGGACTGGTAATCGCGTGACTTGTCGTGATTGGTTTCAGCTCTCCTTAAAAGAAGGGTTAACCGTCTTTCGTGATCAAGAGTTCTCAGCCGATCAAATGGGGAGTGATTCGGGTAGAGCGGTTAAGCGTATTGAAGATGTGCGTTTACTGCGCCAAATTCAGTTTCCAGAAGATGCTGGCCCAATGGCTCATCCGATTCGCTCCGACGAGTACCAGGAAATTAATAACTTCTATACCGTGACTGTGTATGAGAAGGGCGCAGAAGTTGTGCGGATGTATCAAACTCTGTTGGGTAAAGAGGGCTTTCGCAAAGGCATGGATTTGTATTTCAAACGCCATGATGGTCAGGCTGTGACGTGTGATGATTTTTTAGCAGCCATGGCGGATGCTAATCAGCGCGATCTGAGTCAGTTCAAGAATTGGTATAGCCAAGCAGGAACACCGCATGTGAAGGTCGAGGAGCGATATGACGCTGAGAAAAAGCAATATCACTTAAATCTCTCGCAAAGTTGTACCGCCACTCCTGGCCAGTCCGAGAAAAAGCCGTTTCACATCCCTCTGAAAATGCGCCTCATTACTGACCAGGGTGATCAAGCAGAGATCCTCCTCGAATTGACTCAAGTCAACCAATCTTGGACCTTTGATTGCATTAATCAACGTCCGGTCTTATCCATTAATCGTAATTTCTCGGCCCCGATTCAGTTGGATTTTGATCAGAGTCAGGATGATTTATTGACTTTGTTTTCGCACGACGATGATCCTTTTAATCGCTGGGAAGCTGGTCAAAAATTGGCGATGCAAATGATTTTAGAGAATTGCCTGCCCGACCAAAAACTCATTGAAGCTTATCGAGAGCTTTTGCTAGATCCCAATTTAGATCCCGCCTTCAAAGAACTCGCATTGACCTTGCCTGCGGAGAGTTATCTCTATGAGCAGGGTCACGATGTTGATCCGCAAAAGATCTATCAAGCCCGCTGCGCATTTCGTCACGCCATGGCAAGTGAGCTCAGAATGGAATTTGCAGCGATTTATCAGCAAATGCAAACCCCGGGGCCATTTAAGTCAGATGGCGTCACAGCAGGTAAGCGGGGCCTGAAAAACTTTGCACTCAATATGTTGCTTGAGGCTGATGTTAGTGTCTGGCTACCTATGGCAGTCAATCAATATCAGACAGCCGACAATATGAGTGATCGCTATGCAGCACTCGCTTGCTTAGTCAATCATGATGCCAAGCCAGCTAAATCTTGTTTGGCCGATTTTTATGAGCGCTTCAAAAATGATCCATTGGTCACCGATAAGTGGTTTGCATTACAAGCTATGCGCCCACCGCTAGAGCTTGCTGGATCGACCTTGAATGAAGTACGTTATTTACGTCAGCACGAGGCATTTAAGCTCAATAACCCCAATCGAGTGCGCAGCTTAATCCATGCTTTTTGTATGAATAACCCAGCCAGTTTTCATCAGGCTGACGGCAGCGCCTATAACTTTTGGGCGGAGAGTGTTTTGGCTTTGGATCCCGTAAACCCCCAAGTGGCAGCTCGTCTTGCGAGAGCCTTGGACCGCTGGCGTTTATTTGCTGAACCCTACCGCAGCAAAATGCACGCCGCATTAGAGCGAGTCGCCCAATGCAATACGCTCTCATCGGATGTTAGGGAAGTAATTGTTAAGGCATTAGCAAATTAAACGCTAATGTGGTTTCCCAACGAAACCAACTTTGAGTTTGGTCGCGAGAGCCCCAAGTTTTTTATCTAAAGTCCATAATTGGGCGTTTTCGGACAAAAGGGTTGCCGCAAGTAATGAAATGTCAATTGCCCCGCAGCCTGAATCAAATAATTTGTATTCTTCAATGAAATATAAAGTTTCCTCCGTTCCAGCTAGCACTGCTTGACGTAGCAATCCCATCTGTTCGATGGTCTTGGCCCTTGGGCTAGGTGGGGAGCCGCATGCAATTTCTAAGACAACTAATGGGTGGCAAATAATTCGATCATTAATAAGTAATGATTCTAAGAGGGGGTTATTTTTTCTAAAATGTTGTACCCATATAGATGTATCAGCTAGCACGAAACTCATGGTTATTTGTCGTTCCCTACTTTTCGACGAGGAATATCTTTCATTTGAGGGTTTTTGCCTCCTAGTGCAGCAAGACGCTTTGCTACCTGGACTCTTACAAACACCTGTAAAGCCTCTCTGAAGAGATCGGCTTTATCAATACTGGGGTCAGCCAGATCTAGGACTCTTTGATATAGAGCGTCGTCGATTGTTACGGTGGTACGCATGGGGTATACCTCATCAATTTTGATGTATATTAGCATCAAATTAAGCATCAATCAAGTTGAATATTACCCCCCTAAAAAACTGACTCTCGGTATCTGGAAAAGGGCAAAATAGATCCTGCAGCACAATAAGCTTTATTTCGGAGAATTTCTTTTGAGCACCAAAATCCATTTAGAGCAATACCTCAAGACCACTAAGGCTAAAGGCGCCTCTATTCCTATTGGTTTACAAGAGCTCTTGATTGCTGTTGCCAATACTTGTACTACGCTCAGCGATGAAGTCGCTCAAGGCGCTTTAATTGGACTACTGGGTTCAGCTGGAACTGGTAATGTACAAGGCGAGGTTCAGCAAAAGTTAGATGTCATCGCCAATGATTTATTGATTGAAGGTGTTCAAGAGTGCAAGGCGCTTGCTGGTCTTGCTTCCGAAGAAATGGAATTACCGATGCCTGTTCAAGGAACGGGCGATTACTTGTTGCTCTTTGATCCTTTAGATGGCTCATCGAATATTGATGTCAATGTATCGATTGGTACTATTTTCTCAATCTTGCACAAACAAAATCCCATTGCAGCTTTGCAAAATAGTGATTTCCTCCTGTCAGGGCGTCATCAAGCTGCTGCAGGCTATGTGGTTTATGGACCTCAAACCACTATGGCGTTGACTTTAGGTGATGGGGTAGTGATGTTTACCTTGGATAAAGCGACGGGTCAGTTCGTTTTAATTAAAGATCGGGTCGAGATTTCACCTACGACTAAAGAATTTGCGATCAATATGTCCAATATGCGTCATTGGGCCGAGCCTGTTCGACGCTACGTGCTGGAATGCCTTGATGGCGTGACGGGTACGCGCAAGAAAGACTTCAATATGCGCTGGATTGCCTCGATGGTCGCTGATGTCCACCGTGTTCTATCTCGTGGCGGCGTCTTTATGTATCCCTGGGATCAACGTGAGCCCAATAAGCCAGGTAAGTTGCGCCTCATGTATGAAGCCAATCCGATGAGTTTTTTAGTTGAGCAAGCCGGTGGTGCATCGACTAATGGTAAGCAAGTGATTATGGATATTCAGCCGCAAGACTTGCATGAGCGCGTATCAGTCATGCTGGGCTCTAAAGAAGAAATCGAGAGACTACAGAGCTATCACGCCTGAACTTTTTCTTTGAGGTAGGCGAGAGATTCTTCGACTTGGTCGATGAGGATCAAGCAAATATCACCTGCTTCTAGATCATTCAGGGCGGTGTCGATGGCTAAAAACTCACCATAGATCTCTTTAACTTGAGAAGCCTTCTTGGCTCCAGTTAAGCCATCTTGCAACAGTTTCATGACCTCACCATCAGCGCGACCACGCTGACATTGATCCTCATACAGAATCACATTATCAAAATGATTTCCTAGAATGCGGGTCAAATCCCGAATATCCTCATCGCGTCGATCGCCAGCACCACTAATGACTACATGACTCTTCTTGGGTTTCATGGCTTCGATGGCGCTAGCTAAAGCACGCATCGCATCTGGATTGTGACCATAGTCAGCAATGACAGTCGCGCCACGATGCTGGAATTGATTGAAACGACCAGGCACAGCATTAGCGGTACTCTCAAAACTATAGAGGCCACGCGCAATTTTTTCAGCGTCTAAACCCAATACCCAAGCGGCACCAATGGCAGCCATCACATTCTCAATTTGAAAACCGAGCACTCCATTTTGAGTCAACGGAATTTCACTAACAGGGAAGCGGTAGACCACTCGCGAGCCCTTAGAGGCGACAATATAACTACCATCAAAGAAAATCACTTTTTTATTCTTGGCGCGATGCGCAGCAATAACGGGGTGGTGCTGATTTTGGGCAAAGAAGACAACGCGCCCTTTGCAAATATCACCCATTTTGGCAACGATGGGATCTGCAGCGTTTAGGACAGCCGCTCCAGTGGCGGCGACATTCTGAACCACTACCCGTTTCAAAATGGCTAAGTCTTCTACGCTAGCAATATAGTTCAGACCCAGATGGTCACCTTCACCAATATTGGTCACAACAGCAACTTCACAGCAATCAAAGCCAAGTCCTTCGCGCAACATACCACCGCGGGCGGTTTCTAGAACGGCAGCATCGACATCAGGGTGCATGAGAACATTGCGTGCGCTCTTGGGGCCGCTGCAATCACCAGAGTCAATTAAGCGCTGGTTGACGTAGACGCCATCAGTTGTGGTCATTCCTACTCGTAAGCCAGTTTCGCTTAGAAGGTGAGCAATCAAGCGAACGGTAGTGGTTTTACCATTCGTTCCAGTGACAGCAACAACTGGAATACGTCCATCTTCTCCCTGTGGGAACATCGTATCGATGATGTATTCACCAACTGGACGACTCTTGCCATACGAGGGCTTGAGATGCATGCGTAGTCCTGGCGCGGCATTGACTTCAACGATGCCACCACCTTGAGCCTCTAAAGGTTTGTAAATTTCTTCGCACAAAATATCAACGCCTGCAATATCCAGACCAATCATTTGTGCGGCAGCAATGGCGCTTGCAGCCACATCGGGGTGTACGTCATCAGTCACATCGGTTGCAGTGCCGCCGGTGCTGAGATTGGCGTTATTGCGCAACAGTACGCGCTCTCCCTTTTTGGGGATGTACCCAGGCGTCAGATTGGCGCTAGCTAAGTGCGCTAAGGCAATATCATCAAACCGAATTTTAGTTAGGGCGGTTGCATGCCCATCGCCACGGAGAGGGTTTTGATTCTCGATCTCAACCAACTGGGCAATGGTATGACTACCATCACCAACGACTTGAGCTGGCTCGCGCCGCGCTGCTGCTGCTAGTCGATTGCCAACTACTAAAAGACGATAGTCTTGGCCAGGAAGGTAGCGCTCTACGATTGTTTCATCACCGAAGGCTTGCGTAACTACAAAGCCATTGCGGATTTCAGTTTCAGTTTGAATATTGGCTACTACGCCTTTGCCTTGATTGCCATCTTTGGGCTTTAGAACTACGGGGCCACCAATTTTTTGCGCCACACGCCAAGCATCATCTGCTGTTGTAACAACATCTCCAATCGGAACAGAAACACCAGCAGTTGCCAACAAATTTTTTGTGAGTTCTTTATCTTGCGCAATCGCCTCAGCAATCGCACTGGTATCGCTGGTCTCTGCTGCTTGAATGCGCTTCTGTTTACTTCCCCAGCCAAACTGGACCATACTGCCCTCGGTCATGCGACGGAAGGGGATATTGCGTTGGATTGCAGCATCAACAATTGAACCAGTACTAGGACCTAGACGGACATCTTCATAAAGCGCTTCTAGCTCGCCTAAGGCTGCCGTGAGATCAAAGGGGCCATCATTCAGAGTGGCTTGTACTAAAGCGAAGGCAAAGTCGAAAGCCATACGGGCAACCAACTCTTCGGTGTACTCCACAACAACTTGATAGACATCCTCTTCAATGGTTTGGACGGTACGACTAAAGGTAACAGGACAACCCGCTTGAGATTGAAGACCTAGGGCGGCGTACTCTAAAACGTGTGCCAAGGAGAGCACCTCACTTTTTCCTCCGCGGCGCATATTACCCAATTGCGGAAAACGGGAACGAATCTTAGACTCAAACTGGGGAATCAGATCAATCGAGCGCTCTGCAGGTTCGCACGAAACCACCGCTTCCAGTGCAGTGTGGCGCGACCATAAATTTGGGCCACGTAGAATGCGGATGCGGGTGATTTCCAATTAAGCCTCGGCAGGGTGAAGCATATCGGGCATAAACGTTTCTGTGCCGGCTTCGATGACGTTAAAAGGAATACCTAAACCCCAGGCTGCTGCAATGGCAGCACCTAAGTTCAGCGAATGCCACTTTGAATCGATGGCGGCATGAGAAGGTAAGGGCACAGGAATATTCTTTTGATCGTTCAGACCCCATTTTAGGGCGATCTGTTGTTTGCCTACGATCACTGCGCGCCCACCATTCTGCAAATGGGTATTGATCAACACAGAATCATGATCTTTCGTAAAGAAAATAACTTCACCATCGGATAGCTCTGCCATCTTCGCGACCCACTCATCGTCTGCATTGAGGACCGCAACCCCAGTTGGAAGTACGACATCCACTTGAGTGCGCGTAATGCTAAAGACTTGGTCTTCATCATAGATCGCATATTCTGGAAAGTTGGCTTTGGGGTTTAGGTTCAGAACCACGCCAACCTGACAGCGGTCATAAGCCAATCCTTCTATCAACATTGAAAGCGAATTGTTTTCAATCACGGCCGCATCTACTGTGCGATTTAGCAGTGTTCTACGTGCATCTTCCCAATTCGCTGAATCGCTTCTTTGCACTGCACGGTTGCCGAAATACAAACCTTTGCTACAAGCTAAGCCGACATTGACATTGGTTAAACGTAAGAAATAGGCAATCATTTCCGCTACAGAAGTTTTTCCCTTTTCACCAGTGATTCCAACTAAAGGGATGCGGAAGTTAGCGCCAGGCGGAAAGAGGTGGTCAGTAATTGCTTTACCAACGGGTTGTGGACTGCCGCTAGCAGGCTTCAGGTGCATTAATAAGCCTGGGCCAGCATTGACTTCGACAATGGCAGCACCTTGCTCTGCAAGTGGTTTGCTGATGTCTTGGGCAACCAAGTCAACCCCGGCAATCTCAAGACCAACTACGCGTGCAGCTAAAGCAACTTGGTAAGCTACATCAGGATGAACTTGATCAGTGACATCAAATGCAACATTGCCATTACTTTGAATGAGAACCTTTTGGTCAAGCGGAGGAATGCTAGTGCCCGTCAGTTGTTGACGAGCCAATTCGAGCTCAACTGCAGAATCAATTCGTACGGGATTGAGAGGGCATTCTTCTGCAGTCCCGCGACGTGGATCTGAATTAATCTGAATCTCAATCAATTCTTTGATAGTGTGTTTGCTATCACCAGTGACCCAAACGGTTTCACCTTTAGCCGCAGCAACCACTTGATTGCCGACAACCAATAAGCGGTGTTCATCGCCAATGATGTGTTTCTCAACTAGTACTTCGCTACCTTCATGGATGGCCACTGCATAGGCGGCTTCAATCTCCCCTTGGGTATAGAGATTAATAAAAACACCGCGACCATGGTTACCATCAATCGGTTTGACAACGACGGGTAGACCAATATCTTGAGCAGCTTCCCATGCATCATCGTGACTCGTGACAGTCCTGCCCCTCGGGGTGGGCACGCCAGCACTAGCTAGTAAGCTCTTAGTTAAATCTTTGTCACGTGAAATGGTTTCTGCGATTGCACTGGTTTGATCAGTCTCCGCAGTCCAGATACGCCGCTGTTTTGCACCATAACCGAGTTGGACTAAGTTACCTGAGGACAAACGAATCGAAGGTATGCCGCGCTCTTCGGCAGCATTGACGATACATGCTGTACTAGGACCGAGTAATAGCTCATCACTGAGCTCGCGCAAGTTTTCAATAATAGTTTTGACTTCAGCCACTGGATCTTTGGTGTCTTGGGCTAGAGCCAAGTAAAGATCGCGGGCATATTGAAGAGCGGTGAGGGTGACTTCTTGATTGATTGCGCTGACAATTACTTTGTAAACGCTACGACGATCGCCATCACGTGCCTTACCAAATCCCCCGGGAATGCCTGCAAGGTTCTGCAACTCTAGAGTGAGGTGCTCCAAAATGTGTGCTGGCCAAGTACCTTCTTCAACTCTTTTGAGAAAGCCACCAGGCTCGCCATAACTACAGCGGTGTTCTTGAAGACTGGGTAAGGCTTTAACTAAGCGATCATAGAAACCAGGTATGAGGTTAGAGGGATAGTCCTCTAAGTCGCCAATATCGACCCAAACCTCGATCACGGGGTGGTAGGTCCACATATTGGGGCCTCTGAGATGCTTAACGCTCAGAATCTCAATAGATTTATCAAGTAATTGGGGCATCGTGGTGCATGGCGCTGGGCTGTAGAGGCTTAGCCTAGTCCGACTGTCTTCCTATTTCTAGTTTTAATTAAATCCACAAAATCAGCAAAAATATGCAAAACGGCTTAGTTGCATAATTTAACGGCTTTGGGCTCCCTAAAGTTGACAATCTCTATAAATAGAAAAAGCCTATGCTCCACTATACTTTTAGGGTCAATGAAGCCTGAAATTTCCCCCCAAACCCCGATTCTTCCGAATGATTGGCAGAGGGTAGTGGGCGAACTCCAATTTCCCATAGGGGATCTTGGTCACGTTTTGGCCTGGGTCGAGCTCGACCTAGACCAAAATCTGCGTTTTGAAAAAAGCCTGTTATTACTATTAGAAAAGAATCTCGTTTGGACCAATGGCAAGGAAGTTCTCAAATTGCCCATTACTTCTGATTGCACATTAGTTCATGGCGACCATGCTGGGGTAGGGCATCTCAAATTAGAAACTCCCTATCGCCTTGAAAAGATTTGGTATTTCACTTTAGCAGTCAATCCTCACGTTCTGCGTTTGCAAGCCAGTTTCAAAAAGATGAATGCAGCTCATCATGTGCATGAAGAGCCTGTAACTAATGAATACGATAAACAAATTTGTCCCGTTTGTTTAAGTCCAAAACCAGCTAACTCGGATTCATGTCCTACTTGCGATCCTGAAGATGACGCACCGCCTTCTACTTGGACCTTATTTAAGTTATGGCGCTTTGCTAAGCCTTATCAAAACAAACTCCTTTTAGGATTTGTGCTGACTTTATTGTCGACCGGCGCTACTTTAGTCCCGCCGTACCTCACGATGCCTTTAATGGATCATATTTTGATTCCTTATGAAAAAGGCCAACCGATTGATTTTCATTTAGCCAGTCTATATTTGCTTGCGCTTTTTGCTGCAGCCCTGTTGGCCTGGGGTCTAGGTTGGTGGAAAACCTACTTACTTGCTTTAGTGAGTGAGCGAATCGGCGCGGATCTACGCAATACGACTTTCGAACATTTACTCAAATTATCCTTGGAGTATTTTGGTGGTAAACGGACAGGGGACTTGATCGCACGCATTGGGGCTGAGACCGATCGCATTTGTGTTTTCTTGTCACTGTATGCGCTCGATTTTGTAACCGATGTGTTGATGATCACGATGACTGCGGCAATCTTAGTTTCGATCGATCCTTTGTTAGCACTGGTCACTTTAGCTCCGCTACCCTTCATCGTGTGGATGATCCATGTGGTGCGCGATAAATTACGCTTTGGTTTTGAGAAGATTGATCGCATTTGGTCCGAAGTGACGAATATTTTGGCCGATACTATTCCAGGTATTCGGGTAGTAAAAGCGTTTGCGCAAGAGGATCGCGAACTCAAACGTTTTGTCGATTCCAATAAACACAATCTACAAATTAATGATCGTGTGAATCGTGTATGGGGATTATTCTCTCCAACAGTCACCTTATTAACCGAGACAGGTCTCTTGGTGGTGTGGGGCTTTGGTATTTGGCAGGTTGCCCATCGACGTATCAGTGTCGGCGTCTTAATTGCTTTCTTGGCCTACATCGGTCGCTTTTATATTCGCCTAGATTCAATGAGCCGGATTGTTTCGCATACCCAAAAAGCAGCAGCTGGAGCTAAGCGTATCTTTGACATCTTGGATCACGTCTCGAGTGTTCCAGAGCCGATTAACCCAGCACCTCTAGCAAAGGTTGAAGGCCGTATCAGCCTGAAAGAAGTGGGTTTTCGTTACGGCAATCGTGCCGTCACCAAAGGAATTAATTTAGAAATCGCTCCCGGTGAAATGGTTGGTCTGGTTGGGCATAGTGGCTCAGGCAAAAGTACGCTCGTCAATTTGATTTGCCGTTTCTATGACGTGAGTACTGGATCGATTGCGCTAGACGGACGCGATATTCGTAGCATCGGTATTGCGGACTATCGCAAGTGCATTGGCTTGGTCTTGCAAGAACCTTTTCTATTCTTCGGCACCATTGCCGAAAATATTGCCTACGGCAAACCTGATGCGACTCGTGAAGAAATCATTGATGCTGCTAGAGCAGCCCATGCCCATGAATTTATTCTCCGCCTACCTTTGGGTTATGACTCCTTGGTAGGTGAACGTGGTCAGTCTTTATCGGGTGGTGAGCGTCAACGAATCTCGATTGCACGAGCGCTACTTATTAATCCTGCCATTCTGATTTTGGATGAAGCGACTTCTTCGGTCGACACTACTACTGAAAAAGAAATTCAGAAGGCGCTCGATAACTTAGTCAAAGGCCGGACAACGATTGCGATTGCCCACCGCCTTTCTACCTTGCGCAAGGCAGATCGCTTGGTAGTCTTGGATAAAGGCGAGATTGTAGAGATTGGTACCCATGATTCATTGATGGAAGCGCAGGGCGCTTACTACCAGTTATACCAAGCGCAAATTCGACAGGCTGCTGAGTTGGTAGAGGGTGGCGCCATCGGTGATACCGTTGAAGAAAATACAGAAGTACACCAAGAAGAGTCTTTGCAAGTAATCGCCAAAAATTTGGGAGGAGGAGTGTGATGACAAATCAATCCCATCGCTTAGAACGAGATGATCTTGGGAGCTTGGTATTGATCGATCATGCTGGTACTCGTCATGTAGGCGTTTATCCCGTTCGCGCTTTTCCCATTACGGCCATTGAGGCTGGTATCGGCCTGATGGATTCCTCGGGTAAAGAGTTGTGCTGGTTTCCCGATACAGCATCGATTCCTCAAAACGAACTTGAGCTTATTCAAGCAGAGCTAGCTACCCGAGAATTTATGCCCGTGATCGAAAGAATTGTGAAGGTCTCTACCTTCGCTACTCCCAGCATCTGGGATATTCAGACTGATCGTGGCCCAACCCGCATTCGGCTAAAGGGTGAGGAAGATATCCGTCGGATCTCTGGTAATACGCTACTCATCTCAGATGCCAATGGCTTGCAATTCCTTATTAAGGACTCAACCGCCTTGGATAAAGGCAGTAAAAAGCTTTTAGACCGCTTCCGTTAAAATTACTAGCTCAAGTCGCCGCTTTAGCTCAGTTGGTAGAGCAGTTCATTCGTAATGAAAAGGTCGCCAGTTCGATTCCGGCAAGCGGCACCACCTTAAATAAGATAAATTTCAATTAAATCAAACACTTAAATGTTTGTATTTACTCTCTTTTGGGCGCTTTCCAGGGGTTTGCAAGGAAATGTTATTAGGGTTATAATCTAGGTATTAACCCTTAGGAGATTACAAATGACTCAACTAATCAACATGATTAACCAGATTTTCAAAGACAGCTCTGCAACTGAACAGCAACTTCGTCATTATGATTTTGACGGCGCATATCGCGGTATGTAATCCAGCGAATGCTGAATAGATAACCACCTTCGGGTGGTTTTTTTTCGTCACAATTTGCCATCTCAATCCAAATGAAGCGCCAATTATGCAAGGGTAATCACTAGTGATGTAAATGAAAATTATTGACTACTGTCAAGTGATTACAACGCAAATTGCATAAAAATTGGTCACCCAAATTCAGCATGAACTTGGATCACAAAATAATTTGAAATACTAGGAGATTACAGATGGGCAATGAGCAAACTTCAGGACCATTAGGCGGCCGTTGGTTTCAGTTACTGATTGGCATTGTATGTATGTCGATGATTGCAAACTTGCAATATGGTTGGACGCTATTCGTTAACCCAATTGATGCTAAATTTGGTTGGGGTCGCGCAGCAATTCAAGTTGCTTTCACCATTTTCGTATTGACTGAGACCTGGTTAGTTCCTATCGAGGGTTACCTGGTTGATAAGTTTGGTCCTCGCCCTGTAGTATTTTTCGGTGGATTACTATGCGGCATAGGTTGGGTGCTTAATTCCCAAGCAGACACCTTGGCCATGCTCTATTTTGCTGCTGCAGTGAGTGGTGTTGGTGCTGGTGCTGTTTACGGTACCTGCGTGGGTAATGCGCTTAAATGGTTCCCTGATCGTCGCGGCCTAGCAGCTGGTATGACCGCTGCTGGATTTGGTGCTGGCTCTGCCGCAACGGTGATTCCGATTGCCAATATGATTGCTAATCAGGGTTATCAAGAGACATTTTGGTACTTTGGTATTGGTCAGGGTGCAATCGTCGTTATCTTGAGTTTGTTGCTTTCGAAGCCTGTCAAGAGTGCTATTACAACTGTTAAGGCTAAAGTTGTTCAGACTCGTAAAGATTTTCGTCCAATGGAAATGGTCAAGCAGCCAGTGTTCTGGATCATGTATTTGATGTTTGTAATGGTGGCTGCTGGTGGTTTAATGGCCACAGCGCAACTCGCCCCAATTGCTAAAGACTTCCAAGTTGCTGGCGTTACCGTCAGTCTCATGGGCTTAGCTTTGCCTGCGCTGACTTTTGCTTTGACAATCGATCGTGTACTTAATGGTCTGACTCGTCCATTCTTTGGTTGGGTATCTGACAAGATTGGTCGCGAGCAAACCATGACCCTGTGCTTCACTTTTGAGTGCTTCGGTATTCTGGGTTTGTACTACCTTGGTCATGATCCAGTGATGTTCGTTCTGTTGACCGGCTTAGTATTCTTTGCTTGGGGTGAGATTTATAGCTTGTTCCCCTCAACCAATGCCGATACCTTCGGTACTCAGTACGCAGCGGGTAATGCCGGCTTGCTCTACACCGCCAAAGGAACTGCTTCCTTATTGGTACCTCTATCTAGCATCTTGATGGCAACGACTGGTGGTTGGGAAGCCGTATTTTGGGTAGCCAGCATCTTGAACGGTACGGCGGCGATTTTGGCCTGGTTTGTATTGCGCCCAATGCGTCGCAAATTGATTGAGCGTTCTGCCTCAATGTAATTTGAGCTACACATCAAAATAAAAGGGCCCACAAGGGCCCTTTTTTTCATCTGTACTGATCAGGTAAAATCTTCACATCATGACATTCCGCAATCGCAAACTCGTCCACTGGATCGCTGCAGTATCGATTCTGATGAGCGCGCTTGCCCCTGCGATTTCTCAGGCAGTAGTCAAAAATGCCAACGGCTTTGCAATGGAAGTGTGCTCCACTTCCGGCAGCAAGATGATACAAATGCAGTCGGATGATTCCGGTAAAGCGGATGTCAAAATGCAGGCCTGTCCTTATTGCCTTGCTCATGCCAGTATTACGCCATCATTTGAGAGCCACATCTCGGTTGACGCGCCTCAAAGCTACGCTTTATTTCCAGCGCTTTTCTATCAATCACCCAAGCCGCTCGCGAATTGGGTAAGCCCTCCCTCAGCAGCTCCTCCAGTACAAGCCTAATTTAGTCATTAGGGCATAGCGCTTGCTATGCATTAGGTAATTCTTGTTGGAGCAGTAAATGAAATTAAAAAAATTAATATTGGCAATGGCATTTCTGATGCCAGCGGTAGAGGTCATGGCTTGTGCTAGTTGTGGGTGCAGTCTTAATACGGATATCGGTACGCAAGGAATGGGTTCTTCCCAGGGCTGGACCTTCGATCTGCGTTATGACAGCCTCAATCAAAACCAGTTGCGCTCAGGGACTGGAAGAATTTCTCAACAGCAAGCGGCAAATACGATCAACCCTAAAACAGGATTACCTGCTGAGGTTGAAGGCTTCACCCAAAATAATTACGTTACCGCATCTATGGATTACAACGATGGTGAAAAGTGGGGTGCCACTATCATTCTTCCTTACATCATGCGGACACATATGACTTATGGTTCGGCTAATGCGGATGATGGGGATGGCGGCTGGCCAACTGGCACCAATGGATACCACTCTCAAGCCAGCGGCTTTGGCGATATCAAAATGATTGCTCGCTACTTTGGTTTTGCTGAACAAAAAGACTGGGGTATTCAGTTTGGAGTGAAGTTACCAACGGGTAATAATTCTCAAACGGTGACAGGTAATAACGGGACCACTCAGGCGGTAGATCGGGGATTGCAATTGGGAACGGGTTCAACCGACGCCATTCTTGGGGTGTATAAGTTTGGCTTTATTCCCCAAACTGAAAACTGGGGTTACTTTGCTAACGTCCAGTATCAGGCGACTGTGAAGCCTACTAACGTTCCATCTAACATTGCCTCACTCAATAGCGTCGCAAATGGCGGCACTGGAGGCTCCTCCTACCGACCAGGCAACGCACTCAATATCAATGTGGGCACAAACTATCAGGGCTGGGATAAATGGGTACCCACTTTGCAGTTCAATTATCTGTATAAGACCGCTGATAGCGGTACTGCAGCGGATACTTGGGCAACAGGGGGCACACTCTTATACGCCACTCCTGGATTGTTATATCAGCTCACTCCTGCAACCCAGGTATATGGAAACGTACAACTACCTGTATATCAGAACTTAAATGGCATTCAGGTAACGCCCACTTTCATTGCATCGATGGGTGTGCGAGTGCACTTTTAACTATTGAGTATTTAGCAGTGGAGTAACGAGTTCTTCAAGAAGTTTGGTATCGACTCTAGCATCACCAGTCATGCCATTCTTTCTGAGGATGCCTTGTTTGTCGATGATGAAGGTGCTGGGGATACGCCAAATGCGCCCGTAGTCTGAGTAATCCATTTGTTTTTTCTCAGCAAATAGAAAGGGGTAGTTCTGCATGATCTGTTTTGCTTGTTGCATATCAGCCGGTTTATCTACGGTGATAGCAAGGACTTCCAATCCTTTGGATTTATTCTTTTTCAGAAAGGCTTCGATGGCTGGCATTTCTTCGCGGCAGGGTTCGCACCAACTTGCCCAAAAATTGACTAAGACCACTTTGCCTTTATTGGCTTGGAGCGAGAAGGGCTTGCCATCAATCAATGTTCCTTCTATATTGGGTGCGGGCTGGCCGACTTCAATTCCGGCAAAAGCAATATTGGCTAGAGCAGAAGTGAGCAACACAAAAAGAATTTGATAGACGCGTGTCATTTGTATGAGTATTTCATGAAATTCCATTTAAGGAGAAGGTAATGATAAAGAATCAAACAGGCTGGCTATTCAGTATTGCATTAATGGCTTTTACTGGATGCGTTCAGGCTCAAGAAGCTAAAGTAGGCTCCATCAAGATTGAGAATGCGTATGTTCGTGCTACAGCGCCAGGACAGCCAGCTGCCGGCGCTTTTATGAAGATTGAAAATGGTGGTACTGCCGCCGATCAATTGGTTTCAGCCAGTTCTCCTGCAGCTGGCGAAGTTCAACTGCACCAGATGTCGATGGAAGGTAATGTGATGAAAATGGGACAGGTTAAAGATATCGTTGTGCCTGCTAACGGATCAGTTGATCTCAAGCCTGGCGGTTATCACATCATGCTGATGAATATCAAAGCACCATTGAAAGCGGGTGAAACTGTGCCAGTCAAACTCAAGTTTGCCAAGGCGGGTGAAGTAGAAGTGAAGTTGCCGGTCAATGCAGTTGGCAGTGGCATGAATATGCACTAAGTCATTCAAACCTAGCCATGAAAAAAGCCCCTATTGCTAGGGGCTTTTCTATTCCTCACTCAGTACACGAAGTGAGAGATTGGCTTAGAGATCTAAATCTAGGTCAGTTACTGCACCTTTACTAGCAGTGCTAGCCAAGCTAGCGTATTTTGCTAAGAGGCCACGGGTATAACGTGGCTTTGGTTTTTTCCAAGCAGCGCGACGCCTAGCAATTTCTTCTTCACTCACATTGAGTTGAATAAGAAGCTTGTGTGCATCAATCGTGACTGAATCGCCTTCTTCAATCAGCGCAATCGTGCCACCCACATAGGCTTCAGGAGCGACGTGACCAACAACCATACCCCAAGTGCCACCTGAGAAGCGACCATCGGTGATCAGACCTACAGTTTCACCCAGACCTTGCCCGACAAGAGCGGAGGTAGGAGCGAGCATCTCACGCATACCAGGACCACCCTTAGGACCCTCGTAGCGTATGACAACCACATCTCCATCCTGAATCTTCTGGGCCATGATGGCCTGCATCGCATCATCTTCGGAATCAAAGACGCGTGCTGGGCCAGTAATGGAAGGGTTCTTTAAGCCAGTAATCTTTGCTACGCAACCCTCAGGAGAAATATTTCCCTTTAGGATTGCTAAGTGACCTTGCTTGTACATAGGGTTGTCTAGAGTGCGAATCACTTTTTGATCAGCGCGGGGTACCGAAGGAACGTCTTTTAATACTTCGGCGATGGTCTTACCGGTAATCGTCATGCAATCACCATGCAAGAGTCCACCATCGAGCAAAATCTTCATGACTTGCGGAATGCCGCCTGCTTCATGTAAATCGGTTGCTAAATAAGTGCCAGAAGGCTTCATATCGACGATGACGGGAACCTTTTTACGAATTCTTTCAAAGTCATCAATCGTCCAATCAATCTCCGCTGCACTGGTGATCGCCAGGTAGTGCAGAACGGCATTAGTTGAGCCACCCACCGCCATGATCACGCTCACTGCATTCTCAATCGATTTTTTGGTGATGATGTCACGTGGACGCAAGTTATTTTTAATTGCTTCTACTAAAACTCGTGCTGATTCAGCGGCGCTGGCCACTTTCTCTTCATCTACGTTAGACATTGTGGAGGAGTAGGGCAGACTCATACCCAATGCTTCGAAGGAAGAGCTCATCGTATTCGCGGTATACATACCACCGCAAGAACCGCTGCCTGGGCACGCGTGTTGTTCTACACCCTTGAGGTCTTCTTCGCTTAAGCGACCCGATGTAAATTCACCAACGGCTTCGAATGCAGAAACAATATTGAGTTCTTTGCCTTTGAAATGTCCGGGCTTAATCGTTCCGCCGTAAACATAAATTGCCGGTACGTTAGTGCGCGCGATTGCCATCATGCCGCCAGGCATGTTTTTATCGCAACCACCAATCACGACAACGCCGTCTTGCCAAAGACCATTGACACAAGTCTCGATACTATCGGCGATCACTTCACGAGAGATCAGGGAGTATTTCATACCCTCGGTGCCCATACCAATTCCATCTGAGACGGTTGGAGTGCCAAACACCTGCGCTTTAGCGCCAGCTTCTTCAAGTGCAATGATTGCGGCATCTGCGAGTTTTTGTAAACCGCTATTACAGGGAGTAATGGTCGAATGACCATTGGCCACCCCCACCATCGGTTTAGAAAAATCCTTTTCCTGATAGCCCATTGCGTAATACATGGAGCGGTTAGGAGCTCTAGCGACTCCCTCGGTTACGTGTCTTGAGCGTTCGTTAAGGCGTTTCATCTACTTAGTACTCCAAAGTGATATTTGCTGAATTTGTAAAGGCTCTATTGTGCCGTGATGTATGTCGAGTCTATTATGTTGCACTGCAATATAAAAGAGTGAATTACATTCCCTCTTGGGCTACTTTGAAATGAAACACTTATCGCTTATATTTCAGTAGGTTATCTTTTAATTGCAATTCGGGTAGAGGAATCTCGAATGTCCATGAGTAGCAAAGTGCTAGATTGATCTGATTTGATGAATACATTCACAGAATTTTTAGAGCTTGATCAGACTGCTTTTATCAAGGCGCGGGAAGCACTTGGTTTAAGCATTCAGGAGTTAGCGTCCAAGGCCTGTCTCTCGGTGCGACAAGTTGAGCAAATTGAAAATGGTGGACAAAGCTCTTTCTACAGTTTAAAGATAAAAAATACTGCTGCTAAAAAAATAGCAAACCTCTTGAAGTTGAATGAAGCATTGATTTTTAAAAGCTCAGATATTGCAGGCGATCAAGACACTCAAATTGATCAATCAACTGTTAATCCTGCACCACAAGAAACTATCGAAACAAGAGAAGCAAAAGAAACAACTGGCCCTACACGACACCGTAGCTCCCTTCTGCGGCGTGATAAATATACGGCCAGGCTTTAACTAAATGAAAAATTTAGCTGCACCACCGATAATTCGCAAGGAAGTTTTTATTGCCGCAAGGGAGAAGCTTGGTCTGAGTATTAAGGAATTATCCCAAAAGGCATGCTTATCAGCACGCCAGATTGAGCAAATTGAAAATGGAGAGCAAAATTCTTTTTATAGTGCCAATATCAAATTTACCGCTGCTAAGAGAGTAGCGGAGCTCTTAAAGTTGAGTCCCGAACAAGCGTTTGACTTTGGAGATTTGGTTTCACAGATGCCAGCAGTAGAGAATCCTAATGCGGCGATCAATGATGGGGTTGAGCCAATTTTGACTCCATCAGTTGCGGAAGAGGCGATCAAAAAGACAAAGCCAGCAAAGACGTTCCATTCACCTTCAGTCAAAATGAAAAAATGGCTACCGATCATGGGATTGATTACGGTTGCTGGATTTGCGTTTGTAATTCTGCAGTCAACCTTTTTTAGTGCCATTATTGAGACAGCGACTACCCCTGTTGAACTGGTAAAAGCAGAATCTGCCACCGCATCTACACCTCCTGAGACTCCAACCGAAGCTAGCCCTCAAACTAACCCAGCACCAGTAGTTGCGGCTGTACCGATTGCTATAGTTGCCTCAAGTCCTGCTGCTACTGAATGTCCAGTTGCTGATGCTAGTGTTGCTAGCTTTAGGGCTGATGCACCCAAGAAGTCTGCTGACATGGTGTATCTCGTTGCTAAGACTCCGCAGGTAGTCTGTGTTCTTGACGCTACTGGTAAAAGCCAGTCTAAGCAATTAGAGCCCGGAATTGGGGCTAGTGTTTATGGCAAGGCGCCTTTGAAGGTCTTGACCGCAGGTTTGAGTCAAGTCGATTTGTACTTTCAGGGGGTAAAAGTACGTCCTGGTAATGCTGGCAACACAATCTTGCTAGAGCCTGCTCCGCTGAGTGCTAATAAAAACGATAGCGATTCTGAGTTACGTTAGTCGGCCCGATTCAGCATTGAAGCCGTTCTTTATAAAGCAGATTCATTAGTCTCACCAGTTCGAATCCGAATCGTTTGATCAATCGAAGTCACAAAAATCTTGCCATCACCAATCTTGCCGGTATGTGCCGCCTTGGTAATTGCCTCTAAAGTAGCTTCCAGTTTATCGCTGGCAACTACCACCTCAATTTTGATCTTTGGTAAAAAATCGACCTGGTACTCGGCACCACGGTAGAGCTCAGTATGGCCTTTTTGACGACCAAAGCCTTTGACTTCGGTGGCGGTAATACCACTCACACCAACTTCAGCTAGTGCCTCACGAACTTCTTCGAGTTTGAATGGCTTAATAATCGCAGTAATGAGTTTCATAGGTCCCCCAGTTTCATTTCATGATACTCATAAGAACTCAGATTGCCTATAGTGTTTGACAGTAATAAGTCAGTTCTATTTAGGCCCTAAATTGCGATGTAATAGGGTAGCGCCAGTCTCGCCCAAAAGCCCGAGTCGTGACCCGAACGCCTGGTGGTGCTTGCCGACGCTTGTATTCATTAAGTTTGATCAGACGAGTCACTTTTTCTACACTCTCAGCATCAAATCCTGCTGCAATAATTTGGGCGATGGATTGGTTTTGCTCCATATAGCGCTCTAGGATACCGTCCAAGACTTCATAAGATGGCAGACTATCTTGGTCGGTTTGATCTGGGCGCAATTCTGCAGAAGGTGCGCGGGTCAGAATGCGTTCCGGAATGACTTTTTGAATACTATTGCGATAAGCGCAAAGGCGATAGACCAGAGTCTTGGCAATATCTTTAATCACAGCAAAACCACCCGCCATATCACCGTATAAAGTGCAATAGCCCACAGCCATTTCACTCTTGTTACCAGTGGTGAGAACGAGTCTACCCGTTTTATTAGAGAGTGCCATCAAGAGCGTGCCGCGCACTCGGGCCTGAATATTTTCTTCAGTTGCATCTGGTTTCAAATCCTGGAATTGCGGCGCAAGTGCATGCTCTAAGGCATCTACTGAGTCACCGATAGCAATCTCGTCGTATTGCACACTCAAGTTTTTAGCAAGTTCACGCGCATCGATCCACGAGATATCTGCGGTATATCGTGAGGGCATCATGACTGCGCGTACTTTTTCTGCGCCTAAGGCATCTACCGCGATGGCGAGGACGAGGGCAGAGTCTACGCCCCCAGATAATCCAATAATGACGCCCGGGAAATGATTCTTATGAACATAATCCCGTACACCCAATACCAGAGCTTGATAGGCCTGTGCCTCTACGCTTAAAGCTTGAACGATCTTGCTGGGCTCGAGATCATGGACAGCATTGACTTTGACAAAACCTAAATCACTCTCGAATTGTGGCATTGCCATCACCAGTTCACCTTTGGAATTCAAGGCAAATGAACCGCCATCAAAAACCAATTCATCTTGACCACCTACCGAGTTCACATAAATTAATGGCATTTTGGTAAGTGCAATATGCTGTCTCAAAACCTCAATACGTAGGGCTTCCTTATTGAGGTGATATGGTGAAGCATTAGCAACCAATAAGATCTGCGCGCCAGCAGCGTGGGCTTGCTGAGCAGGGCCTACATGCCACGCATCCTCACAGAGAATCAGACCAAAGCGCACACCATTTACTTCAAACACACAGGGTGTATTGCCAGGCGTGAAGTAGCGTACTTCATCGAATACTTCGTGATTGGGTAATTCTTGTTTGGCATACCTTGTAATGACTTTGCCATCGCGCACGACGGATGCAGAATTTTGCAGACCTTGAGTCGATTTTTGTGGGTGTCCAACTACGACAGTAAGGCCTGTAAATTGCGCCAAGGATTTTGTCAGAGCTTGAAGGGCATGATCGCATGCTTCAATGAATGCAGGGCGCAGTAATAGATCTTCTGGTGGGTAGCCCGTGAGAGAGAGCTCGGGAGTCAATAATACTTTTGCGCCTTTAGCATAGGCTTCTTTGGCTGCTAAAAGAATGAGCTCAGCGTTACCCTCTAAATCACCCAAGAGTGGGTTGATTTGGGCGAGGGCGATGGATTCTGAGCTCACTCCAAATGACAAGACGCTTTAGGCTGACTTGCTTTCCTTGTTATAGCGCTCAATACCTTCGAGGATCTCTTGGTGTGCTTCTTTAACGCCACCCCAGCCTTTGATTTTGACCCATTTTCCTTTTTCGAGATCTTTGTAGTGCTCGAAGAAGTGTTGAATTTGATTGAGGCGTAGCTGATTCATATCTTCTGGTTTTTGCCAGTGGGTATAGATTGGCAAAATACGATCTTCTGGAACGGCTAATAATTTAGCGTCTTGACCGGCCTCATCCTCCATGAGCAGAATGCCAATTGCGCGGCAACTGACAACTACACCCGGAATGAGGGGGAAGGGGGTGATGACGAGAACATCAACGGGGTCGCCGTCGCCAGCAATCGTTTTATTAATGTAGCCATAGTTACAGGGATAGTGCATTGCAGTCCCCATAAAGCGATCTACAAAAATTGCGCCACTTTCTTTATCTACTTCATATTTAATTGGATCGGCATTCATCGGAATTTCAATAATGACGTTGAAACTCTCGGGGATTTTCTTGCCTGGTTTAACGTTGTCTAAACTCATAAATACTCCAATTAAAGATTAGTAAATACCCTGATCTTATCAAACTAGCAAAGTCATAATTCTGTTAGATACTGATGCAGCTTATGGATTCTGAGCAAAAGCCATAAAAAATCAGGTTTCAGTAGGCACAAGTAACAAAACAAATCAATTTTAGGGAGTTCAAGCATGAGTAATGTCACTTTAGGCTTGTATTTTGCCTTGGCGTGCGGCGTCATAGCCGTGATTTACGGTTTTGTGATGCGCGGCTGGATTTTGCGGCAAAGCACAGGCAATGCCAAGATGGTTGAAATTGCAGAGGCCATTCAACTTGGCGCAGCAGCCTATTTATCGCGCCAATACAAAACCATCGCGATCGTCGGAATAATTCTTACAGCCTTAATTGTCCTCTTCCTCGATATTGCTACCGCAATTGGCTTTGTGGTTGGAGCAGTCCTCTCAGGCGCCTGTGGTTTCATTGGCATGAACGTTTCAGTGAAGGCTAATGTGCGTACTGCACAAGCAGCAACTATCGGTATGAATGAGGCACTCAATGTTGCCTTCAAGGGCGGGGCTATCACTGGCATGCTGGTCGTTGGACTTGGTCTGCTTGGCGTGGGCCTCTTTTTTATGTTCCTCGTTTCGATCGGCGCAGGCAGAGATCTCAATGCGGTATTGCATCCTCTGATTGGATTGGCCTTCGGCTCTTCTTTGATCTCGATCTTTGCGCGCCTTGGCGGCGGTATCTTTACTAAGGGTGCCGACGTTGGTGCTGACTTGGTTGGTAAGGTCGAAGCGGGTATTCCAGAAGATGACCCACGTAATCCAGCAGTGATTGCGGATAACGTCGGTGACAACGTAGGTGACTGTGCTGGAATGGCGGCTGACTTATTTGAGACCTACGCTGTGACCTTGATTGCTACCATGGTGCTTGGCGCACTGATGATGACAGGCGCTCCCATTGCAGCCATTATTTATCCATTGGTCTTGGGTGGAATCTCCATTTTGGCCTCTATCATTGGTTGCTCTTTTGTTAAAGCGTCGCCTGGTATGAAAAATGTGATGCCTGCTTTGTATAAAGGTTTGATTATTGCGGGTGTACTTTCACTGATTGCGTTCTACTTTGCAACCAACTACATCATGCCGGATGATTCTTTAGGGATTCCGGGTAGTCAATGGCGTTTATTTGGTAGTACGGTAGTTGGATTGGTCTTGACTGCAGGTTTGGTCTGGATTACTGAGTACTACACCGGCACTCAATACAAGCCAGTTCAGCATATTGCTGAAGCCTCTACCAAAGGCCATGGCACTAACATCATTGCTGGCCTTGGCATCTCCATGAAATCCACCGCCTACCCAGTACTCTTTGTCTGTGCCGCGATTTTTGCAGCCTACTATTTAGCTGGTATTTACGGTATTGCCGTTGCGGCGACAGCGATGTTGTCAATGGCGGGCATTGTGGTTGCTCTGGATGCGTATGGTCCGATTACAGATAACGCAGGTGGTATCGCGGAGATGGCTGGCTTGCCACAGTCTGTGCGCGACATTACTGATCCATTGGATGCAGTGGGGAATACCACCAAAGCAGTTACCAAGGGTTATGCGATCGGTTCTGCTGGCTTAGCGGCACTCGTGCTCTTCGCTGATTACACCCATGCTTTGGAGGCGATCGGCCAACAAGTGTCATTCGATCTCTCCAATCACATGGTGATCATTGGTCTTTTCATTGGCGGCATGATTCCTTACTTGTTTGGTGCCATGGCAATGGAAGCAGTGGGCCGTTGCGCTGGAGCTGTAGTTGAGGAGGTACGTCGTCAGTTCCGCGATATCCCTGGAATCATGGATGGAACTGGCAAGCCTGAATACGGCAAAGCGGTTGACATGCTGACCTCCGCAGCAATTAAAGAAATGATCGTGCCATCACTGCTCCCAGTGGTAGCCCCCATATTGGTTGGTCTGATTCTTGGACCTGCTGCATTGGGCGGGCTCTTGATGGGTACGATTGTGACTGGCCTATTCGTGGCCATCTCGATGTGTACCGGTGGCGGCGCATGGGATAACGCCAAGAAATATATCGAAGAAGGTCACTTTGGTGGCAAAGGTTCCGAAGCTCACAAAGCTGCTGTTACTGGCGATACCGTTGGCGATCCCTATAAAGATACGGCAGGTCCTGCAGTTAACCCATTAATCAAGATCATCAATATCGTTGCACTGCTCATCGTGCCTTTGTTGCCTATCATGCATTAATGCAATTGCGTGAGCAGTAAATAAAAACGCCTAGCAGTGCTAGGCGTTTTTTTATGTCCCCATGGTCTGATCGTGGCTATTTATTGCTTTTATCATTCTAGCCATGGAGAAAATGAATTTAATTCGAGTCACAGTTGATCTTAATGATCCAAAAACATTTCCAAAAAGTGATGTCGATAGAGAGGCTGTTAGGGCAACTTCAGAAGAGCAGATCGCAGAACATAAAAAAGAAGACGATCTATTTTTAAAAGAATTCTTCAGGAAGGGCTGTCGATATTAAAAGGGGCCCCTTAGATTGTGGCCTTATGCATCAAACCATTCACCTTTAAATTGCGTCAATTTAAAGGGCTTTCAAAAACACAACAGATCTGTTAATATTTAATGAATTCTAAGCAAATGAAGAAGTGGCTAGAGCAGCAAGGAGCTACTTTCTTGCCCGGCAAAGGTTCACACTTGAAAGTATTTTTAAATGGTAAACAATCAATATTGCCAATGCATGGAACAGCAGAATTAGGGAAGGGCCTGGAGGCTGCCATCATGCGGCAATTGGGTTTGAAATAAAGGGAATATATGTTTAACTACCCAGCAACTTTGACTAAAGATGGCCATACCATCCTAGTGACATTTCGAGATGTCCCGGAAGCAATTACTTTTGGCGTTGATAGGGAAGAAGCATTACTAAACGCAGTAGATGCTTTGGAGAGTGGACTCTCTTTCTATGTTGACTCCCGAAAACCTCTACCATTGCCAAGCAAAGCAAAGCGGGGCGAGGTCATTGTTTCTCCAACTGCTTTAGAAAGCGCCAAGTTGGGTGTTTATCAGGCTATGACCGAGCAGGGTATTAAAAAAGCGGAGTTAGCCAGACGTCTAGGCTGGCATATGCCGCAAGTCGATCGCTTATTTGATTTACGTCATGCATCCAAATTAGATCAAATTGAAGCTGCTGCTATTGCCCTTGGTCGCCATCTTGAGGTAAAGGTCGCAGCCTAAACTAGGATTGACCTTCTAAATACCGCTGTGCATCTAATGCAGCCATACAGCCTGTACCTGCACTGGTAATTGCCTGACGATAGATGTGGTCCTGCACATCACCTGCCGCAAATACACCAGGGATATTGGTTGCAGTGGCATTGCCATTCAAACCTGAGTGTGTCTTGATATAGCCGTTGTTCATATCGAGTTGGCCAATAAAGAGTTCGGTATTGGGTTTATGTCCGATCGCAATGAATGCGCCCATGACAGGGACATCTTCAGTGCTGCCATCGGCTTTTTTGATTCTGACGCCAGTGACGCCTTTGTCATCGCCGAGAACTTGCTCGAGTGTGGCGTTCAATTTGAGTTCTACTTTACCTTCAGCAACTTTTGCCATTAAGCGATCGTTCAAAATGGGTTCAGCGCGGAACTTGTCACGACGATGAATCACGGTCACTTTTTTAGCAATGCCAGTGAGATAGAGGGCCTCTTCAACTGCAGTATTGCCACCACCAACGACGCAGACATCTTGATTGCGATAAAAGAAGCCATCGCAAGTTGCACAACCCGATACGCCTTTACCCATGAATTCTTCTTCGCTCGGTAGGCCTAAGTATTGAGCGGAAGCGCCAGTAGAAATAATCAGGGCATCACAGGTGTAAGTGCCAGAGTCGCCAACTAAGCGGATCGGTTTTTCAGAAAGGGCCGCCGTATGGATATGGTCAAAAATGATTTCGGTATTGAAATGCTCGGCATGCTTCAAAAAGCGATCCATGAGCTCTGGGCCTTGAACCCCATTTGGGTCGGCTGGCCAGTTCTCGACATCAGTCGTGGTCATCAACTGACCTCCCTGGGCTAGGCCTGTAATGAGGGTGGGCTTAAGGTTGGCTCGGGCCGCATAAACCGCTGCGGTATAGCCTGCGGGGCCAGATCCGAGGATAAGAACTTTAGAGTGTTTTGGATTATTAGTAGTCATATTCAAATTATAGGTTTGCTTGTTTACAATCGGTAGAACATGGCAAGAACCGCATATCCAAAGCCTCAGAATTCCTTACCCCCCGATAATGTGGGGCCAGGCCGGATGCCCCGCCTCCTGATGGAGATTCGCTGGTTCATTTCATTAGGCCTATGCCTGGGTTTATTGGCTATTTTGCTGACCTATTCCAAGGCAGATCCCGCTTGGTCACACGCCAGTTTTGAGACTCCTAGCAATCTGGGGGGTCGCTTCGGTGCCTACATAGCCGATTTAATGCTCTACATTTTTGGTATTTCTGCCTTTTGGTGGGCGGTTCTATTTGGTCGACGGGTCCTCAATGGCTGGAAAGAGCTGTGGAGCATTCCTTTGCCCCCAGATCCAAACGCAAAACCTGACTCCATCCTGATGCGTTGGTTGGGCTTTGCCATTACTTTAATTAGCAGTATGGGTCTCGAGTCCATTCGTCTGCATTCGCTGTCCTGGCAGCTCCCTAGACCTCCTGGCGGGATCTTAGGCGAGCTCATTGGCGATCCCTTGCAAATGGCGATGGGTTTCACTGGCGCAACCCTGATTTTGTTGTTTGGCCTCTTTGCGGGACTTTCTTTGTTCTTGCACTTTTCTTGGTTGGATGTCGCAGAAAAAGTGGGCCGCTTCATTGAGCTCAGCTATCACCGCATTCGTGAGCGTCGCCAAACCCAGGAAGATCGCAAGTTAGGTGAAGTCGCTGCTGAAGAGCGCGAAGAATTCGTGGAAGAGATTCGTGGGCGTGTGATTGAAGCTGCGCCAGTTCAGATTGTGCGAGCACCGGTCGAGATTCCCAAAAGTTCTCGAGTCGAGCGCGAGAAACAACAACCTCTCTTTGTGGATATTCCGGATTCAGAGTTGCCACCTTTGGCTCTTCTAGATCCCGTTCCCGAAGCTAAAGAAACCATCT
Organism: Polynucleobacter paneuropaeus; assembly: GCF_003261235.1. Classification (NCBI taxonomy): domain Bacteria; kingdom Pseudomonadati; phylum Pseudomonadota; class Betaproteobacteria; order Burkholderiales; family Burkholderiaceae; genus Polynucleobacter; species Polynucleobacter paneuropaeus. Next base: position 1,239,548 of record NZ_CP030085.1, on the reverse strand, counting down.
CCGCTGACGTTTTGGAATTTACCTCCCGCCTGATCGAGCGCAAGCTTGCTGAGTTCAATGTCGAAGTTAAAGTCATTGCTGCTTATCCAGGTCCTGTTGTGACTCGTTATGAGATTGATCCTGCGGTGGGTGTGAAGGGTAGTCAGATTGTCAACTTGTCTCGTGACTTAGCGCGATCACTGGGCGTAGTCAGTATGCGGGTCGTCGAAACGATACCAGGCAAAACCTGCATGGCTTTGGAATTACCAAACCCAACACGTCAATCAGTGTACTTATCTGAGATTCTGACTTCACAGGTTTATAACGACAATCACTCATTACTGACATTGGCCTTAGGTAAAGATATTGCTGGAAGCCCGATGGTGGCTGATCTAGCCAAGATGCCACACTGTTTGGTTGCCGGTACTACTGGAGCAGGTAAGTCAGTCGGTATTAATGCCATGATTTTGTCGCTGCTCTTCAAGGCTAAGCCTGATGAAGTGCGCTTGATCATGATTGATCCTAAGATGCTTGAGATGGCGATGTATGACAAGATCCCCCATCTGCTGTGCCCTGTAGTTACAGATATGAAGCATGCCTATAACGCCCTCAATTGGGCGGTAATTGAGATGGATCGTCGTTACAAACTCATGAGTAAGTTTGGCGTACGTAATCTTGCCGGCTTTAATAAAAAGATTTTGGAAGCCGAAGAGAAAGGTGAAAAACTCACCAATCCGTTTAGCTTGACACCTGAAGATCCAGAGCCAATTTATAAAGCCCCTGTGATTGTGATTGTGATTGACGAGTTAGCAGACCTGATGATGGTCTCCGGCAAAAAGATTGAAGAGTTGATTGCGCGCATTGCCCAAAAGGCCCGTGCTGCCGGTATTCATCTGGTGTTAGCGACACAGCGTCCCAGCGTAGATGTAATCACTGGCTTGATTAAAGCCAACGTACCTACACGTATTTCCTATCAAGTCAGCAGCAAGATTGATAGCCGTACGATTTTGGATCAACAGGGCGCCGAATCCCTGCTGGGTATGGGCGACATGCTCTATATGGCGCCTGGTACTGGCCTACCGATTCGGGTTCACGGCGCATTTGTCTCTGATGATGAAGTGCATCGTGTGGTGGAGTGGCTTAAAGAGAAGGGCGAGCCGAATTACATTGAGGGCATTCTCGAGGGTGCTGATGAATCCAATATTGATGTGCTTAGCGGTGGCGGAAGTGGTGAAGCCGATCCTTTATATGATCAAGCCGTTGCCATCGTTCTAGAAAACAAACGGGCTTCTATCTCACTTGTCCAGCGACACTTGCGCATTGGTTACAACCGCGCAGCCCGCCTCTTGGAAGACATGGAAAAAGCTGGACTCGTATCCAAAATGAGCGGAAGCGGTAACCGTGAAATTTTGATGCGCGCACCAGAGTAAAGAGCCCCCTTGTTCAGAATTATCCTTGCATTACTTCTCACTACCGTTTTTAGTTCTGCCAATGTATTGGCAGATAACTCAGCCGCTGATCAACTGCGCCAATTTGTGCGGAACTCTAAAACGGCTGAAGGTGACTTTGTCCAGCAGCAACTTCGCGCTCCCCGCGCTAACGAGGCGCAAGACAAAGGCCTCAAAGTTGTTCGCCAAACCCAAGGCCATTTTGTATTTCAGCGGCCAGGGCGTTTTATCTGGGATACACAAAAGCCTTATGAACAGAAACTCATTGCTGATGGCAAGCAACTCATCTTGTGGGATCAAGATTTAAATCAAGCTACCTTTAGACCCAGCACTCAAGCATTGGCAAGCACGCCTGCCGCCATTCTTTTTGGTGAAACTTCCCTCGATCAGCATTTTGATTTAGTGGAAGGGCAAGAGCGATTAGGAATGAAATGGGTTGACCTACAAGCCAAGAAGGACCCAAATGCTAAAGGTGATTTACCGTACACCAAGATCTCCATCGGAATGGTTGATGGCCTTCCAAAAGCCTTAGAGCTAACCGATGGCCTGGGTAGCGTGGTTTTGGTGACTCTGAGCCAGATTCAGCTCAATATCAATGTTGCTCCCAGCCGCTTCGTCTTCAAGCCACCACAAGGTGCTGAGGTCTTACGCTTAAACTAGAGCCTTGATCAGAAAAATTCAGTATTGATAGGTCGTAAAAATGATTGATCCCCAACTACTTCGTAAAGATATTGCTTCAGTAGAAGCACGTTTACTGGCACGCAAATTTAAGCTCGATGTTGAGAAATTCAATACTCTAGAGAGTGAGCGTAAGTCTTTACAAACCCGTACTGAAGAATTACAAGCCAAGCGCAATCAACTCGCCAAGTCCATTGGTATGAAAAAAGGCAAGGGCGAGGATGCGGGTGCGGAGTTAGCAGAAGCCAGTCAAGTTAATTCTGATATGGAATCTGGTGTTTCTCGTTTAAGCCTCCTGCAGGCCGAAATTGCTGATTTCTTAATGGGTATTCCAAACTTGCCAGATGAGTCGGTGCCCAATGGCAAAGATGAAACCGACAATAAAGAAGTCAAACGCTGGGGCCAAGAACCCATATTTGATTTTGAGATCAAAGACCATGTGGATTTGGGTGCGCCCTTAGGTTTGGATTTTGAAGTTGCTGCCAAAATTAGCGGCGCGCGTTTTGCGTTTCTAAAAGGGCCTATCGCAAGACTGCATCGCGCCTTAGCGCAATTCATGCTCGATACGCATTCTACTCAGCATGGTTACCAAGAGATCTACACACCCTATATGGTGAACGCTGCATCGATGCGCGGCACAGGACAGTTACCCAAGTTTGAAGAAGACCTCTTTAAAGTGCCTCGCAAAATGGGCGGTGCTCAATCGGCAGAAGGTGGAGAAGAAGAGCGTATTGAAAACTTCTACCTCATCCCAACGGCTGAAGTACCGGTTACCAATTTAGTCAGAGATGAAATTGTTAATGCAGATAGTTTGCCAATGAAGTACGTTGCACACACACCGTGTTTCAGATCGGAAGCAGGGAGTTACGGCCGTGATGTTCGTGGCATGATTCGTCAGCATCAGTTTGACAAAGTGGAGTTGGTGCAAATTGCAAAGCCCCAAGATTCGATGCAAGCGCTAGAAGAACTTACAGGGCATGCTGAAAAAATTCTAGAGTTACTCGAGCTGCCTTATAGAAAAGTATTGCTCTGTACTGGCGATATGGGATTTGGTAGCACTAAGACTTACGATCTTGAAGTGTGGGTACCTTCGCAAAAATCCTACCGAGAAATTAGTTCCTGCTCCAATATGGGTGACTTCCAGGCTCGACGTATGCAAGCAAGATTTAAAGACGGACAGGCTAAACCTGAACTAGTCCACACTCTTAATGGCTCTGGTCTGGCAGTAGGTAGAGCATTGGTTGCCTTGTTGGAGAATAAGCAACAAGTAGACGGCAGCATTGCCATCCCCAAAGCTTTGCAGCCGTATTTGGGTGGCTTAGCAGTGCTCAAACCAATTTAATGTTTCAACAAATGAAAAGTGGAATGACTCAATTGAATAAATTCCAATTATTCATAACTCTTATTTGTTCAGTATGGATTTCTCCAGGTGCTTTTGCAGCTGAAAAAATCTATCGCTGTGAGGTATTGAGTGACGCTTATATTAAAAGCAATGGTGAGTTAGATATTGTGAAAGATAGCCCCAGAATTGGCCAAGAATTTGTGGTTATCAAGAAAACAGGGGAAGTGGTTGGAGATGTGATGGATTCCTTAGGGAAACCCAAGGTAATTGCATTTGGAAGCAATAGCAATTCTTATAAAGTCGTTTGGATAAAAAAGGCTGCAGGCAAGGATGGGGCCTTTGTAGACTATCTCAGCATCAATGGGTTTGCAAAAGACGGCAGGTATCCCTTTGGGTTTTTCTCCGGTGCGCTTCTAATGGCGGGCGTGTGCGAGTAATAGATCAAAAAGCCTAAGGTGAGATTGCCACATCGTTCTATCCCAAAGACATTTGGGAAATGCAGGGATCGCTAAAGTCGGCTGGTTAAATCACTATAGTTTTTATTTTTAGCCTCGAGGCATTCTTTTCAAGCACTTTATCAAGGGTGATAATTGATTTTGCTTTTAAGAATTTTGCAGCCGCGAGATGTAGCGCATCCCCAGATCGCAATTTGAATTTACTATCTAGCACTAGAACACCGGCGGAGTAAAAGACTTTATTTTCTATTGGCAGTAATTCAATATCATTAGTGCAGATGGCTTCGAAAAGCTTCCAAGCACTCTTGCTTTCCTTGGGGGTAATTTGTCCAGTTCTCTCCTTAATGCTTAAGGCGCTAGCAAATTCTGTAAATGTCCAAGTAGATGAGATCAACTTCGCATCTTTAGAGTTGTCATACCATTTGTGGATAGCTAGACTTTTTCCTTCTTGGGTGCAAAAACCAACCAGTATGCTTGTGTCAACATAGAGCATTAGTAGCGAGCTCCAGAGCGAAGCTCGTCCATTACTGATGTGCCCATTTTCATGGAATCTCTTAACTCCTTGGCCATTTTGGACAAAGCTTTGCGATCCAGTTTTTGAGGTCTGATGACTAATGCTCCGTCACTAGATAGGGTTGCTTCAACTCTATCGCCATTTTTCAGTTGGATTTCTTTAATAAATGCCGCAGGAATGCGAAGGGCTAGGCTGTTACCCCACTTTGAAATTTGGACGTTCATGAGCTCTCCTTCTTAAATATAGATATACATAAATGTATATCTATATTAGTACGATATACCGACTAGGTCAAATAAGCTCAACAGCTAACCTTAGCTACATGGATTTGTATGCCTGTAGCTATAATTGCCATTCGGTTCGGAGAGGTGGCAGAGTGGTCGAATGTACCTGACTCGAAATCAGGCGTACTGTCAAAGGTACCGAGGGTTCGAATCCCTCCCTCTCCGCCAAATTGATTTTCTTAGGAGTATTTATGAAGCGCATCATGTTGTTGTCCAAAATTCATCGTGCCGTTGTCACTGAAGCAGATCTTCATTACGAGGGTTCTTGTGGCATTGATGAATCCTTGCTCAAGGCAGCTGATATGCGCGAGTTTGAAAAGATTGAGCTTTACAACATTAATAATGGTGAGCGTTTTTCAACCTACATCATCAAAGCGCCTGCTGGATCTGGGATCATTTCATTGAATGGTGCTGCTGCCCGCAGAGCGCATGTAGGTGATCATTTAATTATTTGTACCTATGGTGCGATTGATGATTCCGAAGTGTCTAAACACGTTCCTAAAATTATTTTGGTTGGTGATAAAAACGAAATTACCCAAATCAAGAGCTAATTCTTTTTACTCAGTTCTCAAGCACCACAATTTCCCCGAGGGAAGTCTTTTCTCGAAACTGCGAGAAAGAAAACAACGCTTTAATACTCGAAGTTTTAATAATTTCAATCATTCCTTCAGGGGTTAGTACTGCTGGATATTCGCCCGGCGGGAAGATCGTATCCAAAGCCTCGGTCGTGGGTTTACCTTGAATGCGAAGGATTAAGTTTTTGGTGATTTCGATACGCATGACCCATTTTAGTTCCAATAATTAGAAGCAAAATCGTCTATGCACAAAATTAGTTAAACCTTGCACCAAGATGGATTTATTTACTGACGGATTTTTTCTGGTTTGATCCAATACGCTTTAATGCACAAAATCAGGGCAATTATTTAATTGACACAAAATCGTCACAATGATTGAATGGCATTTACTCAATCATTGATGCCGACATTTCATGAAACTCATTACTGCGATTATCAAACCCTTTAAGTTGGATGAGGTTCAAGAAGGTCTTGCCCATATTGGGGTCGATGGCATGACGACTTATGATGTTCGTGGCTTTGGCCGGCAGAAAGGGCATACGGAGCTCTATCGAGGCGCTGAGTATGTGATTGACTTTATTTTAAAGCTAAAAGTTGAGGTTGCAGTTGCGGACTCTAAGTTGGAGGAGGCGCTCAATGTGATTTCTCGTGCAGCTTATACTGGCAAAATTGGTGACGGCAAAATCTTCGTGACGCCACTCAATGAGGCAGTTCGGATTCGGACTGGGGAGAGCGGGCAAGCCGCTCTATGACACCGAGCAGTTTAGATCTAGCTTACTGACCTTTTTTATCAGCAGCATCCATAAAGCCAATGATGTAAGGAGAGGGCACAAAGAGTACGCTCTCGCCACCACGCTGCGCATGAATATTGACTTGGAAACCGGTCTTCGCATTCTTAATTAGGAAGTCTTCCGTGAGGCTAATGGCCATCATTTCTCGCATGAGACAGCGACCATTGAAACAGGCGCCTGCTTCTCTGGAAACGACATTAAATGTCACCTTGTCTTGATTCACCAGGCTTGCAGAATCGTATAAGCGCCAGTTATTTGGGTAGACCAATAAAACCATGAGCTGATAGTTTTTAGTGCCTTGAGCAGTCTTTTGAGCCTGCAGACCAAAAGTTTGGTCAGTATTGTTGGCATCCATCGTGTTAATGGTAGGGCCAACATAGCTTTGGGTATTGGAGTTGCCATTTTTTGCTAGAACGGTATCGAGATAAACCGCTTGCGCTTCATCAGCTTTAATCTGAGGATCATTGTTGTGAGAGCAGGCGCACAGGCCTCCAATGAGGGCTAAGCAGAGGGCTAATCGTTTCATATTTAAATTCCTTGTAATGGCTGGCAGTATTGAGCATGGGCTCAATTCATCTCATGCTCTAGAGTATATTAGACACAAGTAAACGAGGTGATAAAGAGCCCTATGATGCGTTTGAAAAACTTTGGAATTGCCCTTTTAGGTTGCGGTTTATTTGTTCTGGCGGCCTGCAGCACTCCCACCAGTGAATTTGGGGTTTATCGCCAATCTGATGGCACGATTGGGGTACATGCCCCCAAGGACGCTAAAGAATCTGAGGCGCAGACGGTTGCCCTCGCAGAATGTAAAAAGGATGGAAAGCGAGTTGTTTCCATCCTTGAACAGCGCAAAACTGTTAATAGCAACTTCCCAACGACCTATCTTTATAGCTGTCGATAGGTCGCTGTTTTATTAGCTAAGCAACCACTTCTTAATCGATTTATCGACACACATAGCATCTAGAGCAAGGCCGAAGAAGGCTGAGCCATTAGTAACCATATTTTCAATCGCCTCGACTTTGCCAGACTTGATGCCACGTAAATAGGTAGCAGCGCGATAGCGTAAGAAGTGCTCGTTCTCATCATTTTCGTTGAGGGTAGAGCAGATTTCGATACTGCCGTAACGGGTCTCGGGATTAATGTTGAGTAGAGCAATCCCTACTGCATTAATGAGATTATCCGGAACGGGGATGGGTACATACGAGTACAGAGAAACCAACATCTCTTCTTCGTCTACTTCAATGATGTGATCGATATCTAAAGCATCTTGCTCAGTCAGTTCAGTCTCTCCTGAGTCACCACCACCAAAGGTGGACTCAAACTGCAACATTGCTGTATTGCTATCTTTTGAGATATCAATCATGTCAGGGTAGCCCAACAAGCCTTTCCACCAGTACATCAGTGAGAAAGTGCAAGGCTTCACTTCCACTAAACCTTCATCGGTTGATTTAGCAAAATATAGACCGTAGAACTCATCATCTTGCTCAAGACCATACTGATCTACCTTAGGTGCTTTGACGGAAGATTTTTTTGGGGATTTCTTAGCTGTAGTTTTTTTGGCAACGGGTTTTTTGGCAGCGGGCTTACTTGCCTTTTTCACTGCTTTCTTGCCTACCGGCTTTTTAATCACCTTCTTGACTAATTTTTTAGCAGTCACTTTTTTCTTAGCGACCACTTTCTTTGGGGCGCTTGATTTTTTAGCTGCTTTCTTAGCTACGGTTTTCTTCTTTGGAGCTTTCTTTGTAGCCATGATGAATTACCCTTATTTTGGTGATGAATATCGCACTTCCAGCATTTGATATTACTGCACTTTGTAGACTAATTTACTTTAGAGATCTACGGTATTACCAGTAGCATTTAAGCAAGAATATTTGACACTTTTATGGCTTTGATACACTGAATCTCATGATAAAAAAGATCAAAATTGGACTGATTGCCCTAGGGCTCCTCATAGGCTTGGGGGCTGCTGGCGTTTTCTATCTTGCCCACTCCATCAACCCTACACAACTCACCAGTTTGATTGCTTCACTTGTGAAGTCAGAGACTGGGCGGGATTTCAGTATTGCAGGACCAATTGAGCTCCGCTTTTTTCCAGCGATTGGCGTTGTCGCTCAGGATGTCTCCTTAAGTAATGCCTCGTGGGCTTCGGAGCCGAAGATGCTTCAGGTGCAAAAAATTGAGTTGCAGATCAAGTTGCTTCCCTTATTGATGAAGCAGGTTGAGATTAATCGCATTAATTTAAGTGGTGTTGAGTTGTATTTGCAGGCTGGCCAGAATAACCGTGTGAATTGGGATTTATCTACTCCATCCGATAAAGGGCAAGTGCATTCTTCCGCAAGCCCTGCGAATTCTGCAGCATCGGGGATAGGCGTGATCACTGGAATTGAGCACTTCAAGCTCGTTGATGCAAATATTCACTATCAAAATAGTAGAGGCTCAAAAAGCCAGTATTCGATTAAGAACTTTTCGGCTGATAAGGATGGCGGCAAAACTGCGATAGAGCTTAAGGCTAGCGATGGCGCATTGCAATTTGGCTTGCAAGGAAAAATGACTTCCTTAAGAGAGATTGCCAGCCAATGGAATAGTGCACCGCTAAAGATTGATACGGATTTTGAAATCACCCTAGACGGTAAGTCACTCGAGTTGGTGGGTGATGTTGATAAAAAACCTGGCAAGCAAGCACAATGGAATATGAAGCTCAAATCGAAGTCTTTTGATTTAGCCCCCTTAGCTGGAGGCGCTGCTGTAGCTTCAGGAGTCAATAAGGCAATGGGCTCAGATGCTCAAGTCAGGGTTAGTCAAAAGACCAAGTCACCTTATTTCTTTAGCGATACCACTTTGCCTCTTGATCAATTGCCCGTAGCGCAAGGAATTATTCAGATTGATATTGGAAAACTGGGGCTCCCTCATTTAGCTAGTTTAGAGAATGTGAAGGGCAAGATTGTTCTTAATGGAGAGCAAATCGATTTATCGGACTTGAGTTTTGACTGGGGTAGTGGGCATGTTAAATCCAGCATCCTGTTATCTCAGATTCATTCAACTAGTCCTCTGGTTCGTATGCAGGGGGAAGGTAATGGCTTCACCTTAGAGCAGTTAATATCTGCAGGCAATCCCAACTCCAAGATTAGTGGTGGCGATACCCGTGTGGCTTTTAGTATCGTCAGTGCTGGAAGTAGTCTGCATCAAATTGCGAGTAGGGCCTCAGGTCGCGCCCAAATCACGGTTGGTCCAGCCCATATTGCCAAGAATTTCCTGAATGCAGGCGGGGATTTTTTTGTTAGCCTGCTAGATGCCATTAACCCGATGCGCAAACAGTTTGATCAAAGTGTCGTGGAATGTGCAGTAGCCTATCTGCCTTTTCAGAATGGCGTAGTTAATATTGCAGATTCAATAGGCTTTAAGACGGACCGTCTAGACATCACTTTATCGGGTACCTTGAATCTAAATAACGAAGCAATTAATCTCGATATTTATCCCAAAGAAAAATCCGGCCTAACGACGGGTGTCAACTTAGGCGGTCTAGTGAAGCTGCAAGGGACGCTCGAGCATCCGGGTTTAGGGGTGAATAAGGTAGGAGTCTTAAATAGCGCTGTATCGGTAGGTCTAGGTTTCTTAACGGGCGGCGCTTCGATCCTGGCCGAGAATGCCAAATCAATAGCAACCAAGAGTGATCCTTGTAAAACGGCGTTTCATCCTTGGGATGAAATTACCAAACAATAAGTACTTTGCAGTAATTACTCAGTAGTAAGCAAGTCTAGAAAATCATTCCGCTGACAAAGAGGCTAAATAGCGAAATAAAGATACTCTCAAAGAAGGCAGTCCAAAAGCTGGAGATTGTGAAGCCACTCACGATCGAGGATACCAACCTCAACACGAGTGCATTGATTACTAGCAGAAAAAGCCCCATAGTTAATACCGTCAGCGGTAGAGTGAGGAGAACTAGCAAGGGCTTGACAATGGCATTCGCAAAGCCAAGTAAAAGAGCGGCAATAACTAGGGAGCCGCCATCAGCAAAGCGCAGGCCAGAAAAAATATAACTAGCAACCCATAACGAAAGAGAAGTTAAGCCCCACTGGATTAGAAATGGCATTAGATTCATGATTATTCCCCGTGATTAATATCTATCACTATAGTACTAGTTCATTAATAGTGGGGTGGGATTTCATCGCGTAGGTTGCTGCCAGCGCTGTTGTTTGAGCTACTTTGTTCTTTAAGCGATTTCAGTTCACGATATAAAAACTCTAATTGTTGCTGTTGCTCATAGACCCGATGATTGAGTTTCTCAATGAGGTCCTCAGCAAAACTCAGTTTGATTTCGAGATTGGTAATACGCTCTTCACTCATTTCATTTCTTTCTCAGAGATCACGACAAAACGTCCGTCTTCCATTTCTGCTTGAGGCCGGATCCAAAAGCTCTGATTACGTAAGGACTCATAAACATAGGCTGGCTCGCGTGTAGCCTCAATGTTAGCCAGCATCAATACCCGATAGAAGCCACCGGACTTGAGATGCTTCAAAAAATCACCAGGCTTAAAGAGCCCATCATCAGCAGAGAAACAGGGGTTTGTATGCATAAGGTATTTACGTCCGGACAGTGTAATCAGCAGTAATCAATATATCCTCTTTGGCCGCTCGACTGGCAATTTTGAGTAACTCAAGATCCTTGCTAAATAGAATGCAAGGTTTCAGGCTGTAGGCCAGATCTAAAAACACTTGATCATCAGGATCTTGGCATAGCCAGGGGGCTTTAGAAAGTTGTGTATCTTCAAGCATCTGAACTAAGCCTTGCCATTGGGCCAAGATTGCAGACTGGACTGCATCATCTAATGCAAACACAGACCTAGAAATGACTTCAGAAAATTCATCTAGAGTTTGTTGGTTTGCATAGCCAACGATTTTTTGATCTAAGAGAGCGGCTTTGAGATGAATCGCTTTAACATCATTAAAGACAAAGAGATCTAGTAAAACATTGGTGTCAAAAATAACCGGTTTACTCATTGCGCCGTACGCCATACCTCTGGGGTGATAGTGACCTGTCCTTGCTCCGAAGAGACATAGACCTCGCCATCTTGAGTATTGATGTGTAGAACCATGCTGCGCTCGACTAAGCCATTAAGTTGTTTAGCTTGATCAGCGGGAATAGCAATGACGGATAAATTTTTGGCTCGGGTGAGCTTATTGCTAATGCCGTCCCACCAAATCTTACTAGTTTGACCACCATAGCAATAGACGATTACCTGATCTGATCTGCCGCATGCCTTCAGAATGCGCCGCTCATCCGGTTGCCCGATTTCAATCCAGAGTTGAATGGCATCGGTTAAGTCCTTGACCCACAAATCAGGTTCATCGGTATCGCTCAGACCCTTAGTAAAGGTGAGATTCTCTTGAGCTTGGAGTGCAAAGGCCAGAATACGCACCATCATCCGCTCATCCGTTTCCGAGGGGTGCTTAGCAATCGTGAGGGAATGACTGCCATAGTAATGACGGTCAGAATCGGCGACATGAAGGTCGGCTTTGTGAATAGTTGCGCGTAGGGCCATGCCGCATTATCGCCCTGAAGCCCGCTGGTCAGTATGATTGGGCCAAATCCTGATCAATTAATGTGTATCCTAGCCCCATGATTCGCCTTACTGAACTTCGCTTACCGATTGATCATGCTCCAGAGGCTCTGGAGCAAGCAATCCTGAAGCGTCTCCATTTAGAGCCAAAAGATTTAATGGGTTTCACGGTATTTAAGCGAAGCTATGATGCCCGTAAGAATGTAGCTCTGTCATTGATCTACACCGTCGACGTCTCGATTAAAGATGAGGATGCACTTCTACAGAAATACTCAGGTGATCAGCATGTCCGAATTTCACCAGATACGAGTTATCACTTTGTCACGAATGCATATCAGGCTCATCCGATAGATCGCCCCGTTGTGATTGGTTTTGGACCTTGCGGAATCTTTGCTGCATTAGTTTTAGCGCAAATGGGATTCAAGCCGATTGTGCTCGAGCGTGGCAAGGCAGTTCGAGAAAGAACCCAAGATACTTGGGGATTATGGCGGAAGAAGATCCTCAATCCTGAGTCCAACGTACAGTTCGGCGAAGGGGGTGCTGGCACATTCTCTGATGGAAAACTCTGGACCCAAGTCAAAGACCCTAAATTTTATGGACGAAAAGTGCTTGCCGAGTTTGTGAAAGCAGGCGCCCCAGAAGAAATTCTGTACGTCGCTAAACCCCATATTGGTACCTTTCGCTTGGTCGGTGTGGTTGAAAAAATGCGTCAAGAGATTATTGAGCTCGGTGGAGAGATTCGGTTTCAACAAAAGGTGAATGGTTTTGTCATTACCCATGATCAAATTCAAGCAGTCCAGATCGAAGGGCAGCCCGACTTACCTGCTTCGCATGTAATACTTGCATTAGGGCATAGCGCACGCGATACCTTTCAAGCCCTGCATGATGCGGGCGTCTATATGGAAGCCAAACCATTCTCGATCGGTTTTCGCATTGAGCATCCCCAATCTTTAATTGACAAGGCGCGCCTGGGTCCGCATGCAGGCAACCCTCTAATCGGAGCTGCTGACTATAAATTAGTACACCATGCTAAAAATGGCCGCTCGGTTTATAGCTTTTGTATGTGTCCTGGAGGCACAGTGGTTGCCGCTACATCAGAGCCCAATCGCGTTGTAACGAATGGTATGAGCCAATACTCACGCAATGAACGAAATGCAAACGCAGGCATTGTGGTTGGCATTACGCCTGATGACTATCCCGGCGGACCATTGGCGGGTATTGAGTTTCAGAGAGCTTTGGAGTCAAAGGCCTTTGAGTTAGGCGGCTCAACTTATGAAGCTCCTGGACAGTTGGTTGGCGACTTTTTAGCAGGCAAAGCCTCTACCGAATTTGAAAGCGTCCTACCATCTTATAAGCCCGGCGTTCATCTCACTGATCTGGCCAGTAGTTTGCCTGATTACTGTATTGAGGCGATTCGAGAAGCGATTCCTGCTTTTGAAAAACAGATCCCCGGTTTCTCATTAAAAGATGCAGTACTGACGGGCGTCGAAACGCGCACTTCTTCACCTTTGCGTATTACGCGTGGCGCTAATTATCAAAGCATGAATATCAAAGGCCTTTATCCAGCTGGAGAGGGCGCTGGTTACGCAGGCGGAATTATGTCTGCTGGGATCGATGGTATTAAGGTTGCTGAGGCCCTTGCGCTGGACTATCAGGCCAAATGAACTGCTTTAGCTTTTATCAAAAAACGCTCGTTTCTGAGTTCTTGGTAAGCGTTTGAGTTTGGCTTCTGCCTTAGAGGCTTGAGATCGATCTGGGTGCTCTTGGGTTGCCAAAAGGATGACTGGCCTACGTGATCGGGTGTAGCGCGCGCCTTCCCCAGAATTATGGGCTTCCAAACGATGATTTAGGCGATTGGTAATGCCTGCATAGTAAGTGCCATCAGCGCATTCAAGAAGGTAGACCAGCCAGGACATTGAGGAGTAAATATCAGGGTTTAGGTGGTCTTGAAGACCTTGAAATATGTCATATAGTCCTTATATTCTATACATAGCAGGCGCCTCATCAGGCCCTAAGTGATTTGCAGGTTTAACCTGAGCTTTAAATAGAGAAAAAAATGAGAATAGAGAAACTAACTACCAAATTTCAAGAGGCCTTGAGTGAGGCCCAAAGTTTAGCTTTGGCCAAAGACAATCAATACATCGAGCCGGCCCATTTGTTATTGGCAATGCTGCGTGATTCTGATGGCGGCGCCAAGAGCCTATTGAGTCGTGCAGGGGTAAATGTCCCTGGTTTAGAAAAAGGGCTAGATAAACTCATTGCGAATTTACCTGAGGTTCAAGGCACTAGTGGGGAAGTTCAAGTTGGACGTGATTTAAGCAATATGCTTAATCTCACCGAAAAAGAGGCTACTAAACGGGGCGATCAATTTATCGCTGGCGAACTCTTCTTATTAGTAGTTGCTGATGACAAAGGTGAACTCGGTAAGCTTGCTCGTGAGAATGGCTTAAATCGGAAATCATTAGAGGCGGCTATTGAATTAGTGCGCGGAGGAGAATCAGTGAATAGTGCGGATGCTGAAGGTCAACGCGAGGCCTTGAAAAAATATACCGTTGACTTAACTGAACGCGCCCGTTTAGGTAAGTTAGATCCTGTGATTGGGCGCGATGATGAGATTCGTCGGACCATTCAGATTTTGCAACGGCGTGGCAAGAATAACCCCGTCCTCATTGGCGAGCCTGGTGTCGGTAAGACCGCGATTGTGGAAGGTTTAGCTCAGCGTATCGTCAATGGTGAAGTTCCTGAGACCCTCAAAGATAAACGTGTGCTGGTATTAGACATGGCATTGCTATTGGCTGGTGCTAAATATCGTGGCGAGTTTGAGGAGCGCCTCAAGGCGGTATTGAGCGATGTTGCCAAAGATGAAGGTCGGACCATCATCTTTATTGATGAAATCCATACGATGGTAGGCGCCGGCAAGGGCGACGGAGCAATGGATGCAGGCAATATGCTTAAACCTGCCTTAGCTCGTGGTGAGTTGCATTGTATTGGCGCAACAACCCTAGACGAATATCGCAAATACATCGAAAAAGATCCTGCCTTAGAGCGCCGCTTCCAAAAAGTGATGGTTGAAGAGCCGAGTGTTGAGGCGACGATTGCCATCTTGCGCGGCTTGCAAGAGCGCTATGAGCTTCATCATGGCATTGAAATTACTGACCCAGCTATTGTTGCAGCTGCTGAGTTGTCACATCGTTATATTACGGATCGCTTCTTGCCTGACAAGGCAATTGATTTAATCGATGAAGCAGGTTCACGTATCCGGATGGAGATTGATTCCAAGCCCGAAGTGATGGATAAATTAGATCGTCGTTTAATTCAGCTCAAGATTGAGCGTGAAGCAGTTAAAAAAGAAAAAGATGAGGCTTCTCAAAAACGTCTCACTCTGATTGAGGAAGAGATTCAACGCTTGGGTGCAGAGTACGCTGACCTAGATGAGATTTGGAAGGCCGAGAAGAGTGCTGTGCTTGGTACCGCCAATGTCAAAGAAGAGATTGAAAAGATCAAAGCAGAAATTGTGAAGTATCAGCGTGAGGGTAAGCTGGAAAAAGTGGCCGAGTTGCAATACGGCAAGCTACCCGAGTTAGAGGCTAAGCTTAAATCGGCTGCAGCTGCAGAAGCCAAGGGTGATAAAGATGGCATTGTGAAGAATAAGCTTTTGCGCACTCAAGTTGGCGCCGAAGAAATTGCTGAGGTAGTCTCGCGCGCGACTGGTATCCCTGTATCCAAAATGATGCAGGGTGAGCGCGATAAGTTATTAAAGATGGAAGAGCTTTTACATAAGCGTGTGGTTGGCCAAGATGAAGCCATTCGGGCTGTGTCAGACGCCATTCGTCGCTCCCGCGCAGGCTTGGCTGAGGAGAATCGTCCTTATGGCTCTTTCTTATTCCTCGGGCCTACTGGTGTTGGTAAGACCGAGCTTTGTAAAGCCTTGGCGGGATTCTTGTTCGATAGCGAAGAGCATTTAATTCGGATCGATATGAGTGAGTTCATGGAAAAACATAGTGTCGCTCGCTTGATTGGTGCGCCCCCAGGTTATGTTGGCTACGAAGAGGGTGGTTATTTGACCGAACAGGTCCGTCGCCATCCTTACAGCGTGATTCTGTTTGACGAGATTGAAAAAGCCCATCCTGATGTATTTAATGTGTTGTTACAAGTCTTGGATGATGGTCGTTTAACAGACGGTCAAGGGCGAACAGTCGACTTCAAAAATACTGTGATTGTGATGACCAGCAATATTGGCTCACACCTTATTCAGTCCATGGTCGATAAGAAACAGTCTGAAGTCAAAGAGGCTGTGTTTGGTGAGCTGAAGAACCATTTCCGCCCTGAGTTCTTGAACCGCATTGATGAGATTGTGGTCTTCCATGGCTTGGATAAGAAAAATATTGCCAATATTGCCAAGATCTTGCTCAAGAATTTGTCAGATCGTTTGGCTAAAGTTGATATGCAGCTAGAGGTGAGCGATGCAGCACTCGATAAGATTGCGCAAGTCGGTTTCGACCCTGTATTTGGAGCGAGACCACTCAAGCGGGCTATTCAACAACATATTGAGAATCCTGTGTCGAAGATGATTCTTGAGGGCAAATTTGGCCCCAAAGATGTTGTGCCGGTTGATATTGATAAGCAGGGCGAGTTTAGCTTTACCCGCCAAGTGCATTAAATAATCACCTCATTACTGCGGTAGTTTCCACGCATTTAAAAACCCGGTTTTGCTCGAAAGGGCTACCGGGTTTTATTTCATCATATGAAATGATATTTCCACTTGTAAAATGCAGTGCAATAAAACCGGCTTGAGTTGATTTCAAGCATTGAACTTATATTCCATAATATGGAAATTAAATCATAAGTCACTGAATTATTTGACTTAAATCTATACTCAAAAAGATAAAAAAAGCCTTGTGTGTTTTTAATCAATCTCTAAACTCTTATATAAGACATAAGACTTGAATTACCAATTCTGATGGTCTCAATATTTGAAGTTTTCATTTTTATAGGGAGAAGAGCATGACCGATCGCAAAGCTGATATTGCTGCAATTCAAAAAGACTGGGATACCAATCCAAGATGGCAAGGCATCAAGCGTGGCTATACCGCTGAGGATGTTGTCCGTTTGCGTGGCTCCCTCAAGATTGAGCACACACTAGCCAAGACTGGTGCTGAGAAGTTATGGAACTTGGTTAATAACGAAGCGTACGTTAACTGTCTTGGGGCGCTCACAGGCGGTCAGGCCATGCAACAAGTGAAAGCAGGCATTCAGGCAATTTACTTGTCTGGTTGGCAGGTTGCTGCTGATGGAAATTCTTATGCTGCAATGTATCCAGATCAATCTTTATATCCAGTTGACTCCGTTCCAAAGATGGTTGAGCGGATCAACAATTCTTTCCAACGTGCCGATGAAATTCAGTGGGCTAAAGGTGTTAATCCTGGTGATGCTGGTCATATCGATTACTTTGCTCCTATTGTTGCTGATGCTGAGGCCGGTTTCGGTGGTGTACTAAATGCTTTTGAATTAAGTAAAGCCTTGATCAAGCAGGGCGCTGCAGGTGTTCACTTTGAAGATCAACTTTCTTCTGTAAAGAAATGTGGTCACTTAGGTGGTAAGGTTCTATTGCCTACCTCTGAATCTGTTCAGAAATTGATCTCAGCCCGCTTAGCTGCGGACGTCATGGGTGTGCCTACCATTATCTTGGCTCGTACCGATGCAGAAGCTGCTGACTTATTGACCTCTGATTATGATGAGAACGATAAGCCATTCCTCACCGGCGAACGTACTCCAGAGGGCTTCTACAAAACCCGCAAAGGTCTTGATCAAGCAATCTCCCGTGGCTTGGCTTACGCTGCCTACGCAGATATGGTCTGGTGTGAAACAGGTACTCCTGATTTAGACTTTGCTAGAAAATTTGCTGAAGCGATTCGAGCAAAATTCCCAGGCAAGATGTTGGCGTATAACTGCTCACCATCTTTCAACTGGAAGAAGAATTTAGATGATGCAACGATTGCTAAGTTCCAGCGTGAATTGGGCGCAATGGGTTACAAATATCAGTTCATCACTTTGGCTGGTATTCACTCAATGTGGTACAACATGTTCGACTTGGCCCAAGACTACTCGAAGCGCGGTATGACTGCTTATGTTGAGAAAGTTCAAGAGCCAGAATTTGCTGCCCGTGATCGTGGCTACACCTTCGTATCCCATCAGCAAGAAGTTGGCACAGGTTACTTTGATGACGTCACAACCGTTATTCAGGGTGGTAAGTCTTCCGTTACTGCATTAACAGGCTCTACCGAAGAAGAGCAGTTCCACTAAGCGGAATTTCTCAACTATACCGGCATCTAATTCGCCTCATGAGGGTGACTTAGATGCCGTTTTCGTTTACATTCACCTCATGAGCAATTGCGTACTTTGTAAAGATACCTTGAGACCTGAAGAGGGGGAGTTGATTTGGCGTGGCGATGACTGCCGCGTGATTTTGATTCACGATCCTGACTTGCCGGGTTTTTGTCGAGTGATTTGGAATCGTCACGTGCGTGAAATGTCTGAGCTCACTTATGGAGAGCGTGAACATTTAATGAATCTCGTTTTTGCTGTTGAACAGGCGATTGATCAAACAATGGAGCCACTCAAGATCAATTTAGCCTCTTTGGGTAACCAAGTACCCCATTTGCATTGGCATGTCATACCGCGTTATGAGGATGATGCTTTTTTCCCAAGTACTGCGTGGTCAGCTAGGGTGCGAGAGACATCTCCAGCAATCATTGCTGAACGTAAGAGGCTAGCTGCGGAGTTACCAAAGGCAATTCGCGCAGCAATTGCTGCGCTAGCCTAGCTCAAACTAGCTTCTTTAAAGCCTCAAGGTATTTTTCAGGACTCAGTTGCCCACCCTCTCTTTGGGCCTCCCACATGACTTGCCCTAGACATTCCATTATCAGATGTTGTGCTTCATGTGCAGAGCCTAATTTCTTGGTGAGGGTTTCTGAAACCTGACGTATCCCAGGTGGTTGATCGATTGAGATTTGCTCGCTGATCGAAAGATGCATCGAAAGATGTAAAAAGGGATTGGTTTCCCCGCGTTCAGGAGTGTAATCTTGCGCGAGAGCACCTTCAGGATCAGCCAGTAGGTCGTGGTACTCGGGATGCTGCTCCATCCAGTCACCTGCGATGATCTCAAGAGGAGCAAGAATATGACCCTCAGTTTTCTTTTTCCAGGTGTCGCAGAAAAAGCGCCGCACTTCTTCGCGAGTAGGGTTAAATATCGCCACGCACTTTTCCTTTTCCCGTTTTTTGTTTAAACCTGCAGAGTGGCTCAACAATGCATTCTTGACAGTGAGGGTTGCGAGCCGTGCAAGTATATCTGCCATGCAGAATAAGCCAATGATGGGCGTCCTGTAAAAATTCTTTAGGAACGCGTTTCATGAGTTGTGCTTCAACCATAACAACATCTTTTCCTGGCGCTAAGCCTGTTCGATTCGACACTCTAAAAATATGGGTATCGACTGCAATTGTTGGCTCGCCAAACGCTGTGTTCAGTATCACGTTAGCCGTTTTTCTACCAACCCCTGGCAAAGCCTCTAGGGCCTCACGCGTACGAGGGACTTCACCCTGATGCTGCTCTAGCAAAATTTTACAGGTCTCTTGTATATGCTTCCCTTTGGTTCTGAATAAACCAATATGCTGAATATAGGGGCGGACACCTTCCTCACCTAAATTTAGTAAAGCTTGCGGGGTATTGGCAATCTTAAATAGTTTTCGTGTCCCTTTATTTACTGAGACATCAGTAGCTTGTGCGGAAAGTAGGACTGCAATTAAGAGCTCAAAGGGTGAGCTGTATTCAAGTTCAGTGGTGGGCTGTGGGTTGTTCGCCTTTAATAGCTCAAAAAAACTGCGCCGCCGCTCAAGATTCATTTGGATTGCTCGGCTCGTGCAATGGCTGCTGCAATAATTTTACGTTTACGTGCCTGTTCGGTAAGCTCAGCTTCTGTTGATGCAGACTCTGCATTCAGTGCCGATAACTTAGCACTCGCTTTCTTTGCAAGACGCTCTTGGTTATCACGTTCTTCTCTAGCCAAACGGGTTTCTCTAGCGTGGTAACGTATTCGGGCTTCATCGGCTAAAGCGGGGGCCCAAGCATTCCAGCCAGTATTCTGATCAGTGACGCCTACCATCGTGATGCAATCTACTGGGCACGGTGGCAAACATAAATCGCAGCCAGTACACCAGTCATCCAGCACGACATGAAGCTGTTTGGAAGCCCCCACAATGGCATCAACAGGGCAGGCCTGAATACAGAGGGTGCAACCAATACAGCGTTTAGGATCAATTACTGCGACGGGTCTGGAGCGCTCGACACCACAGCTAGGATCTATTTGAGAATTGAGTACAAAAGCATCTAGCGGAAAGTACGGCTCTAAAATCCGACTGAGTCTCTGAATCCCTTCGACACCACCAGGAGGGCAGCGGTTAGGTTTGACATCACCAGATGCCATGGCTTGTGCATAGGCTCTGCAATCCGGATAGCCACACTTAGTGCATTGGGTTTGGGGTAGAGCGTCTTCTAGAGAATCGGCAAGCGCATTTTCCTCAAGGGTATTCATGTAATGCGCTACTTCAATTTAACTAAGTCTGACTGTATTAGTCAGAGGTCTTGCCGCCTAAGGCTGGAGGTCTAGCCTTAGTTTTTTTATGAATTTCTTGATGGTCGCGAATGAAGGATTTGACCTTGGGGTAAACCTTCTCACGCCAACGTCGTCCAGCAAAGATACCGTAATGTCCAGCACCAGCAACTTCATAATGATCTTTATGCTCTGTAGGGATGCCTTTGCATAGTTTGTGAGCTGCGCGTGTCTGACCGCTACCAGAGATATCGTCTAGCTCGCCTTCAATGGTTAGCAAGGCAGTATGCGAAATATCTTGAGGTTTAACAAGCTCATCACCGACTTTCCAAGTGCCATTAGGTAAGGCATAGTCTTGGAAAACAGTCTTGATCGTATCTAAATAAAACTTAGCATCCATATCAAGTACTGCGTTGTACTCATCATAGAAACGAATATGGGCATTAGCATCATCTTCATCGCCCTTCATCAGGCTCTTGAAGAAATCCCAATGGGATTGCATATGGTTTTGTGGGTTCATAGCCATAAAGCCAGCATGTTGCAAGAAGCCAGGATAGACGCGTCTTCCTGCGCCAGGGTGTGGAGGAGGGACTTTATAAATCACATGGCTCTCAAACCAATCGTAAGATTTTTTATCTGCCAAATTATTTACTGCGGTAGGTGATTTGCGGGCATCAATTGGCCCACCCATCATGATCATGGAGGCAGGCGTTTGCTCTCCTGCAGAGGCCATGAGCGAAATTGCACCTAGAGTTGGAACCGTAGGCTGGCATACAGAGATCACATGAAGATCCTTGGCGCCGATCGTGCGGATAAATTCTTGGATGTAGTGAACATAGTCATCCAAGCCAAAATCCCCATCTTCCAGCGGAATATTTCGCGCGTCGACCCAGTCAGTAATGTAAACCTTGTGGTCTTGCAATAAGGTTCTTACGGTATCACGCAATAAAGTCGCATGATGCCCTGACATAGGGGCTACTACCAGTACAACCGGATCTTCTTTGAGTTTTGTAATGACTTGAACATCATCAGAGAAACGCTTGAATCGAATCAGTTGGCAGAATGGTTTGGCTAACACTACAGCCTCATGAATGGCAACGTCACGTCCATGAGCATGCACTGTCTTAATGCCGAATTCTGGTTTTTTATATTCTTTGCCAAGGCGGTGGAGTAACTCATAGCTAGCTGCTAAACGTGAGGAGCCTGGCATCTTCGAAAGGGGATTGGAGGCATTCATGAAAGTTTCAGAAGCCGCACGCGCCCAAGCACTCAGTGGATTGAGTAAGGCCTTTTGAAACTCATGTAACTGATATAGCATGCTACCTCCTAAAAATCAGTTGAACTACCAAACTATCTTAATACTATGCAGCCAAAACCCGAGCAATCGCTCTAGCTACTTTATCAATATTTTTAGTATTGAGGGCTGCAACGCAAATACGACCTGTTGAGAGGGCGTAGATACCATCTTCCTTCTGCAGGCGCTCCACTTGCTCGGCTGTTAAGCCTGAATACGAGAACATGCCACGCTGATCTTCAATGAAAGAAAGATCTTCTTTTACGCCAGCCTCAGCTAATTTAATCACAAAGTCATGACGCATCTTTTTAATACGATTGCGCATGGTAGCTAACTCTTCTTCCCACATCTGGCGCAGTTCAGGCGTATTCAGGACGGCAGCAACAATAGCGCCACCATGGGTTGGTGGATTTGAATAGTTCGTACGAATTACACGCTTGAGTTGTGAAAGAACGCGATTAGATTCTTCTTTGCTTTGGGTGATGATAGATAGAGCGCCAACACGCTCACCATATAGAGAAAAAGATTTAGAAAAAGAACTCGATACAAAGAAGGACATGCCAGAATCTGCAAAGAGTCGCACAGCAATACCATCTTGATCAATGCCATCAGCAAAACCTTGGTAAGCCATGTCCAAGAATGGAATCAGCTCTTTTGACTTGCAAATCTCAATCACTTGACGCCATTGCGCTTCAGTAATGTCGGCACCAGTAGGGTTATGGCAGCATGCATGCAAAACGACTGTGGTGTGCTTTGGATAAGACTCTAAAGATTTCACCATGCCTGCAAAGTCAACACCGTGAGTCGCGCTATCAAAATAGGTGTAGTCACGAACTTCAAATCCAGCGGCTTCAAAAATACCGCGATGGTTTTCCCAGGTGGGGTTACTAATTGCAGCAGGAGCCCTCAAATTCAAACGCTCAATGAAGTCAGCGCCAACGCGCAATGCACCAGTGCCGCCGATACATTCGGCAGTCACAACACGCCCATCCTTGATTAAAGGAGAGTGAGCACCAAACAATAAATTCTGGACCGCTTGGTTATAGGGGTTGGGACCATCAATGGGGATGTAGCCTCTTGGTAAGTGTTTGGCAACCAATTCTTCTTCAGCCTTAAGCACGGCCTTTAGCAAAGGAATCTTGCCCTCGTCTGTAAAGTAGACTCCTACTCCAAGATTGACCTTATCGGGTTTTTGATCGGCAACATAGGCCTCGGTTAAGCCAAAAATAGGGTCTTTAGGGGCAAGCTGAACAGAAGAAAACAGGGTCATTTGGTCTGGGGAAGAAGAGGTTATAGGTACTTTTTAGCTTAATTTACGAATTTTTACACCGAAGTTCACTATTTTTTAATAAAAACGGCAAAATCATCGTTTGTGCAAAATTCTCTGTAATACAAACTTACAGCTGAAATGATAGCTGAGATGCCCCCTAAGTCCCCGAAAACCTCCTCTAAATCCCCTGTGAATGAGACTCTCCCCGCGGTAGTGGCCGACCCATTGGGCCAAGCAGGGCATGACTTGGATCCCGCTAAGTTTGTCGAATTTCCCGATTCCCCTTACCACCTCTACCAGCCATTCCCGCCAGCAGGTGATCAACCTCAGGCAATTGAGAAGTTGGTTGAGGGCGTAGAGGATGGTTTGGTGTTTCAGACGCTCTTGGGGGTAACCGGTTCTGGCAAGACTTTTACGATGGCCAATGTCATTGCCAGAACAGGGCGCCCAGCCATTGTTTTTGCTCCTAATAAAACACTAGCAGCACAACTCTATAGCGAGTTCCGCGAATTCTTTCCACGCAATGCAGTGGAGTATTTCGTGAGCTACTACGACTATTACCAGCCTGAAGCTTATGTGCCGCAGCGCGATTTGTTTATTGAGAAAGATTCTTCAATTAACGAACATATCGAACAGATGCGTTTATCAGCAACCAAGAGTTTGCTCGAGCGACGCGATGTCATTATTGTGGCAACAGTGTCGGCGATTTACGGTATTGGCAATCCCGGTGATTACCACAGCATGGTCATGACGTTGCGGCCTGGTGACAAGATGAGCCAGCGCGATATTTTGGTCCGCTTAATTGCGATGCAATACGAGCGCAATGAATTAGATTTCAAGCGCGGTGTTTTCAGGGTTCGTGGCGATACGATTGATATCTTCCCTGCAGAACATAATGAGCTCGCGATTCGGGTGGAGTTGTTTGACGATGTAATTGAGAGTTTGCAATTCTTTGATCCTTTAACTGGACGTATTCGTCAAAAGATTCCTCGCTTTACTGTCTACCCTAGCTCACACTATGTCACCCCACGCGAGACAGTACTTAAAGCGATTGAAACGATTAAGACCGAGTTGCGCGAACGTCTCGATGAGTTTGTCAAGGATGGCAAGCTGGTTGAGGCGCAGCGCTTAGAGCAACGGACGCGCTTTGATCTCGAGATGCTCAATGAGTTGGGCTTCTGCAAAGGAATTGAGAACTACTCCCGCCATCTCTCTGGCGCCAAGCCAGGCGAGGCTCCGCCGACTTTGGTGGATTACTTGCCTAACGATGCTTTGATGTTCTTGGATGAGAGTCATGTCCTCATTGGGCAGCTCAATGCGATGTATAACGGGGATAAGTCGCGTAAACACACGCTCGTTGAGTTTGGTTTCCGTCTGCCATCGGCAATGGACAACCGACCCTTAAAGTTCACTGAATTCGAGACCAAGATGCGTCAGACCATTTTTGTTTCAGCGACCCCAGCAGATTATGAGGGTCAGCATACTGGACAAGTTGTAGAGCAAGTAGCGCGGCCAACTGGTCTTGTTGATCCTGAAATCGAAGTGTTACCAGCCAGCACACAGGTCGATGATCTATTGAGTCAAATTCATGAACGGGTCAAAGTAGGTGAGCGTGTCTTGGTTACTGTGCTGACTAAACGTATGGCGGAGCAACTAACAGATTACCTATCGGATAACGGAGTGAAGGTGCGCTATGTCCACTCAGATATCGATACGGTCGAGCGGGTCGAAATTCTGCGTGATCTGCGTTTGGGTGTATTCGATGTATTGGTCGGTATTAATTTATTACGCGAAGGTTTGGATATTCCTGAAGTGTCCTTGGTCGCCATCTTGGATGCTGACAAAGAGGGCTTCTTGCGTTCTGAGCGCAGTTTGATTCAAACGATTGGACGTGCCGCACGAAACGTACGCGGCAAAGCCATTTTGTATGCTGACCGTGTTACTGATTCTATGCGGCGCGCGATGGGTGAAACTGAGCGACGTAGAACAAAACAAATTGCGTTTAATAAAGAACATGGCATCGAGCCACGTGGCGTCACCAAGCGCATTAAAGACATCATTGATGGTGTTTATGACGTGGGTGAGAAGCGGATTGAGCTTCAGACAGCCCAAGAGCGAGCCCGCTATGAGGACATGACTGAAAAAGACCTAGCAGCTGAAATTAAACGTCTAGAGAAGCAAATGAACTCTGAGGCTAAAAACCTTGAATTTGAGAAGGCTGCCAGCACCCGCGACCGGCTATCCAAAGTCAAAGAAATGGCCTTTGGGGCCCTATCTCACGACTTCCTGGGCTAATCTCCCTACCACTCGGATATGTATTGCAGGGGCAAAAAACCCACTTTTCTGTTATAGTTGAGTGGATTGGTCGGGTATTACCCATCTGACCAATAGCTGTCCATAACAATCCATTACCAAGGTGACATATGAGACTTACAACTAAAGGCCGTTTTGCAGTAACCGCAATGATAGATTTAGCCCTCCGTGAAGCACATGGGCCTGTAACTTTGGCTGGGATCAGTCAGAGACAAAAAATTTCCCTTTCCTACCTGGAGCAATTGTTCGGCAAATTACGCCGTTTCAATATTGTCGAGAGTACTCGCGGTCCTGGTGGGGGCTATACGCTTGCACGCAAGTCAGATGAGGTGAGCGTGGCGGACATCATTGTGGCCGTCGATGAACCCTTAGATGCAACTCAGTGTGGTGGCAAAGGCAACTGTCATAGTGAAGAAGACCATTTGGGTCGTTGTATGACTCACGATCTATGGGCCAATCTCAATTCCAAGATGGTTGAGTATCTGAGCTCAGTGACCTTGCGTGATTTAGTACAACAGCAATCTGGTCGTGGCATTGTGATTCAGGACATGCGCCACAAGAAGGCCAAGATTGATGGCAGTAAACCTGAAAAACAAGCGCCTGCTACCGTAGCTGCTAAGAAGGAAGTGGCTCCTAAGCCACCGTTGATTAATTCAGTATTTAATTTAGCCCAGCAAAGTTAAAGCACCTACTTGGGCATGACCAAAAGCACACCATGAACGCACCTCAAGAAATTCCTAAGCAACCGGTTCCTATGTTTAGTCCTAAACACTTTCCGGTGTATATGGATTATTCAGCGACAACCCCAATCGATCCGCAAGTGGTCGACAAAATGTTGCCTTACCTGCGTGAGCAATTTGGCAATGCAGCATCACGCAGTCATGCGTATGGTTGGGCTGCTGAGGAAGCGGTTGAGTGGGCGCGTTCAGAGGTGGCTCAGTTAGTTCATGCTGATCCAAGAGAAATCGTCTGGACCAGTGGCGCTACTGAAAGTATTAACTTAGCCTTGAAGGGCGCTGCCCATTTCTATCGTGAAAAGGGTAATCATATTATTACCGTCAAAACCGAACATAAAGCGACTTTGGATACCTGTAGAGATCTGGAGCGCGAAGGTTTTGAAGTGACCTACCTAGATGTGCTGCCAAGTGGCTTGATCGATTTTGCACAATTAGAAGCAGCCATGAAGCCTGGAACGATTTTGGCCTCAGTTATGTTTGTAAATAATGAAATCGGTGTGATTCAGGATATTCCTCGCATTGGCGAGCTTTGCCGCTCACGTGGCGTCATCCTTCATGTGGATGCTGCTCAAGCAACTGGCAAAGTAGAGATTGATCTGAAGACACTCAAGGTAGACCTCATGAGTTTCTCAGCGCACAAAACGTATGGTCCTAAAGGGGTCGGCGCTCTGTTTGTGAGTCGCAAACCACGCGTTCGTATTGAAGCCCAGATTCACGGTGGCGGTCATGAGCGCGGTATGCGTTCTGGAACTTTAGCAGTGCATCAAATTGTCGGAATGGGTGAGGCTTTCCGCATTGCCCGTATCAGCATGGCTGAAGGTAATAAGCGGATTCGTGCTTTGCGCGATCGCCTTTTAAATGGCCTCAAAGATATTGAGGAAGTTTATGTAAACGGTGATATGGAGCACCGCGTACCTCATAACCTCAACATCAGTTTTAACTATGTTGAAGGCGAGTCTATGTTGATGGCTCTCAAGGAATTAGCGATATCCTCAGGCTCTGCTTGTACTTCCGCCTCTTTAGAGCCCTCTTATGTATTACGTGCCTTAGGTCGTAACGATGAATTAGCACATAGCTCAATCCGCTTTACCTTGGGACGCTTTACCACCGAAGAGGAAGTCGATTTCACGATCAAGTTAGTAAAAGAAAAGATTGCCAAGTTGCGTGAGTTGTCACCACTTTGGGAAATGTATAAAGACGGAATTGATTTGAGCACTATTCAGTGGGCTGCTCACTAATTAATAAAGATATATAGAGAGAAAACATCATGGCATATAGCGACAAAGTAATCGATCATTACGAGAATCCCCGTAACGTAGGCTCATTTGCCAAAGGCGATGACGCAGTTGGTACCGGCATGGTTGGCGCACCTGCTTGCGGCGACGTCATGAAGCTCCAGATTCGTGTGAACGATCAAGGTGTGATCGAAGACGCAAAATTTAAGACCTACGGGTGCGGTTCTGCGATTGCATCCTCCTCACTGGTAACTGAGTGGGTGAAGGGTAAGACATTGGATCAAGCTTTGGAGATCAAAAACTCTCTGATCGCCGAAGAATTGGCTTTGCCACCTGTCAAAATTCACTGCTCCATTTTGGCTGAAGATGCCATCAAGGCAGCCGTGCAAGATTATCGTGAAAAGCATCCAGCTAAATAAGTATTCATCCTATGTCTATTACTCTTACCGAAAAAGCAGCAGCTCACGTTAACCGCAATCTTGAAAAGCGCGGTAAGGGTTGTGGCTTGCGTCTTGGTGTTCGTACCACTGGATGTTCTGGCCTAGCTTATGAGCTTGAGTATGTTGATGAGCCTACGGCGGATGATCAGGTATTTGAATCTAATGGCATCAAGGTATTTGTTGATCCCAAAAGCTTGGCCTATCTAGATGGGACTGAGCTGGATTTTGTACGCGAGGGTTTGAACGAAGGCTTTAAGTTTCAGAACCCCAACGTCAAAGATGAGTGTGGTTGTGGTGAATCCTTCCGCGTCTGACGATTACTTTTGTTTCTTTGGCTTAAAAGAACAATTCAAAATCGACTTGTCTGCCTTAGATCAGGCTTACCTATCGATTCAAAAGGAAGTACATCCTGATCGCCATGCTCGTGGCAGCGATAGCGAGCAACGGCTAGCGATGCAAATGGCAACTTTAGCCAATACCGCCTATCAAACCCTCAAGAATCCGGTTCAACGCGGTTTATATATCTGCCAGATTCATGGTGTCGATGCCCAGCTCGAAACTAATACTGCCATGCCAGCCGCTTTCTTAATGCGTCAAATGGATTGGCGTGAAAGTCTGGATGAAAAGGCGGAAGACTTAGAGGCACTCGAAGTGCTCACTGAAGAGGTCAATAAATCTAAAGAGGAAGTCATTTCAGAGATCGCATTGGCGATTGATTCTGCGCATCAATATGAGCGCGCTGCTGAATTACTCAGAGGCCTTTTATTCATCGATAAGTTTGCTGTCGAGCTCGATGATGCAATTGCTGCATTGGTATAGATTCATGGCACTCTTACAAATCTCCGAACCCGGAAAATCCTTAGCGCCCCATCAGCGTCGGATTGCAGTAGGTATTGATTTGGGAACCACCAATTCTTTAGTAGCGGTAGTGAGGGATGCTTTGCCAAAAGTATTGCCTGACGCTCAAGGTCGCGAGTTGCTGCCATCAGTCATTCGTTATTTACCAAATGGTCGTACTCAGGCTGGCTTTGAAGCGATTGAAAGTATTGCGCTTGATCCTAAAAACACTATCGTCTCAGTCAAGCGTTATATGGGTCGTGGCCTGACGGATATTGAGCATATTGAAAGCGCTCCCTATGATTTTGTCGATCAACCCGGGATGCTCAAATTGCGTACGGTTGCTGGTGATAAAAGTCCGATTGAAGTCTCAGCAGAGATTTTGGCCCGTTTACGGCAGCTTGCAGAAGATTCTCTTGCCGACGATATTGTCGGTGCGGTGATTACGGTGCCTGCTTATTTTGACGATGCACAGCGTCAAGCTACAAAAGATGCAGCCAAGTTAGCCGGCATTGAAGTGTTGCGTCTACTGAATGAGCCTACTGCTGCAGCGATTGCTTATGGTCTAGATAACGCCTCTGAGGGTATCTACGCTGTCTATGATTTGGGTGGTGGCACCTTTGACATCTCAATTTTGCGCATGACTAAGGGCGTCTTTGAGGTGCTTTCCACAGGCGGAGACTCTGCCTTGGGTGGGGATGACTTTGATCATCGGCTCTATTGCTGGGTGATAGAACAAGCTAAATTGCCTCCCTTGTCTATTCAAGATCAACGTAGCTTGCTGATGGCATGCAAAGAAGCCAAGGAGCATTTAAGCCATAGCCCATTAGTGCGCGTCCATCAAAAATTGAGTGATGGCACAACCGTCAATGTCGGCGTTAGCCAGGCTCAGCTCTTTGAGATTACTCAGAACTTAGTTAACAAGACTTTAGTAGCTTGTCGTAAAGCACTGCGTGATGCTGGACTCAAAGCTGATGAGGTCAAGGGCGTCGTGATGGTTGGTGGCTCTACTCGTATGCCCAATGTTCAAAGGGCTGTAGGGGAATTGTTTGGTAGCAACCCGCTAAATAATCTCAACCCTGATCAGGTAGTTGCGCTTGGCGCTGCCATGCAGGCAGATTTACTGGCGGGCAATCAAGGCAAAAATGATGAGTGGCTCTTGCTTGACGTCATTCCTTTATCTCTTGGTATTGAAACCATGGGCGGCCTGGTCGAAAAGATTATTCCTCGCAACACGCCAATTCCCGTTGCACGCGCACAAGATTTCACTACTTTCAAGGATGGCCAAACGGTGCTAGCCCTACAAGTAATTCAAGGCGAACGCGAACTTACTCAGGATTGCCGTTCACTCGGCAAATTTGAACTCAGAGGCATTCCAGCAATGGCTGCTGGTGCAGCGCGGATTCGGGTGACGTTTCAGGTCGACGCAGATGGATTATTGTCAGTCAGCGCAGTAGAGCAGGGCTCAGGCGTACAAGCCTCGATTAATATCAAACCCTCTTATGGTCTTACCGATAGCGAGATTACCAAGATGCTGCAAGATGGATTTGCCTCTGCAAAAGTGGATTTGCAAGCCAGATCTCTCCGTGAGGAGCAGGTAAATGCTCAGCGCTTGCTAGATGCAGTACAAACCGCATTAGCTGCAGATCGCAATTTACTGAGTGAACTAGAGCAAGCAAACATTGAAAAAGAAATGACTGGCTTGCAGCAAGTCCTCAATCAAGAAACCGATAGCGCTATTTTGCGTAAGGCGGTTGACCATGCTGCTAAAGCCACCGATGATTTTGCTCAAATCCGGATGAATGCGAGTATTCAAAAGGCGCTAACCGGTAAGAATGTCGCTGAAATTTAACATACTGATACTAAAAGAAGAATATGACCCAGATCGTTGTTTTGCCTCATAGTGAATATTGCCCCGAAGGAGCGGTGGTAGAGGCTTTACCTGGGACCTCAATTTGTGAAGCGCTTCTAGAAAACGATATTCCCATTGAGCATGCTTGCGATATGGTCTGTGCTTGCACAACTTGTCACGTGCTGGTGAAAGAGGGTCTTAATAGTCTCAATCCCCCCGATGAAAACGAGGAGGATATGCTCGATCGTGCCTGGGGTCTTGGCCCCCAGTCACGTCTATCTTGTCAGGCAATTGTTGCGCAAGAGAACTTGGTGATTGAGATACCAAAGTACTCAATCAATCATGCCAAAGAGAATCACTAATTAATACACTGACGAATCATTCCAGCTGCAACCGTATGATTGCTGACTTCATCAATCAAGATAAAAGCACCAGTAGCTTGCGATTCATCAAATAAATCTGCAGCAATAGGCTTTTGCAGTATCAAGCTTACTCGACCAATTTCATTGGTATTCAGAGGATGTGTCTCACTTGCTTGAAATAGGGTCTGTACATCAAGCACCTGTTCAATTGCTTTCACCTTGGCTCCAACCGTATTGGTAGTGTGACGCAAAGCATATTTCCGATTCATGGAGAGTGGTTCGCTATCAAGCCAACACAGGTCAGCAGAAATTTCCTTACTCAGGCGGGGCGGTGTAGCATCATCAACATTGATAAATAAGCAACCCCGTGAAATATCAATATCTTCCTTGAGACGAATCGCGATTGCATCACCTGTCGTCGCCGAATCCACTGTGTTATTAGAGTCATCCCGGGTTGAGCCATTGCCAAGATAGATTTCAGCCACGGTAGCTTCACTATTACCTGGCAAAACCTTAATCTTCTGGCCCTTGTGAATGCTGCCAGTCTCAACTTGACCAAGATAACCCCGAAAATCATCCGAGGCACTACCGTCTTGACGGGCTACATATTGCACCGGAAAGCGAAACCCAGTTTTTTCAGAAGCAGGACTCGTATCTAGGCTTTCAAGCCATGCGAGGAGAGTAGGGCCTTTATACCAGGGGGTATAAGTGCTGGCATTAACTACGTTAGCACCAAGTAAGGCAGAGATGGGGATGAGGGTTGGCTGAGGTAAGCCGATCTTTTGACATAAATCTTCAATCGCTTGGGTAATGGTGGTGAAAACATTTTCGTCAAAATTAAATAAATCCATTTTGTTTACAGCAAAAACCACATGACGCAGGCCAAGTAAATGCACAATGGCTGCATGGCGTTTGGTCTGTGCCAATAAAGTAGCAGGGGAAGCGGCTAGATCAACCCTACTGGCATCAACCAAGATAACGGCCACATCCGATTGTGAAGCACCAGTGACTAAGTTGCGAGTGTATTGCTCATGTCCAGGGGCATCCGCTACGATAAATTTACGTTTTGGTGTCGAAAAATAGCGGTAGGCTACATCGATCGTAATACCTTGCTCACGCTCGGCTTCTAAGCCATCGGTAAGTAAGGCCAGATCAACGCCAGCATCGGATGAAGTGACACGGGCATGTTTGGTTTTGGAGAGGGACTCTAACTGGTCTACTAAGATAGACTTGGTATCGTATAGGAGACGACCAATGAGGGTGCTCTTACCATCATCAACGCTACCTGCCGTAATAAAACGGACGACGTTTTGATGTTCTGCAGAATGAGTTGCTTGGGTCATTAGAAGTAACCTTCTTTCTTGCGACGTTCCATGGAGGCCTCATTAGTTTGATCATCCATCCGAGTTGCGCCACGCTCAGTAATTTCTGTAATTGCAGTCTCAGCAATAATGTCCAAGGGATTGGAGGCGGTACTCAGCACTGGGCAAGTGCAGCTAATATCGCCAACGGTGCGGAAACGAACATCTAATATCTCGCTAACATCACCCGGTGCTTTAGGTGTAATGTCAGTTACGGGCACTAGCAAGCTATTTTTTCTAACCACTTCGCGTTGATGGGTGTAGTAAATACTCGGAAGATCTAAGTTTTCACGGGAAATGTATTGCCAAATATCCAGTTCAGTCCAGTTGGAGATAGGGAAGACACGCATGTTCTCGCCCTTAGCGATCCGAGCGTTATACAGATTCCAGAGCTCAGGACGTTGTGCTTTAGGGTCCCATTGACCAAAATCATCGCGGAACGAGAAGATGCGCTCTTTAGCGCGGGCCTTTTCTTCATCGCGACGAGCGCCGCCCATCAGCGCATCGAATTCATATTGAGCAATGGTTTCAAGTAAGGTTACTGCTTGAGCCGCATTGCGTGAGTCCGTTTCCTTGCGAAGGCGAACTGTACCTTTTTTAATCGAGTCCTCTACATGGCCAACAATCAGTTTGACGCCGGTCTTTTTAACGACATCATCACGGTACTGAATCACTTCAGGATAGTTATGACCGGTATCGATATGCAAAATAGGGAATGGTAATTTGACAGGTCGATCACCAAACTGAAACGCCTTGCGCGCTAAGTGAAACATCACAATAGAATCTTTACCGCCAGAAAATAGCATAGCTGGATTAGCACACTGAGCTACAACTTCGCGAATGATGTAAATCGATTCAGCTTCAAGCCAATCTAAATGATCATCTAATAAGGTTTGTTCTTGCATTTAATAAATCATTCAGTTATTGATTAATGTGCAGACCACATTCTTTACTATCGCTTTGCAGCCACCACCAGCGACCAGCCCGAATATCTTCACCTTGTTTAACCTGACGAGTACAGGGCTCACAGCCAATACTAGGGTAGCCCTTAAGATGGAGCGGGTGTATTAGTACATTTTCTTGCTTGATATAGGCCCAAACATCCGCTTCAGTCCAATTAAATAGTGGATTGAACTTTTCAATTCCTCGGGCATCATCATGCTCAGCAAAGTTCAGCTCGGTACGAGTTGTTGATTGCTCTCGTCGCTGACCGCTTAACCAGGCTTTTGCACCCTGTAGAGCAGTATTCAGTGGCTTGATTTTGCGTGCTCCACAGCATGCTTTCTTGGCTTCTTCGCCATCATAAAAACCGTTGATTCCGTATTGATCAATATAGGATTGAACATCGGATTCTTCTGGATAGACTTTGGTAATGCTAATTTGATAATGATCTTGAGTGGTCTTCACCAAGTCTACGGTTTCTTGATGCAGTCGACCTGTAGCCAAGGTAAAGAATTGAATTGGTAACTTTGCTTGGGTAATCGCGTCTGTAATCACCATATCTTCGGCAGCCAGACTTGTTGCAAAGCGAACATCATCGAACTGGTCACAAATAGAAACTAAGCGCTCTTGGAGCGCTTGAGTTTTTATGGCCAATTGGGAGGGGCTCAACTCACTAGGAGGGATGGTCCAGAATTGTGGAGCATTCATGAGATTACCAACTTTAGACCAACCAAAAAGAGTGTTACCGCCAGCGTATTGCGAGTAATTTTTTCAGACAAGATGCTTGAGAGTTTGGCGCCGAACCAAATGGCAGGAACGGATCCAATTAGAAGACCGGCGAGTAGATCAAAGTGCACATTGCCGAGCCACCAGTGGCCAAGGCCTGCTAATGCCGTTAGCGGGACAGCATAGGCAATATCGGTGCCTGCAACTTCAGCCGGCCGAAGGGTGGGGTAGAGAACCAAAATCAAGGTAGCGCCGATAGCACCTGCTCCGATTGAGGAGACAGTCACTAAGACTCCGATCACTGCCCCAACTACTACCGTGGCTACTTTGAGAGGAAAGCCTTTAGGTAAACGCTTTGGATTTGCGTGAACCCATTTCATAATCTTCGCTCTAAAAAGCAGTGAGCCTGCAGTTAATAAAACAGATGCACCGATCGCAAGGCTAATGAGGTGATTCCAATCTTTCGATACTGGCCCCACATACTTCAGTGCGATGATCGACAGTATTGCCGTTGTGAGGCTACCCACACACAGCAGGCGAACAATATCCCACCGGACGTTGCCGTGTAAGCGATGGGCTGCTGTGCCAAAACCTTTGGTAATGGCAGCAAAAGCCAAATCTGTACCAACTGCTGTAGTTGGAGCGACGCCAAAAATAATCGTCAGCAAAGGCGTCATAAGAGAGCCGCCACCTACGCCGGTCATGCCGACTAAGAGACCAACAAGTGCCCCTGAAAGAATAAAGTGCGATGAATCGATGAAAAATTGGATCATGGTTTACTTTTTTTGATTAGCACTGGGCTTCTTCAAATTCTTGAAATTTAATTGCGCTCATCAAAAACAGAATGCGACGTTGGATCGATTTACGAGTTTCAACTTGTTCTATTGGCAATTGATCATGCTCGCGCAGAAGGCTGGTAATGATGGGGTTGTATTGTTCCCGAACTGGCGACATTGCGATTCCTCTGTTAATCAAGCGTTAGAGGAGACTTTAGCAATGAGTCTATATATCCACAAGAAATATATAGCGATATCTATATTACTTACAGGTATATAGATTATTTTTCTACGAAGGCCCGCTCAAAGACATAGTCGCCTAAATGACCTAGGCTTGGGGAGACTTTGAAGCCCTTACTATCGAGCATCTCACAGGTTTCTTTGAGCATCGATGGACTGCCGCAAATCATGGCGCGATCCACTGCTGGGTCTAATGGAGGCAATCCGATATCTTTGAAGAGCTTTCCAGTTTCAATGGCAGTGGTAAGTCGACCAGTATGTTTGAATGCTTCGCGCGTCACGGTAGGGTAGTAGATGAGTTTTTCTCGAATGAGTTCGCCTAAATATTCATCTTGAGTCAGTTCATTCTTGATGTAATCACCATAAGCCAATTCACTAACGAGACGTACGCCATGAATCAAAACAACTTTCTCAAATTTGTCATAGGTTTCAGGGTCGCGAATAATACTCATAAAGGGCGCCAAGCCGGTACCAGTACTAAATAAGTAGAGATGCTTACCGGGGTTGAGATCATCAATGACCAATGTACCAACGGACTTCTCGCTTACAAGGATGGGGTCACCCACCTGGATTTTTTGAAGACGTGAAGTAAGCGGACCATCTTGAACCTTAATACTCAAGAACTCCAAATGCTCCTCGTAGTTTGGGCTGGCAACACTATAAGCACGGAGTAGTGGTTTACCTTCGACCTCTAAACCAATCATTAAAAAGTGCCCGCTACGGAAGCGCAGACCTTTATTGCGGGTGGTCGTGAAGCTAAAGAGAGTGTCATTCCAATGATGAACTGACAGAACGGTTTCAGTATTGCAAGTAGCCATAAAGCGGTGTGATTTTCAGTAAAACCGCCATTATCCCATTCTTAAGCTTGTGCCGAGAGCTTCGGAGGCGATTAACTTTTTATATGCCCTGAACTTTTAGTAATAAGGCAGATTTTTCGAATCGACTCTAAGCTTCGCTATCATCAGGGCATGAACCGAACTTTTTACCTCCTCATGGGCTTTCTGAGTCTGGGTCTTGTGATGGCTGCGCTCATCCTCCAGCAATTTGGCTATCAGGGCGTCCCTTTCTTGCCATGCCCTTTGTGCATCATGCAAAGGGTAGGGTACTTGGGAATCTGTTGCTCTTGCTTCATGGCGCTGGCTTTTCAGCCAAGTAGAAAATTCTTCCATATTTTGGCGACATTATTTGCGCTATTTGGCTTACTTGTCGCAGGTCGCCATATCTGGGTGTTATTCCATCCCGATACATCCTGCGGTATTGATCCTCTAGAAACTTGGATCAATCAGTTTGAGCTTGTGCGTGGCTTACCTTGGCTCTTCAAGGCTGATGGACTTTGCTCCGCGCAACTCCCACCTATTTTCGGTCTCCAACTTCCCCAATGGTCCTTTATTTGGTTCGCAATCTTCTTGATCGTGCTACTACAACGACTTTTTAAGAAGAGCTAATTACTCTTCTTCGCGACGTAAGTGCGGGAACAGAATCACATCCCGAATATTGGGTGCATCGGTTAGTAACATCACCAGACGATCGATGCCGATACCGCAACCGCCAGTAGGGGGCATGCCATATTCCAGTGCACGAATAAAGTCATGGTCGAAGTACATTGCCTCTTCATCACCAGCTTCTTTTTGCTCTACCTGCTTACGGAAGCGATTCGCTTGATCTTCTGCGTCATTAAGTTCTGAGAAACCATTGGCAATCTCACGACCGGTGATGAATAACTCAAAGCGCTCGGTGACGCCCGGACGAGTGTCTGATTCGCGGGCGAGAGGGCTCACCTCAATCGGGTAATCAATGATGTAAGTAGGCTCCCAGAGGTGTTCTTCAGCAACCAATTCAAACAAGGCTAATTGAAGAGCGCCGATACCTGCATTCTTCAGGGTGGGAGAATCAGGATTCTCACCACCTTTTTTCAACTCAGCGCGAATGAAGTCGGCATCTTCGAGTTGTGCCGTTTGATATTGTTTATTTGACTGGGGACCGTATTTCAGAATCGCCTCAGTAATAGTCAAGCGCTGAAAGGGTTTACTTAAATCCAGTTCTCGTCCTTGATGGGTCAAGATTGCAGTGCCTTGTGCGTCGATTGCTGCAGCACGAATAAGTCCTTCGGTAAAGTCCATCAGCCACCGATAGTCGGTATAGGCCGCATAGAACTCCATCATTGTGAACTCAGGGTTATGGCGCGGGCTCACGCCTTCGTTGCGGAAGTTACGATTGATTTCAAATACGCGTTCAAATCCACCGACAATTAAACGCTTCAAATAGAGCTCTGGTGCGATACGCAAAAACATCTGCATATCTAAAGCATTGTGATGGGTGATAAAAGGCTTTGCAGTTGCACCCCCGGGAATAGGGTGGAGCATGGGCGTCTCTACTTCCATGAAATCGGCATCAAGCATGTGACGACGTAATGAGGCAATCGCATTACTTCTTGCCTTGAAAGTATTACGACTCTCTGGATTCACAATTAAATCAACATAACGTTGACGGTATTTAGTCTCTAAATCAGATAGTCCATGGAATTTATCTGGCAGAGGACGTAAGGATTTGCTGAGCAAACGCAGATTGCTGCTCTCAACAGAGAGTTCACCTTTATTGGTCTTAAAAAGATGGCCTTCTGCAGCAATAAAGTCGCCCATATCCCAGTGCTTAAATGCACCATGAGTATCAGCCCCACTAATTTCATCATTGATATAGAACTGAATTTGCCCACTTCGGTCTTGAATGGTGGCAAAGCTTGCTTTACCCATCACGCGCTTAAGAACCATGCGGCCTGCCACTTTGACATGAACTTTCTTGGCAGCTAATTCTTCTTTAGTGAGGCTATCGTAATGCGCATGCAAATCTGCTGATAAATGCGTTGGCACAAAATCATTCGGGAAAGGAACGCCAGCTTCCCGAAGTTTGGCTAATTTTTCACGTCGCTCGGCAATGATGTGATTCTCATCAAGGGGTTCTGGATTAGCTTGCGGGTTGACTTTATCGTTCATATCAAAATAGATCGCTGTTAATAGGATTAAACACCTTGCTTCAGGCTGGCTTCAATAAAGGCGTCAAGATCTCCATCAAGCACCTTCTGGGTATTAGAAATCTCAAGGTTGGTGCGCAAATCTTTAATACGACTCTGGTCTAGGACATAAGAGCGGATTTGATGACCCCAGCCTACATCGGTTTTGCTAGCCTCTAGCTTATCTTGCTCAGCGCGACGCTTTTGCATCTCATGTTCATATAGACGTGACTTGAGCATACTCATTGCCTCAGCACGATTTCGGTGTTGGCTTCGATCATTCTGGCACTGCACCACGATGCCAGTAGGAATATGCGTTAGACGCACGGCAGAGTCCGTTTTATTAATATGTTGACCACCAGCGCCCGAGGCGCGGTAGGTATCAGTGCGAATATCTGCGGGATTGACTTCAATCTCAATGGAGTCGTCGATCTCAGGATAGACATAAATACTGGCGAAAGAGGTATGTCTGCCATTGGAAGAGTCAAAAGGAGATTTGCGTACTAAACGATGAACTCCTGTTTCTGAGCGAAGATGGCCATAGGCGTATTCACCATCGACTTTGATGGTCGCGCTCTTGATGCCTGCCACATCGCCATCAGACTCTTCAAGAATTTCTGTTTTATACCCCTTGCGCTCGCAATACTTAAGGTATTGACGATAGAGCATGCTTGCCCAATCACAGGCTTCGGTTCCGCCTGCACCAGCTTGAATATCAATGAAGCAGTTGCAGGAGTCCATTTCATTGTGGAACATTCTGCGGAACTCAAGATCTCCAATGAGTTTGCTATAGCTTTCAGTATCTTGTTCGATGGCTGAGATGGTCTCAAAATCACTTTCCTCTTTAGCCATTTCAAACAGTTCAAGTGCACCAGTGATATTACTATTGAGATTGGTGAGAGTGGCAACAACACCATCTAGTAATTTTTTCTCTTTACCAAGGGCCTGCGCTTTTTTCTGATCATCCCAAATTTTGGGATCTTCCAGAATAGAATTCACTTCAGTAAGACGGCGTGACTTTACATCAAAGTCAAAGATACCCCCGAAGGGCTTGCTCACGCTCGAGCAGATCAGAGAGGGTATTGGAGATGGTATTGAGTTGTTCGGCTTCCATGTCCCTATTATAGGGTGGGATTCTCATCGTGCGCCTCGATCATGAGCTGAACCCGTGCCTGACCTTGGTAACGGTCGGTGACTAAACGGTAAGCTAATTTGGCGCGCTCTGGTAGGGTTTGGGTCCGATTGAACCAAACGCCAGTCAATCCTTTACTAGAGCTGTTACCAACTGGGCGCAACTTCAAGCGCAAGTGTTTTTCTTTCATGAGGCTTTGCTCCGAGATCTCAAATTCTCCATAGAAAACCGGCTGCGGAAATCCTTGGCCCCAGATTTCTTCAGCGAGAAGATCGCCGATCTCGGGGGTAAATTGAGTGGGCTCTAGGCTACCATCATGGCTATGGCTGCGTTCCAATAAATCATCGGTAAGTAATTCATCAGCAACTTTTTGAAAAGTAGCATCAAACTTTACAAAGTCAGATTTATGAATAGTTAATCCTGCCGCCATAGCGTGACCACCAAACTTCAGAATCAAGCCAGGCTCTCTTTTGGAGACTAGATCTAGGGCATCACGCAAATGAAAGCCAGTAATCGACCTGCCAGAACCACGCAATTCATTACTGTCAGCACCATCAGCTGGTGCAAATACTAGGGAGGGGCGATTGAATCGCTCCTTTAGACGTGAGGCCACAATACCAATCACGCCTTGATGCCAAGCTTCATTCCATAGGCAGATACTAGACTTCTCACTTATCGTATTAGCAAGTTGATCTTCGGCTAGTAATGCCAGGGCCTCTTCTTGCATGCCGGTTTCAATCACTCGTCGCTCTCGGTTGATGCGATCGAGTTCTTGGGCAATCGATAAGGCTTCACTTTGATCATCCGTCAATAAAAGACGAATACCCAAAGTCATATCAGCCAATCTACCGGCAGCATTCAGTCTAGGACCAATAGCAAAACCCAGATCAAAGGCAGACGCTTTGCGAGCGTCTCTGACGGCAACCTGAAAGAGGGCTTGGATACCTGCTTGGCAAACGCCATTCCGAATGCGTTTCAACCCATTCGATACTAAGATACGGTTATTGCGATCGAGTTGAGCGACGTCAGCAACGGTACCCAAGGCTACCAGATCCAAGAGATTTTCAATCTTCGGTTGTGTCTCATTCGTAAATTTACCGCGTTGACGTAACTCTGCCCGTAATGCAACCAAGAGGTAAAACATCACACCGACACCCGCTAGTGCTTTACTAGGGAATGGGCAGCCCACTTGATTGGGATTGACGATTGCCGTTGCATTGGGAATGATGTCCCCAGGTAGGTGGTGATCCGTCACGATCACATCGATATCAAATTCACGGGCGCGCTCAACGCCTGCAGCGCTTGCGATGCCGTTATCGACGGTAATGAGATAGCGTGGCTTAGGCTTTTGTTGCGCAGCGAGTTCTACAACTTCAGGGGTAAGGCCGTAACCCATCGTAAAGCGATTAGGGACTAGAAACTGAACTGCAGCATGATCTGCGCCGAGCATCTTTAGCCCACGTATCGCGACGGCGCAAGCGGTCGCACCATCACAGTCATAGTCAGCAACAATGACAATCGGCTCTTTCCTTTCCAGAATATCCGCTAGCAAACTGGCAGTACTCAAACAGTTCTTCAGTTCAGTTGGCGCTAGGAGGTTTTTGAGTTCGAGCGATAAGTCATCGGGTTTCTCAACACCTCTTGCAGCAAATAATCTCGCGAGTAATGGATTTAAACCACTTTGTTCTAGCCACTGTGCTGTTCTCTCAGAATAGGGACGATGCTGAAAGCGACTCATACGTTTGCCCCAACAAGATCGTGCCAAGAACGTTTTTTAGGTTTACGCCAGAACATCCAAGACTGCTGATGTAATACTTTGCGAGTAAATGTTCTCTCACGTACATCACCATCAGGGAAATCAATCAGGATTACTTCATCAAGTTGTTTGGTATCTAATGCGGTTGACAGGATTTCCCAGATGGGTTCCGGATTATCTGCATATGCAAACCCAGCATCCAATTTATTCTGATTGAGATCTGCCGAATGTGGAATCTTGAGAAACTTGGCTAGACCAATAAGAAGGGGTTTATCGCTATAAATAGATTGAATTTCTTGAAAACACTTTGGTGCTTCAACATCCGCCAATTTCCCAATTCCACTAATCCAAATTGAGTTAATGCTCGCTTGAGCAGATTGTTCTCGTTTCTCATTCACAGGGTCGATATGCCAGAGCATCTGGATTTCGTTTTGGAGCTTGCGCCAATTTTTAGCCACACCCTCTTCGTCACTATCACGAGGCATCCACCAATCGATATTGCGCCCATGGGATTGATCCAGGCTATGCGTTACCAGACTAGTGAACGGCCCAGCAGGTATGAAATAAAAAGAGGCGTTTTGAAAAAGTAAAGGACTTTTAAAATCTTCTTCCAATAAAGGCAAGATAGGTTTGAGTAGAGCAGCAGACTCTTCTTCTGTCAGCCCGAGCTGATTTTGATTTAGGAGAACTAAATGATCCCGTGTCGCATGCAGATGAACAGGCTGTAGGCAGGCTATTGAGAGCTGGGGGTCTATCACAAGATCGGATTGTCCAAGTAAGAGAATTGGGGCAATAGGTGCTCGATCTCCCAAGAGGAAGCGTTCTTGGGGGAGGCCGCTTGGGGAGCGTTCGGTCTGAGGATCGGGGGTATCCTCCCCTGCAATCATCAAGGTAAAACGGCGAACGGAAGTGGTATTGGTAATTGAATTCATGGCCATTCCCCTGATTTTAGGTGGCATTTGATTATTCCATTGGTTTAGTTTGGTAATTCACTAAACTGTCGGGATGTTGAAATTTCCCCTTGAGCTCGAAATTGGCCTGCGCTACACCCGTTCTAAGCGTCGGAAGGCAATTGGTAAGCGTGACGGTTTTCTATCGTTTATTTCAGGTATTTCTACGATCGGCATTGCCTTAGGAGTTGCATCCCTAATTGTGGTGCTCTCGGTCATGAATGGATTCCAAAAAGAGGTGCGGGATCGGATGCTATCTGTTCTTTCCCATATTGAAATTACTGCCCCAGATGGCTTGGCTAACTGGCAACCTTTGTCATTGACGGTTGCTGCGCAGCCCCACGTCCTTGGTGTTGCTCCCATGGTGAGCTCTCAGGGTTTATTAAGTCGGGGTGGGGCAATGCGCGGCGTATCTATTCGAGGCGTCTCACCTAGTGAAGAGATCAAGGTATCGGATTTACCAAAACAATTTGTTTCTGGAAGTATTAACGATCTCACACCAGGAAGTTTTGGAGTTGCCTTAGGCTCGCAACTCGCTGCCATCATTGGTGCTAATGTTGGCGATCGGGTTAATTTAATTGTTCCAGAAGCTGATCTCACTCCAGCAGGTGCTTTACCTAGAATGCGCACCTTGCAAGTCGTAGGTATTGTGGATAGCGGTCATTACGAGTTTGACAGCACATTAGTCATCATGCATTGGCAAGATGCTGCAGCTTTACTTCGCACACGTGATCCTACGGGCTTGCGAGTCAAGGTCGATAATATGCAGCGTGCGCCTGAGATTGCCAATGAAATTGCATCTGTACTACCCGCAAATGTATGGATTTCAGATTGGTCACGTACCAATCGCAATTGGTTTGCAGCAGTCCAAACCGAGAAAAAAATGATGTTCATCATTCTGACCCTCATCATTGCAGTAGCAGCCTTTAATTTAGTCTCAACCTTAGTGATGACTGTTAATGAGAAGCAGGCAGATATCGCAATCTTGCGAACCATGGGCGCCAGTCCCGGCATGATTCAACGCATCTTTTTAGTTCAGGGGCTTGCCATTGGTCTGCTTGGCTCTTTAGCAGGAGTTGCCTTTGGCTTATTGATTGCCCTAAACATTGATGTGATTGTTCCAGCAATTGAAGCAGTCTTTAGGGTGCGCTTCTTGCCTCGCGATGTGTATTTCATTAGTGAGTTGCCATCGGATGTTCATCTTGCAGATGTTCTAACAGTAGGGTTAATGGCCTTTGGTTTATCGGTCTTAGCTACCTTGTATCCAAGCAGTCGTGCTTCAAAGGTTCAGCCTGCGGAGGCACTCCGTTATGAGTAATTCCAATGCCATTGTCCTCAGTGCAAACGGGTTAGCCAAAACCTATGGTCAAGGTGCCTCTGCGGTTGAGGTCCTCAAGACGATTGATTTGCAAGTATCGCCTTCAGAAAAGTTGGCTATTGTGGGCTCCTCAGGATCTGGTAAGAGTACGCTTTTGCACCTATTGGGTGGCTTAGATACTCCTACTAGTGGCACAGTCACGCTAGCAGGAGAAAACCTCAATCAACTTTCAATTAAAAAGCTCGATCAACTTCGTAATCGTAGCCTCGGATTTGTATATCAGTTTCATCATCTCTTGGATGAATTTACTGCGCTGGAGAATGTCGCTTTACCACTTCGTATTAGAGGCTTAGATAGCGAGGAGTCTCTTGCCCGCGCTAGTGCAATTCTGAAACAAGTCGGTTTATCTACTCGCGAGAAACATACGCCTGGTGAGCTGTCTGGAGGAGAGCGCCAACGCGTTGCTGTTGCAAGAGCTTTAGTTGGTAACCCCGCATGCGTGTTAGCCGATGAGCCGACGGGTAATCTTGATACTGAAACTGCCGATGGTGTGTTTGATTTGATGTTAAGTATTGCACGCGAGCAGGGGACTGCATTTGTGATCGTGACGCATGATCCTGTGCGAGCACAGCGCTGTGACCGCATTATGCGTCTTGATCGCGGTGTATTAAGGCCCTTTGCTGGATGAGTATCAGTCCATCATGGGTTGACACCCATTGCCATCTGGACGCCCCTGAATTACTCGCTAATCTCCCATCGATCTTGGCTGAAGCTGCTGAAAAGGGTGTCCAAGCTATTTTGCTGCCTTCAGTTCAAGCAAGTGATTTTGAACACGTTACAGAACTCGCGCATCAATATTCAAAACACATTCCTGGTTTGGTGTACACATTAGGAATCCATCCTTTATATATTCAGAAGGCTAAAGAGAGTGATCTCCAGGTTTTGCAAGAAGCAATTAAGGCTAATCTTGAAGATCCTCGCTTCGTGGGGATTGGTGAAATCGGCCTCGATTATTTTGTAGAAGGCTTAGACCCACAAAGACAGGATTTCTTTTTCCAGGGACAGTTGGATTTAGCGCAGCAATATCAATTACCCGTTGTGCTGCATGTTCGGCGCTCTCAAGATGTAATCCTCAAAGCATTACGGCAAAGAACCATTCCGGGAGGCATTGCACATGCTTTTAATGGTAGTTTTCAGCAGGCAGAGCAATTTATTAGCATGAACTTCAAGCTTGGGTTCGGGGGTGCCGCTACCTATACCCGTGCGCTACAAATTCGTCGCTTATTGAAAGAGTTACCGCTCGATAGTATCGTCACTGAAACTGATGCACCCGATATTCCTCCTGCATGGCTAAGAGATGAGAGTCAAGAATTTAACTCACCCATTTATTTACCTCGCATTGCTACTGAGTTAGCAGATATTAGAGGTATTGGTCATGATCAGTTTGCGCTAGCTGTGATGCAAAATGCATCTCAAGCTTTGCCACGCTGGTCTTCATTTCTCGCTTCTTAAAGGCCCTTGCGCTTAGCAATTACGGCGTTTATCGCCGGGGAATCCTTTCTTCTCTTTTTACCTGCTGTGCCGGCAAACTATTTGCCAATCTCATTGGCCTTAACAACTGTATTGTTGCTAACAATCTTGTTCTTCAAACATCATCTGATCAGGATTGTATTAACTCTCATTTTTGCCTTCACTTTAGGATTCTGTTGGACTGCCCATTACGCCGATCAAAGGCTAAGCCATGTTTTATCTGACTCCTTAGATGGGGCAGAGTTTGAGTTAATCGGCAGGGTAGACGCTTTGCCTCAGGGTAATACTCGTGGCGTTAGATTTGCCTTTGAAGTGGAAGAAGTATCTTCTAGAGAGCATATAGAGGCATTTCCTCGGCGGGTATATCTTAGTTGGAACCCGGCTTGGAAAAATACGAACGCTATCCCTGAAATTATTCCAGGACAGCGTTGGAAATTGAAGCTTAAGTTGAAGCAACCCTATGGCTTACTCAATCCCCATACATTCGACTTTGAGCGTTGGACATTTCATCAGGATTATGGCGCGACTGGATCAGTTCGATCGGGCGAGTTGCTTGAAGCAAATGCGATTGGGATATTGGATTTTCGCCTTGGTATGGAGCT
The DNA here is from genome assembly GCF_003261235.1 of Polynucleobacter paneuropaeus. NCBI lineage: Bacteria > Pseudomonadati > Pseudomonadota > Betaproteobacteria > Burkholderiales > Burkholderiaceae > Polynucleobacter > Polynucleobacter paneuropaeus. Next base: position 1,194,638 of record NZ_CP030085.1, on the reverse strand, counting down.
GAGGCGGTGGCAATTACGAGAAAAAATTCAACGCCTACTACCTATAGATGCGCGCTATCAAGGTGCACTGGTTGCTCTTGTGCTTGGTGATCAGAATGCAATTGAACAAGATGATTGGCGAGTATTTAATGCAACGGGCATTGGACATTTAATATCCATCTCGGGATTACATGTCACTATGTTGGCTGGAGTAGGGGCAATCATTTCAGCAAGACTTTGGCGCAGATCCTCTCTCCCTCTGTATGTTCCTGTTAGCAAAATTGCTGCCGTCATGGGTTTTTTGACTGCATTTATTTATACCTGGTTGGCCGGCTTTCAGATACCAGCTCAAAGAACCATGTATATGGTTGGGGTGGTTGCATTCGCGCTATGGAATGGCCGCAATCCCCGATCTTTTGATATTTGGTGGTGGGCGCTCTTTTTTGTTCTCTTGATTGATCCAATGGCAGCTTATACCCCTGGCTTTTGGCTTTCCTTTGGTGCTGTTGCTGCCATTCTCTATTCCATGAAAGACTCAAAGGCCCTATTAGGCATCCCAACTGGAAAGGAATTTGAACTGCATTGGCTTGATCGAATCAAGATGGCTTTATCAGAGGCCTGTCGAGTGCAGACGGTGGTAACGATTGCTTTACTCCCACTTACTTTTTATTGGTTCTATCAAACCTCAATAGTCTCGCCTATTGCAAATGCCTTAGCGATACCGCTAGTAAGTTACGTAGTGACTCCTTTTGCTATTGTCGGGGCTTTATTGCCGGAGTGGTTAGGACAATGGTTTTTGAAACTAGCGCATTTGGCAATGGAGTATCTGGGAATCGCTTTAACTGAATTTGCTAGTTGGCCTTGGGCAGTACATCGCTCGCATGAGCCCAAGCTCTGGGCCCTAGCAATTGCTGGGATAGGTGTGATTGTTTCGATTCGGCCTGGGCATTTGATTGATGGCTGGAGGTCTCGCTTATGCGGAGTTTGCTTATCAGTTGCTTTATTTATCCCGCCATTAAATCATCTCAAGTCTGCAGAATTCCGGGCAACCGTTTTAGATATTGGACAAGGAACAGCAGTGCTCATTCAAACAGCAACAAAGACGCTACTGTATGACACTGGACCGACACACGGCACAAAGGATGATGCAGGTAGGCGAGTAATCATTCCTTTTTTAATGGGTGAAGGCATTCATGAGATTGACCGCTTAGTGATTAGTCATAGCGATAGCGATCATATTGGAGGAGCGGTATCGATATTGAAAGAAATTCGGTTTGCTTCGATGATGGGCTCTTTACCGCAAGACAACCCACTACTTAGTCATTTGAAGAAAAGAGCCATTCCAGCATTACCGTGTCGGTATGGGCAGCAATGGGAGTGGGATGGCGTGTTGTTTCGGGTATGGCATCCAGATGAGCAGACCAACTTTGCAAAGACATACCCAATGAAGCCAAATGAGATGAGTTGTGTAGTAGAAGTCAGTAATGATCGTTATTCTTTTTGGATGACAGGGGATGTTGAGAAGTATGGCGAGGCTGAAATGAGAAATAGACTGACTGACGATCAATACTCACAGGGTAATGACAAGGAAGTGATTTTGATGGCGCCACATCATGGGAGCAAAACGTCATCGTCAATTAGCTTACTTGAGGCGATCAACCCACATCAAGCGTTTGCTCAAAATGGACATCTAAACCGCTATGGGCATCCACATCCAACAGTTACTAAGCGTTATCAAGATTTGGGTATTCCGTTTTATCAAACTTCAGAAACGGGAGCTCAGATTTGGGATTTCAAATCGAATAGACTCTTAAAGATTAATTGGCGCCACAGAGAGAAAAGAATTTGGCACAGAAAATTAACTAACAGCTAAAAATTAAGATTCTTTCTTAGATCTTTTTACTGTCATTGGGCAGGTTGTTCTGAACAATTCTGTCTTAATGAAAATGGGTTTACCAGTTGCGGTATCGACCCCAATTCGGGTAACTCCATCACTTAAAGAATAGTCACCTGTGTTGTACAGAAATTGCTCTTTTGTTCTTTGCAAATTGGGATATTCAATTTCTCTATAGCAATTGAGTACCAAGCCATCCTTTATGCAACTTCTCTTAGACATTTGGTTGGCGTCAATCTCGTAGTGTCGTTTCTGTCTAGCGGTACTAATAACATACCCAGAGCCTGATATTTCAGTGTAGGTGCCTTCGCAGTCAAGCGAAAAGGTGGTTTGCGAGCCTTTTGAACAGGCAAGGAGTAGAAATAGGCTTAACAGTAAATATTTTTTCATCGCAACCCTAATCTTATTGAGTCAGAGGGAGATGGATTCTCTTTTTTATGAAGATATCTTAGACGAAACCCAGGTAAATATCGATGCTAGGGAGCTCTGAGGAGCCAATAGAAAAGGGATACCTGCGTATCCCTCTGTTCTATATGACTAATTTGGTTGCGGGGGCAGGATTTGAACCTACGACCTTCGGGTTATGAGCCCGACGAGCTGCCAGACTGCTCCACCCCGCGTCTGAGCCTTAGATTCTAACATTTTTTCCCTCAACTTGTCCATCTGGTTCGCTTTAGTGAGTCTAGAGATAGGAATATTTAAGGCTATTAGGGGTGCCTTGGGCACCACATTTCAGGAGTAATATATCGCCACGCAGCATGATGATCATCAACCCATCAAGGAAGCTTTATGTCAGTCAGTAATCCTGAATTCTCTCAATCAGAGATATTGCGCCCAGTAGAGATTGAGGGGGCAAGCCATCAACAAAAAGGTAGCTTGGCTGCATTGGCTTTAGGTGCTGTCGGTATTGTGTTTGGTGATATTGGCACCAGCCCGCTTTACGCATTAAAAGTCTGCTTCGATCCAGTCAATGGAATCCCGATGACACCAGATTCGATCTTTGGCGTCATATCGATGATTTTTTGGTCATTTGTCATGGTTGTTTCGCTGAAGTACTTGTTATTTGTCATGCGGGCCAACAATCATGGCGAAGGTGGGATCCTGTCTTTGATGGCGCTAGCTCTCAGAACCGCAGACACTAAATCAAAACGATATGTCGTCATTATGCTTACCGGCGTTTTGGGCGCCTGTCTTTTCTATGGCGACGCGGTGATTACTCCAGCAATCTCTGTCTTGTCAGCCATTGAAGGTACGGTGGTGGTTTCGAATGACTTCATACCCTATGTGCTACCTATTACCATTGCTATTTTGTTGTGTCTCTTTTTGATTGAGAAAAAAGGGACCTCAGTGGTAGGTATTCTCTTTGGACCTGTGATGTTGATTTGGTTTGCCTCTTTGGCTGTAATGGGGATTTATCAAATTCAGGATGCGCCACAAATTATCGCTGCCTTGAATCCGATTTATGCCTTTAGATTTATGACTCAAGATGCGGGTATCGCTTTTGCTGTTACTGGATCAATCTTTTTGGTATTGACTGGCGCTGAAGCACTGTACGCAGATATGGGGCATTTCGGTATTCGTCCTATTAAGCTGGCTTGGTTTGGATTAGTCATGCCTTGCTTGCTAATCAATTACTTTGGGCAAGGAGCAATGCTCTTGGTACACCCAGAGACAATTACTAATCCTTTCTTCTTGATGGTTCCTGATGCATACACCTTTGCTTTGGTGATACTGGCAACCATTGCAACAGTCATTGCTTCACAAGCTTGTATCTCAGGCGCTTACTCGATGACGAGTGAGGCTATCTTGCTCGGCTTCTTGCCTAGGATGAAAATCCTTTTTACTTCTGCCAAAGAAAAAGGGCAGATCTACGTTCCTTTTATTAATTGGATGCTGTGTTTCATCGTGATTGGAATCGTCTTGGCTTTTAAAAAGTCGGATAATTTGGCTTCAGCATACGGTGTTGCAGTCTCTACGACCATGCTATTGACTACTTTGCTTGCCGCAGTAGTGATGAAAGCCCTCTGGAAGTGGAACGCAATTTGGGTGACATTAATCATCGGCTGCTTTCTGATTGTGGATCTTGGATTCTTTACAGCAAACCTCACCAAGCTCTTAGATGGTGGTTGGTTCCCCGTAGTTATTGCATCAATCTGCTTCTTACTCATGATGACTTGGTATCAAGGACGTCAAATTGTTCGCAAGCGGGTATTGGATGACGGTATTCGTCTCGATTCCTTCATGAACAGCCTCCTACAAAACCCACCGCATCGAGTTGAGGGAACTGCTGTTTTCTTAACTGCGCATGTCGACTACTTGCCGGTCTCTTTTTTACACAACCTCAAACACAATCACATCTTGCATGAGCGGGTATTTTTCCTCAAGGTCAGCATTTGGGATGTGCCTTATGTTGATGATGATCAAAGATTGACGCTCAAAGAGATTGGCCCCAATATTTACGTTGTACGTGCAGTCTATGGATTTAAAGAGACACCAGACTCTAATCAAATTCTGGATTTGCTCGAAAGTCAGTTTGACTTGAAGATCGATAAAATGAATACCTCATTCTTTTTATCAAGGGATACGATTATTCCAACATCCTTACCAGGTATGGCTATCTGGCGCGAAGTCATTTTTGCTTGGATGTATCAGAATGCTGGAAGACAATCTGACTTCTTTAAGATTCCAGCTAATCGTGTAGTTGAGTTGGGTGCAAAGGTTGAGATTTGACACTACCAATTAGCCTGCGCTTCAGAATATTCGCACTCCTATTCTTAGCCTCATGCTGCTTCACCCCTTTGACATTTGCAACGCCAGAGGAGGAGGCTCAGCTGGAGTCGCTAAATAAAATTGATCAACAGCTCGAGCTCCAACGCGACTGGGCTAAATACCGCTGGGAAAAAGCGCAAAATGAATGCTATACCCATTATTGGGTAAGCTACTGTTTAAGCGGAGCTCGCTCTGATTACCGTAAGGCAATTGATCCTATTAGCACTCAACAAATTGCCTTGCACACTGAGCAAAGAAAGATCCGAGAGAGTCTAAAGGATCAGAAGGATGCTGAAAAAATAGCTAATCGAGCTTCTCCTGAAAAAGCGGCTGAACGCGCTGAAAATAAACAGAAGTACGAGCAGAAGCAAAAAGATGCTGCCCAAAGGGCGGCTGATTTAGAGCAACGTCGTAAAGATGCACCTAAACGCTCTCAAGAAAATAAAGCTGGTACTCAGCTCGATTAAGCTGTAACTCTTCTTATCCTTTTTTACTAGGTTATACATTGGCTAAAGCTAAAACGATTTATGTCTGTCAATCATGTGGCGGAACTTCTGCTAAATGGCAAGGGCAGTGTCCTTCCTGTCAGGCTTGGAACACAATGGAGGAAGGACTTCCTGAGTCGAGAACACCATCCCGCTTTCAGGGTTTGGCTCAATCTTTACCAAGACAAAAACTTGCAGCAATTACTGCGGAAGATTTACCTCGTTTTAGTACTGGGGTAGAAGAGTTCGATCGCGTTTTAGGTGGTGGCTTAGTTCCGGGCGGTGTTGTACTTTTGGGTGGTGATCCCGGCATTGGTAAATCCACCTTGTTACTTCAGGCTTTGGCTGAGATGAGTTCAGCTGGTATGCATGTTCTCTACAGTAGTGGTGAAGAGTCAGCTGCGCAAATTGCATTACGGGCTAAACGGATTGCTTTAGAAGCCCCTGCGCTTGAAGTATTGGCTGAGATTCAGCTAGAGAAGCTGTTGTCCATCATGGAAACCGTGAAGCCTCAAGTGCTCGTGGTGGACTCTATTCAAACTTTGTATTCAGAAGCCTTCAGTTCTGCGCCAGGCTCAGTAGCCCAGGTGCGTGAGTGTGCCGCACAACTCACGAGGGCCGCCAAGTCCAGTGGTATCTGTGTATTGATGGTTGGGCACGTCACCAAAGACGGTCATCTTGCTGGTCCTCGTGTCTTAGAACATATTGTGGACACGGTTTTGTATTTTGAGGGCGATACGCATTCTTCATTTAGATTGGTGCGTTCGATTAAAAACCGCTTTGGCGCTGTCAATGAGCTCGGTGTTTTTGCGATGACTGAAAAAGGTCTGCGTGGTGTATCGAATCCATCAGCGATTTTCTTATCGCAGCACGAACAGATGGTGCCAGGAGCTTGTGTTCTGGTAACGCAAGAAGGTACCAGACCACTCTTAGTGGAGATCCAGGCTTTAGTTGATACCGCCCATATCCCCAACCCAAGAAGATTGGCGGTAGGGTTGGAGCAGCATCGCTTGGCAATGCTGCTGGCGGTCTTACATCGTCATGCTGGGGTCGCTTGCTTTGATCAAGACGTATTCTTAAACGCAGTAGGCGGCGTCAAAATCACTGAGCCTGCTGCTGACTTAGCTGTTCTACTCGCTATTCAATCCTCAATTCGAAATCGTGCACTACCCAAAGAATTGATCGTCTTCGGTGAAGTCGGTTTAGCTGGGGAGATTCGCCCATGCCCGAGAGGTCAGGAACGATTGAAGGAAGCTGCCAAATTGGGCTTTAAGCTTGCAATCATTCCGAAGGCCAATATGCCAAAGAATAAAATTCCGGGACTTAAAGTAATCCCTGTTGAAAGAATTGACCAGGCGATTGCTGCAGCGAATGAGCTGAGCTAGTGCAGATCTTCTGCTTGAATAAGCAAGACCTGTTGATCACCTGCTGAGACTTCCATCCAAATCGCTGGAATTTGTGGGAATGCTTTCTTGAAGTTCTCATATTCGTTACCGATTTCAAGTAAGAGTGCGCCACGTTCGCTTAAATAATCTGGCGCGCCTCTAATAATTTTTCTAATTAAATCCATGCCATCTTCACCACCTGATAGAGCTAAAGAAGGCTCAGCTAAGTATTCTGCAGGGAGCTTGCTCATTGAATCGGCGTTGACGTAGGGTGGATTGCAAATGATGAGATCAAAACGATTTTCTTCATTGGGCTCAGATAATGCCTCCCAAAGATCACCATGGAGTAAATCAATCTGCTCGCTTAGGCCGTGACGGTCTAGATTGCGTGAGGCTAAAGCCAGTGCAGGCAGACTAATATCGCATGCGCTCACTTGTATATCAGGACAGGCTAGTGCCAGCAAAATTGCAAGAGATCCGTTACCAGTACAAAGATCGAGAGCTTTTCCATCAGCAGGGAGCCAGGGCTCTAGATCACCATTAACGATCAATTCTGCGATCCATGAGCGCGGCACAATACTTTGTTCATTGCTATAGAAGGGGACGCCCATTAACCAAGCTTCGCCCAAGAGATAGGCAAGCGGTTTTTGTGAATCTATTCGTAGTTGTGCAAGTGCGAGTGCTTTTGAATGATTTTCTGGAGAGATGACTTGCTGAAGTTGATCTAGAGCATCGCTGGGACTGAGATCCAGTTGCTTGCTCACAATCCAAAGCGCTTCACTTGGCGCATCACTTGCTCCATGCCCGTAATGGAGCTTGGCTTTTTCTAGCAACAGAGCAACTTGCTCAATACTCTGATCAACTGTCAGTTGGGGTTGAGGCTCGGGGTCCATGATCGGGAATGTATTGAAGAAGGAATGGCTTAAGCAACCAATTGCTCAAGCGTGAGACGGTAAATATTTTTCAGTGGCTCAACATCATCAATATTGACGCACTCATCAATTTTATGACTCGTGGCATTGATAGGACCAAACTCAACAACTTCTTTGCAGATTTTGGAGATGAAGCGAGCATCGCTAGTTCCACCAGTAGTCGACAATTCTGTTTCTAGATGGACTTCTTCCTGAATGGCGGTCCGTAGGGCATTGGCTAAAGCGCCATCGCCAGTCAGAAACGGGTTTGCGCCCACATGCCAATCAATCTCGTAGTCCAGGTTTTCAGATTGAAGAATCTTCTCTACCTTTTCTTGCAGCTGCTCTGGAGTACTTTCAGTAGAGAAGCGGAAGTTGAAATCAATTTTCAACTCGCCTGGAATCACATTGTTTGCGCCTGTACCGGCGTGGATATTGGAGATCTGAAAACTGGTTGGCTGAAAAAATGGATTACCTTTATCCCATTCCATATCGCTTAACTTTTGGATTGCGCCTGCTGCTGAGTGGATCGGATTCTTGCCTAAATGAGGGTAAGCAATATGGGCTTGCACGCCCTTGACAATCAGTTTCCCGGAGAGGGATCCGCGACGGCCATTTTTAATCATGTCACCGAGTTTATTAACTGAGGTGGGTTCACCAACGATGCAGTAGTCAAGATTCTGTTTGTCTTGCTTAAGACGTTCACACAAAATCACTGTGCCGTCATGGCCAGGACCTTCTTCATCACTCGTAATTAAAAAAGCAATAGAACCCGAGTGCTTTGGATGCGCTGTAACAAATTCTTCGGTAGCAACTACAAAGCTCGCCAGCGAGGTTTTCATATCAGCAGCGCCACGACCATATAAATGGCCTTCACGAATCGTCGGAGTGAATGGATCGTTGGTCCATTTTTCGAGAGGGCCGGTTGGCACTACATCGGTATGGCCTGCAAAGACAAAAACTTTACCTTGATCGCCTAGCTGTCCTTTTTTGATGGCCCACAGATTGCTTACTCTGAAGTCGTCTGGACCACTAACAATACTTTCCGTATGAAAGCCAATTGCTTGTAGACGCTGAGCGATCAGTTCTTGGCAACCACCATCAGCAGGGGTAACTGATTTACAAGCGATCAGTGCTTCAGTGAGATCAAGGGCTGCGCTCATGGTGATTTAGTCGCGGAGCAATTCATTGATTGCAGTTTTAGCACGGGTCTGTGCGTCGACTTTTTTCACAATGATTGCGGCATAGAGGCTGTATTTCCCATTGCTTGCTGGGATAGAGCCTGGGACCACTACTGAACCAGCTGGCACACGGCCGTAATGGACCTCACCGGTTTCCCGATCATAGATCTTAGTGCTTTGACCGATGTAGACGCCCATTGAAAGTACGCTGTTTTCTTCAATCACAACACCCTCGACCACTTCAGAGCGAGCACCGATAAAGCAGTTATCTTCAATGATGACGGGCCCAGCTTGAATGGGTTCTAAAACACCACCAATACCAACACCGCCTGATAAATGGACATTCTTACCAATTTGAGCGCATGAACCGACTGTTGCCCAGGTATCAACCATGGTGCCTTCACCAACGTAGGCGCCAATATTGACGTAAGAGGGCATTAGAACGGCATTCTTGCCAATAAAGGAGCCGCGGCGAGCAATCGCAGGGGGAACCACTCGGAAGCCACCAGCTGCAAAGTCAGCCTCAGTGTAATTCTCAAACTTGCTGGGCACCTTGTCGTAGAACTGGGTATAGCCACCAGCAGACATGGGTTTGTTGTCTTCAAGGCGGAAGGATAGGAGGACAGCTTTTTTTACCCACTGATTAACCTCCCACTTGCCCACGCTTTGACGCTCAGCCACCCGAATAGTCCCTGAATTAAGGCCTTCTAGGACAGCATTAACTGCTTGACGGATCTCTGCAGAAATTGCTTGAGGAGAGAGGTTGGCGCGGTTTTCCCAGGCTTGTTCGATGGTGTTTTGAATGGATTGGCTCATGCTTTTTAGTTAACTATAAGATTGTTAAGGGATTTTGCCCTGAATGTCGATTTATCATTATATCGATGGGCCAAAAACGGGTGTAAACAGCCCTAAGCTTGCTATCATCATCCCACTTTAGCTGTAATTTTTGACCCCTCATTTAAACCCCTTTTTATCCTACAAAGTCCGCCGTGCATCTGAAATCCATCAAACTTTCCGGCTTTAAGTCATTCGTTGATCCAACCCATTTTGAAATGCCGGGTCAGTTAATTGGGGTGGTTGGCCCAAATGGTTGCGGAAAGTCCAACATTATTGACGCTGTTCGCTGGGTTTTAGGCGAATCTCGTGCAAGTGAGTTACGCGGTGAATCAATGCAGGATGTCATTTTTAATGGCTCTGGTTTACGCAAACCTTCGGGACGTGCCAGTGTTGAATTGATTTTTGATAACTCAGATGGACGTGCGCAAGGTCAGTGGGGCGCATTTACGGAGTTATCTGTCAAACGCGTTTTGACACGCGATGGTAACTCGAGTTACTACATTAACAATCAAGTGGTACGTCGTAAAGATATTCAAGATATTTTCTTGGGCACCGGCATGGGACCAAGAGGTTATGCCATTATTGGGCAAGGAACGATCAACCGTATTCTGGAGTCTAAGCCTGAAGAGTTGAGAGTTTTCCTAGAAGAGGCTGCGGGCGTCTCGAAATATAAAGAGCGTCGTAAAGAAACTGCCTCGCGTCTTGAAGACACTAAAGAAAATCTCACTCGTGTTGAAGATATTTTGCGTGAACTGGATCAGCAACTTACTCGCCTGGAGAAGCAGGCAACTGTGGCTGAACGCCATGCCCAGTTATCTGCAGAAATGAAATCACAGCAGCAATTGTTGTGGTTTGTGCGTCAAACCGAAGCTGGTAAAGAGCAAGAGCGTCATGCCAATGCGATTCGCGATACCCAAGTCGGCTTAGAAGAACAGACAGCGAAGTTAAGACACGCCGAGACGCAATTAGAAGTGATGCGTACCGAGCAGTACGCACTTCAAGACAAGGTTTCTCAAGCGCAAGGCGATTTGTATCAAACCAACTCTGATATCAGCCAAGTAGAGTCACAAATTCGTTATGTGCAGGAAGGGCGTCAACGTCTTGCTCAACAAATTCAGGATTTACAGGCACAACTTCAGCGTTGGACTGTACAAGAAACCGATGCAGCACAAGCCCAGCGTACTACCGAACATGAGCTGGCTGCTGCTGTAGAAAAAGAGCAAGCTTTGGTATCCGATTTGAGTGCGCTGCAAACACAATTGCCCGGGCGTGAAGAGTCTTACCAATCTGCAGTTCAAGCTCTTAATGTTGCTAGAGATAGTTTGGCGGCGATGGAGCAGCGTTTAGCTAGCTTAGGTGAGAGAACTAAAGCATTGTCAGCTCAACAAGAAGAGTTGCAGGGTCGTACGAGCCGATTACATGATGAGTTAAGCGGAATGCGTAAGCCCGACCCTGAGGCTTTACAAATGGCCCTAGATCGTCAAGTGATGGCCCAGCGTAAGGTAGAAGAGTCTAAGCAGCGTGCTCTAGAAACCCAACAACGCGTGCCTGCAGCCGATGAAGCGCGTAATGCTGCCCAACAACAGATTCAGACTGCTAATCAAGATCTAGCGCAGACCGAAGCCAAGCTCACCGCATTAACAGCGCTACAAGCTAGCGTTCAAGCGCAAGGCAAGATCGGACCTTGGTTAGAAAGCAAGGGACTTAAAGAAAGTAAGCGACTCTGGCAAGAGCTCAAAGTAGAGTCTGGTTGGGAAACCGCCTTAGAGTCCGTATTGCGTGAACGTCTAGCAGCAGTGACGGCAAAGAGTGTTCAAGAGACTCTGGCATTAGCAAATGATGCGCCACCAAGTCGCCTTGCTATTTTATTGACTGAAGAAATTGCACCAGCATCATCTCCGGTTCCAGCCGATTTCATTGCCTTGGTTTCTCGGGTGCAAAGTGCAGGCGCTCCGCGTCTTTCTGCCGTTTTACAAGAATGGCTAGATAAAATTTATATTGCTGATAGTCTCGAAGATGCCTTGCGTCGTCGCGAAAAACTTCCAGCGGGCGGCGCTTTGGTAACCCAACAAGGTCATTTGGTGAGTCGCGTTGGTGTTCAGTTATACGCAGCAGATTCTGAACAAGCTGGCATGCTAGCTCGCGCACAGGAGATGGAAAGTCTTGAGAAGCAACTGCGTGCACAAAAACTGATCCAAAGCGAGCTTCAAGGCGAGATGGATCAATGTATTGCTAATTATCAAGCTGCACATCAGGCCGCAGAACAAGCACGCCTAAATGCTGAGCACGCCGTGAATGAAGCGCATGGCTTTGAGGTTGAGAGAATGCAACTCACTCAAGCTGAAGAACAATATAGCCAAAGAGCCGCGCAAATACAAAATGATTTGGATGAGTTAGCCAAACAACTTGAGCAGCTCATGGCTTCGCAAAATCAAGCCACTCATGAATTACAGACTTCTGAGAGCGCGAAGCAAGACCTCCAGCAAAAACTATCTGTGGCAAATCAGCAATTAGAGTTCGCGAGCCAACAGCGTGATCAACTCCGTGAATCTTTGCGTGCCGCAGAGATGGCCGCCCAAGAAGCTGCTTTTGCTACACGATCGCTTCAACAGCGTATTGCTGACTTACAGCGTGACCAAAGTACTGCGCGTACTCAGATCATGGAGATTCAGGATAAATACGCTGTAGCAGAAGAAGAGCTGAAGAGTTTGAGCGATGAAGCTGCCCAAGAGCAACTGCAGGGCCTATTGCTGACACGAAGCGAGAGAGAGTCTTTGCTGGCAGCCGCAAGAACGGAACAAGATGCCTTGTTGCATAAGTTGCGTGAAGCCGATGAAGAGCGCTTATTAATCGAGCGTGGTTTACAACCCATGCGCGATAAAGTGGTGGATCTCCAGTTACGTGAGCAAGCAGCACGCTTGAACTTTGAACAGTTTGCGACCTTATTAACCGATGCAGAAGCTGACTTGATCGCACTTGAAACTAGCTTTAGCTCAGACCTCAAGGTTGGCGCTTTGCAAAGCGAAGTCAATCGTTTAAATACTGAAATTCAGTCTCTTGGACCTGTCAATATGGCAGCCTTAGATGAGTTGGCCAGCTCTCGCGAGCGTAAGTCATTCTTAGATGCGCAATCAGCTGACTTGAACGAAGCAATGCAAACTTTGACTGATGCAATTGCGAAGATTGACGCTGAAACCCGCGACTTACTCCAGGGCACCTTTGATGAGGTGAATAAGCACTTTGGCAGATTATTCCCAGAGTTATTTGGTGGTGGTCATGCAGAGTTAGTTATGACTGGCGAAGAGATTTTAGATGCCGGCGTCCAAGTGATGGCTCAGCCACCTGGTAAGAAGAACAGCACCATCTATTTATTATCGGGTGGAGAAAAAGCCCTAACCGCAATTGCTTTAGTCTTTTCGCTATTCCTGCTCAATCCTGCACCATTCTGTTTGCTCGATGAGGTCGATGCGCCACTAGATGATGCAAACACCTTGCGCTATGCTGAAATGGTTTCCAGAATGGCTGATAAGACTCAGTTTGTCTTCATCTCACATAACAAGATCACCATGGAAATTGCCCATCAACTGATTGGTGTCACCATGCAAGAGCAGGGTGTATCCCGCATTGTTGCGGTTGATATCTCATCTGCCGTATCGATGGTGGAGGCTGCTTAAGTGTTTTTAGAGCAAATCATGACAAGTTTGGGTTTGTCAGACTTGCAGTTTGCTTTAGCAGTTATTGGCCTAGGTATTTTGATACTTGTAGCGCTACTGAATCTGAGATACGCACATGTTCGTAAAAAGGCAAAAGCCCAGAATGCGCTAGAAAAACGATTTGCCCCCGGATTTGCCGATATCAGCTCGACACAAAATGAGACTGAGGCAGAGCAGGTCCAAGCGCCGGTAATCATGAGTTCTGAAAAGGCTGCAATTGATCCCCGCATTGACTGTGTCATCTCCTTGCGTTTTGATGAGCCGATTAGCGGCCAGGAAATTCTTAAAGAAATGGAAGATTGGCAAGATATTCCCGGGCCATCAGGCGTTCAGTGGATGTGCGAGGGCCTCAATGTAAATGTGGATGAGGTAGAGACTTGGGAGCCCATTCAAAGCGATGCAATTTATTCTGAATTACAACTAGCGATTCAGTTAGCAAGCAGACGTGGTCCGATTGGTGTTTTAGAGCTTTCTGATTTTTGTTCACGTGTCCAATTACTTGCTGAAACCTTAGGATCACAAATTGATATGCCCACTGTAAGTGCAATGTTAGAAAGTGCCGAAGAGCTTGATCGCATGGCAGCAGAGAGTGATATTCAGCTCAGTATTAACGTGGCATTCGATGAGCCCTGTTCGTGGAAAGACTTGGCTATTATTCTGCGACAAAGAGGCTTTCATTTAAGCCGTAATGGCAGATCCTACGAATTTGGTGGACCTGAAGCTGGATTATTTAAAAGCGCCGAGCTCGACCCTAATCAATCTGTGAAGCAATTGACCTTATTGCTGGAGTTTCCCTTGGTGCCTGAGAGCTCGCGTGCCTTTGAACGAATGCTAGCGGAGGGTGTTGCAGTCGCTCAGATCGCCCATGGTCGCTTAGTCGATGACAACGGCATGAACTTGAGTGAAGCTGCAGTCACCAGCATCCGCCAGCATTTAGATGTGCTCTATATCAAGTTGGATAAGAGTGGCATTCCTGCTGGGTCATCCACTGCCATCAGATTATTTAGCTAAGGAAGTACTTTGTCGTCTAATCGGCCGATGAATCTCGCGGATCGTTACGCCTTTTTACAAAAAGAGCTAGCTCGACTGGAGCATGCTTACTATGTTCTCGATGCTCCGCTATTGCCCGATATTGAATACGATCGCCTCTATCGAGAATTATTGGAGATAGAGGCAGCCCATCCTGAGTGGATCACTTCAGAGTCACTGTCCCAGCGGGTTGGTGGGGCTGCCCTCAAAGAATTTGATTCGGTAGAGCACGTGGTGCCGATGCTCTCTCTCAATAATGCTTTTGAAGATGCTGAATTGATTGCTTTTGATCGCCGCTGTAGAGAGGGGTTGAATGTCAAGCAAGTGGACTATGCTGGCGAGTTGAAATTTGATGGCCTTGCGATCTCATTGCGCTATGAAAATGGCTCTTTAGTTCGAGCCGCAACGAGAGGTGATGGTGCAAGTGGTGAAGATGTCACAGCAAATATCAAAACAGTTCGTGCGATTCCCTTGCGGCTCCTAGGTAAAAATATTCCAGCTGTTTTAGAGGTGCGCGGTGAAGTCTTCATGTATTTAGAGGATTTCCTGAAAATGAATCAACTGGCAGCTGCGCAGGGTGAGAAAGAGTTTGCCAATCCTCGTAACGCAGCTGCGGGTAGCTTAAGACAGTTGGATTCGAAGATCACCGCTAAACGTCCACTGTCTTTCTTTGCTTATGGTCTGGGTGCCTTGGAGCCCCAGGGGTGGCTTCCCGCAACTCATGAGGAGTTACTCAATCGCTATGTTGATTTAGGCTTACCAGTATGTACAGAGCGAAAAGTCCTGAAATCGGTAGAAGACATGCTTGCTTTTTATCATGAGATTGAGGCTAAGCGTGATTCTTTGCCTTACGACATCGATGGGATTGTCTACAAGGTCAATTCTATTGCTGAGCAAAACACACTCGGCTTTGTCTCAAGAGCGCCCCGTTTTGCTCTGGCGCATAAATTTCCTGCTCAAGAGGCCTTAACAACTGTCTTGGGTATTGATGTTCAGGTGGGCCGCACTGGAGCCATTACTCCCGTCGCTCGATTGGCTCCTGTAGAGGTAGGGGGTGTCACCGTCACGAATGCCACCTTACACAATGAGGATGAGGTCAAACGCAAGGATGTGCGCATTGGGGATACTGTTACTGTGCGGCGAGCAGGTGATGTGATTCCTGAAGTGGTGTCCGTCATTAAGGAGCGACGCCCTAAAAGTGCGACTGAATTCGTAATGCCAAGCCGATGCCCTGTATGCGACTCTCATATTGAGCGCTTAGCAGATGAGGCAGTAGCGCGTTGTAGTGGTGGCCTATTTTGTGGGGCACAGCGTAAGCAGGCATTAATTCATTTTGCTCACAGAAGGGCGCTCGACATTGAGGGCCTCGGTGAAAAGATTGTCGATCAGTTGGTTGATCAGAACTTAGTGAGAACTCCCGCAGATCTTTATCGCCTAGGTTTTTCTGCTCTAGCCAATTTAGAGCGTATGGGTGAGAAGTCCGCCGATAATTTAATTCAGGCGATCAACCAATCACGCAATACGACTTTGGCCCGATTTATCTTTGCTTTAGGTATTCGTCATGTCGGTGAGACTACTGCCAAAGATCTAGCTAATCATTACCAGTCGATGCATGCTCTGATGGATGCTAGCTTGGAAGATTTGCTCACTGTGAAAGATGTAGGCCCTGTAGTAGCAGATTCTATTGTGAGCTTCATGGAGGAAGCCCATAATCGAGAAGTAATCGAGCAACTTCTTGCATCAGGCATGCAACTCTCCGTTGAAAAGAAAGTGATCAGCGCTGCAGTAGTAGGAAAAACGTTTGTGCTTACCGGAACTTTTCCAAGCTTGAGTCGTGATCAAGCTAAAGACCTGCTTGAGAAGGCGGGCGCGAAGGTCGCTGGCTCGGTCTCCAAAAAAACAGATTATGTTGTCGCAGGTACAGACGCTGGCAGCAAGCTAAGCAAAGCAGAAGAATTAGGTATTACAGTCATTGATGAGCAAAAACTATTGATGCTTCTTGGTTAAAAAATTAACTCCTTAAATAAAAAATTCTGTAGTTCATTTCCTAATAAATTTTCAGGTAGCCTGAAAAAGAGTTGATTGCTAGTATTTTGCGTTTTAGGGAGGATAAATGCAAAACTCTGCTCACTATTTCAATTCTATTATTAGGTCATCAAAATGCTACCCAATAGATAGCATCATAGCTGTTCTACATATATGCAGAGGTAGCATTCAATTTCTTGAAGCTATTTCTAGTTTTACTAGAGTAGCTGGAGTTATTCCAAAGCAAAGTTCGAAGATATTTGGTTCGTTAAAAAATGTATCTGAAAACTATCACGTGCTTGACTACGCCAGATCTGAGATTATTTCCAAGCAGGAAATTTTTTTAGGTGAAATTTCATCCCTAACAAGAAATCAAAAATTCGCAATTATCGATATTGGCGGATATTTTGCAGCCGTTTATCCCACACTTGTTAATAGATTTGGGGATAAATTAATTGGCGTAGTTGAGGATACAGAAAATGGACATCAAAAATATCAAAATATATTAAAAATTCGTCCGCCCTTTAGTCATTATCCACCAATCATTTCGGCTGCTAGGAGCGCTTTAAAGGAGCCAGAGGACTTATTGGTTGGTCAGGCTATCGTATTTTCTGCTGAAGCAATTTTACGCTCTCAGGGATTAATCCTAGTTGGAAGGCAGGCCGGAGTGATTGGGTTTGGAAAAATCGGTAGAGCAATAGCTTGTGCCTTAGTCAATAGGGGAGCTAGAGTGAATATTCTTGAATCTAATCCGATTCGTACCGCATCTGCTTTATCTATGGGATTTCAAGTTAACTCAAAAAAAGATTTACTTGAAACCTCACAAATCCTCTTCTGCGCCACGGGATCACGTTCATTAAATATTGATGATATTGATCATTTAAGGAATGAGGTTTACATTTTTTGTGCAACATCTGCTGATGACGAGTTGTCAGAGTGCCTCATGAATAGAATTACTAATCATTCTCAAATTGTTGCCGCTCATTTACGATCAATTACAGTTGACGGAAAACTAATATATCTTTGCAATGATGGCAATCCAGTTAATTTTATACATGGTGGCGTTGTTGGTAGTTTTATTCAATTAGTTCAGGGGGAAATAATTTTCGCCTTAGGGCGCCTCCATGATGCGCCAAAAAACTCTATATCGTCATTGGCTGAAAAAGATAAAAAGACTATTGCTAGTAAATGGATGCAGCACTATCAATCCAGATAGGAACAAACTCTAAATTATGGAAATCATACCAGTGCTGGCCTCCTTGGCCTCTAGTGTTTCTAGGGCTGGGATTAATGTTCTTGATAGAAGGCAGTTTAGATCTGCCAATAACTCTTCGGCTCTTATCGGCTATTGGAATAATTTTCCCCCAATCATTCTAATGACTCCTACTGTGTTTTATTTTGTAGCTTTTGAAATTTTGATTGATTTTTTGCTGTCACCTTTGGTGATTTTAGTTTCTTTCTTGATTCAGCTGGTTGCCCATGCATTTTTATATGCATATAAGTTTTTACGGGTTGTAGACGTTGCGATTATTTCTAAGGTAGCAGACTTCACGATCCCTCTATGCTTAATATTCTTGGGTTACCTAGCCGCCTATTCGAATCTAACAGTTATCTTGATGCTTATTTTGGTAATTGTTCTTCCCTTATCACTTAGATCCCATTTTGAAGCAAATTTATCAATTCTTTTCTTGATTGGTGCGCTAACACTTCAGGGGATGATTTTCTTTGGACTCAGCTATAAAGATTTAATTCAAACCAATCCTGTATCACTAATTGCATTTGCTTACATTTCCCTGGTCTATAGGTTTGTACTCTCTTTATTTTTCATACTTTTACGTAAAAAATTTTTAGATCTTTTTTGTTATCCGCATCACTCTATATCCATGCCAACATATTGGTTAAGAGGTTTATTGACGACAATTACACAACTATCGTTTATTGTTGCAATCAACACTAAAAATTTGACTTTAATTTGGCTAATTTTAAATTCCACAGCTTTTATCGGTGCAATCTGCTCATACTTTTTTTTGGATGAGAAGCTCTCTAAGTATGATTTGCTATTACTGTTAACAGTTTTTGTTCTCACCACTTCAATAACTCTGATCTTGAACTATGCCTAAATTACAAAATAATATTGTTTCAGCAATTATGGGAATAAATCTAGCACCGAATTACGCTAGTTTGATATCTGATTTAGTTCAAAGTGATAATCCGTTTTCTCGCGAAAACTCCCTTGCACACATTACAGCTAGCGGCTTAGTCATTGATAGCAAAAAGGTATTGCTTATTTTTCACCCCTACATCAAAAGATGGTTTCAGCCGGGAGGTCATATTGATCCAAATGAAAATCCATCTGAGGCAGCAATTAGGGAGGTTTGGGAGGAGACTGGTTATGTTTGTAAGCTCGATAGGGAAAATGCATCCCCTATACATATCGACATTCACCAGATTCCCGAAAATCCAATTAAAAATGAACCTGGACACCTTCATGTAGATCTAATGTATAAGTTGGATGTGATTGAAAGAGATGCAAGTTCTGAAGATATTTTGTACCAATGGATTGAGTTCGGTGAAGTTAAAAATGAACGCTTAGATATTGTGCTCAAAAAGCTACGTTCCCAGCACCTCTAATAATTCAGTCTCTAACTGAATCTGTAATTTAGGATTCTTGCTCAGATTTACAGCATCTAACAAGAGAACGTCTTCGACTCTTTCGCCGAGTGTGTTAATCCGCGCGGTATGCAGGGAGACTTGATGCTTAGCAAGTACGCGCGAGATAGCATAAAGTAGGCCAGTGCGATCGCTTGCTGATAGCGAGAGTGCGAAGTATTGACCGCGCTCATCAGGCATAACACGGACCCGAGGCTGAATCGGGAAGCTGCGGGATTGTCTCGACAGACGACCCATGCTGGGGTGGGGTAAGGACTCAGCGCTTTGTAGCGCTTGCGTAAGTTCATATTCAACTAATTGAATCAGATCTCGATAGCTACCACCTTCGCTGACTAAATTACTGCCAGAAATTTGGAAAGTATCTAGCGCATATCCATTGCGAGTGGTATGAATACGAGCATCCCAAATCGAGAATCCATGGCGTTCAAAGTAAGCACAAATACGAGCAAATAAGTCTACTTGATCCTTGGTATAGACCGCGACCTGTAAACCATCTCCGATTGGAGAAAGTCTGGCTCGAACGATTGGCTCAGGACTATCTACTTTGGTGAACAGCAAACGTGTCAGCCAAGCAATATCAGCAGCATCTTGCCTTAGGAAGAATGGGACATCGAGTTGTTCCCAGAAATGCGCATAGGAGGCGTCTTCCAAGCCGTATAAGCGTAGCTTGGCGCGGGACTCTTCTTGATGTAGGGCTAACTCAGAAGAGGCATCTGACTTCGAGCCACCGAGGACCCGCAGTGTGGCGCGGTAGAGGTCTTCTAGTAATTTGCCTTTCCAGGCATTCCATACTTTTGGACTGGTACCGCGAACATCGGCAACCGTTAGCAAATATAAAGCAGTTAAATGACGTTCATCACCGACGTGTTTAGCAAAGGCATTAACGACATCTGGATCGGTAATGTCTTGCTTTTGTGCAACTTGACTCATATTCAGGTGCTCAGCAACTAACCAGACCAGCAACTCTGTATCTGTTCTATCAAGACCATGTTCTTTAGCAAATCTGCGCATATCCGCTTTGCCTAGTTTGGAATGATCACCACCGCGACCTTTAGCAATATCATGGAAGAGGGCTGCGATCACCAGTAACCACGGCTTATCAAAGTGTGCAATCAAGCTGCTACAGAAAGGAAATTCGTGGGCATGTTCCACCACCATGAAGCGGCGCACATTACGCAAGACCATCAAAATATGTTGATCAACGGTATACACATGGAATAGGTCGTGCTGCATTTGGCCAACGATTCTGCGGAACGCCGGTAGATAGCGCCCAAGTACGCTAGTCCGGTTCATTAGCTGAAAAGCACGGCTGACACCTTCGGCTTGCTTCACTATCTCAATAAATATGTCTCGATTCTGGGGATCGCTGCGCCATTTCTGATCCATTAATTGACGGGCGTTATAGAGGGCCCTGAAGATCGTGGCAGATAAGCCCGTTACGCTGGGCGTTTGTGCAAAAACTAAGAAGGTCCGCAAAATCTGCTCAGGATATTTTTCATATAGGAGCGGATCAACAATATCTAAGAGGCCTTGACGTTCAATGAAATGCTGATTTTCTTCGCCAGCAATAGGGTAAGTCGTTTTTGACTCTTGTGGAAAGAGTAAAGCCTCAATATTTTGCAGCAAGATATCGTTCAGCTGCGTTACCGCTTTGGCAGCCCAATAATACTGACGCATGATTGCTTCGCTACCTAAGCGAGCGGATTCTTCATGCAGTCCCATAGCAGCTGCAAGAGGATTTTGTAAATCAAAAGCCAGCACATCCTGCCTGCGCCCCGCGAGTAAATGTAAATTGGCACGCAAGGTCTCTAGAAACTTCTGATTACGATTGAGCTCAGTGAGTTCGCGCTTGGTAATGAGTCCCTGAGTATTGAGATCTTTAAAGGTTTTGCCAAGTTGCGCGGCTTTACTTACCCATGAGATGACTTGCAAGTCTCTCAGTCCGCCGGGGCTCTCTTTGCAATTAGGCTCTAGGGAGTAGGGAGTATCTTGATATTTGTGATGACGTTGAATTTGCTCGGCGAGTTTCGCCTGAAAGAAAGTTCTTGGATCTAAGGCCTTATTAAAAGAAATTGTAAATTCTTTAAAGAGCCCTTTTTGTCCATCAATGAAACGCGCCTCTAATAAAGAGGTGCGTACGGTAATGTCTTGCTCGGCTTCACTGATACATTCACTCACCGTTCTCACTGCAGAGCCAATCTCTAAACCAGTATCCCAGCAAGAGGCAACAAATTTTTCTACCTTTCGGGAGAGGCTCTCGGGAACAGAATCTGGATTGCCTGGTAGCAAAATTAAGATGTCAATATCTGAATAAGGGAATAAGGCACCTCTACCAAATCCCCCTACGGCGACGAGCGCAGCTTCTTTTTCTAGATTACTTTCTTTCCAGAGCTGAATGAGTAGTTGGTCACTCAATTTACATAGCTGCTTTGTCAGCTTATGAATTTGCTGATTATTTTTAAATTTAGTAAATGCTTCATCTCGTGCAGCGCGAAAGCCCGCTGCATCCAAAATCATGGGGGCTTGAGCATTCATGTCCAGCGTCCTGGAATAACTAAGCGTTAGTTGTCTCAGGTCTAAACACGAGACCCTTGACGCAATCTGGAGGAGGGTTGCTCCCAGTAGACCAGGTCAAGACCTCAACCCCCGTAGCTGTAACCAATAAGGTGTGCTCCCATTGTGCAGACAGACTGCGGTCTTTGGTTTTGACTGTCCACTGATCAGGCATGGTGCGGATCTCACGACGCCCTGCATTGATCATGGGCTCAATAGTGAAAGTCATGCCTTGCTCTAGTTTCTCCCCAGTTCCTGGGCGACCATAGTGCAGGATTTGCGGGTCCTGATGAAACACTTTGCCAATGCCATGACCACAATATTCTCTTACGACAGAATAGCCGGCGTTTTCAGCATGCGTTTGAATCACATGACCAATATCACCAAGCGAGGCACCAGGTTTTACTTGGGCAATACCAAGCCACATACATTCAAAAGTAATTTGGGTTAACCGTTTTGCCAAGACAGAAACCTCGCCGACCATAAACATGCGGCTGGTATCGCCATAGTAACCATCGGGGGTAATCACCGTGATGTCTAAATTAACGACATCACCACTCTTGAGAATTTTTTCTCCAGGGATCCCATGACAAATCACATCGTTGACTGAGGTGCAGATAGCAGCCGGAAATGGGGGGTATCCTGGGGGCTGGTAATTGAGTGGAGCGGGAATGGTCTTTTGCACATCCCGCATATAGTCATGACAAATCCGATCAAGTTCGGCGGTGCTAACTCCTGGCTTCACGTGGGGAGTGACGTGGTCTAACACCTCACTCGCTAAACGGCCCGCTTCCCGCATGCCTCGAATATCTTTTTCTACTGTAAATACGCTGTTCATGCCTTGATTATCAACGACTTGGCCTAATTTGGCAGAGTCAAATTACCCAATTTTGATGCTCAGAGTCAATCTAGCCAGGGTTCTGATCCAGTTATACCTTGCTAGATGATTGATATTTAAGCTATAATTTCGTTCTCGGTGCACGCTGGGCTAATTAAAAACAGTCCAAAGTGATCTGAAATAGCGAGTTAAGCCTTCCAGGGTGGCGCTTTTGAGCGCAGCTAGGACTTAACTTTAGAACCAACCCTTAGGAGAATTACATGTCAGTGACTATGCGTCAAATGCTGGAAGCCGGTTGCCATTTTGGCCACCAAACCCGTTTCTGGTCTCCCAAGATGGCCCCTTATATTTTCGGCCATCGCAATAAGATCCACATTATCAATTTGGAAAAAACATTGCCAATGTTTCAGGATGCCCTGAAATTTGTCAAACAAGTTTCCGCCAACCGTGGCACCATTTTATTTGTTGGGACAAAGCGCCAGTCTCGCGAAATTATTGCTGAAGAAGCGACCCGCGCAGGTATGCCTTACATCGACAGCCGTTGGTTGGGCGGTACGCTCACCAACTTCAAAACCGTTAAGGGTTCCCTCAAGCGCTTAAAAGATATGGAAGTCGCTAAGGAGGCAGGCGATTGGGAAAAGCTTTCGAAGAAAGAAGCTTTGACTAATGATCGTGATCTCGACAAATTACAAAAAGCCTTAGGCGGTATCAAAGACCTGAATGGCGTACCAGATGCGATTTTTGTAGTGGACGTTGGTTACCATAAGATTGCCATTACCGAAGCTAATAAACTCGGCATTCCAGTTATTGCTGTAGTTGACACCAATCACTCCCCCGAAGGAATTGATTACATCATTCCTGGCAACGATGACTCCAGCAAAGCCGTGACTTTATATGCACGTGGTGTTGCTGATGCCATCCTCGAGGGCAGAGCGAATGCAGTTCAAGAAGTTTTAATCGCTGCTAAAGAAGGCGAAGAAGAATTTGTTGAAGAAGGGAAAGCAGAATAATGACCGCTATTACCGCCGCAATGGTTGGCGAATTACGCGCCAAAACTGATGCTCCCATGATGGAGTGCAAGAAGGCTCTAACTGAGGCTAATGGTGATATGGCTAAAGCAGAAGAGATTCTGCGTGTCAAACTCGGTAGCAAAGCTGGCAAAGCTGCTTCTCGTGTAACAGCCGAAGGAATCGTTGCTTCATTCATCAGCGGCACTACTGGTGCTTTGCTTGAAGTGAACTGTGAAACCGATTTCGTTTCTAAGAACGATGACTTTTTGGCTTTTGCTAATGAGTGTGTAAAGTTGGTTGCTGAGAAAAATCCAGCCGACGTTGCTGCTTTACTAGCATTGCCAATGAATGGCTCTACGGTTGATGAAGTGCGTAGCGCGTTGATCGGCAAGATTGGCGAAAACATCATGCCACGTCGTTTTAAGCGTTTTGCAGGTAGCAGTAAATTGGTTTCCTATCTCCACGGCACTCGTATTGGCGTCATAGTCGAGTTTGAGGGCGATGAAACTGCCTCCAAAGATGTGGCAATGCATATTGCTGCGATGAAACCAGTTGCTTTGTCTATGGCGGATGTGCCTGCTGAATCGATTGCTATTGAGCGCAGCGTTGCTGTGCAAAAAGCAGCTGAATCTGGCAAGCCACCTGAGATTGTAGAAAAGATGGTTGAAGGCTCAATTCAGAAATATCTTAAAGAGGTTTCTTTATTGAATCAGACTTTCGTGAAAAACGACAAGCAAACCGTTGAGCAAATGCTCAAAGCAGCCAACACCACTATTAAGGGCTTTACGATGTTTGTTGTAGGCGAGGGCATTGAGAAACGTCAAGACGACTTTGCTGCTGAAGTAGCAGCTCAGGTTGCCGCGGCAAAAGCCACTGCTTAATCTGAGTTATCAGGCCTAGCCGATCTGGCTAAGCTGCTGTATCCAAGGGTATAGGAAGCACGTTTCTATGCCCTTTTCTTTGGTCTTTGCCAAGCCCTTTATAATCCTTTCGAGATATAAAAACACTTAAAGATCAATAAGCTAAGTTCAGTACCGACTTAGTGATTACGGAAAACAGAAGAAGATGCCAGCCTACAAAAGAGTTCTCTTAAAACTATCTGGTGAAGCCTTGATGGGTGATGATGCATTCGGCATCAACCCTGCAACTATTGATGCAATGGTTAGCGAAATTGCTCAAGTGGTCAATAGCGGTATCGAGTTAGCGATTGTGATTGGCGGCGGTAATATTTTCCGTGGCGTTGCCGGAGGAGCGGCTGGCATGGATCGCGCTACTGCTGACTATATGGGCATGCTTGCAACCATGATGAACTCCTTAGCTCTGCAAGATGCCTTGCGCCAAAAAGGGGTCGAAGCGCGCGTGCAATCCGCCCTGAGAATGGATCAAGTGGTCGAGCCTTATATTCGTCCACGGGCAATTCGGGCAATGAGCGAAGGTAAGGTTGTGATTTTTGCCGCTGGCACGGGTAATCCATTCTTCACTACAGACACTGCTGCTGCATTGCGTGGAGCTGAAATGGGTGTGGAGGTGATGTTGAAGGCTACTAAGGTCGATGGTATCTACAGCGCTGATCCTGTTAAAGATCCTAGCGCAACCCTCTATAAAACGATTACCTTTGATGAAGCGCTCATCAAGAATTTGCAAGTGATGGATGCTACTGCTTTTGCGCTATGCCGTGATCGCAAACTACCTATCAAAGTATTCTCTATTCTGAAGCCAGGCGCATTGATGCGTGTAGTGCAGGGCGAGGCAGAGGGTACCCTAGTACACGTTTAACAGGAGGTCGGATGTCTGCAGCAGAAATTAAAACCAATACTGATCAAAAGATGCATAAGTCTCTTGATGCTTTGAAAACCAATTTAGCCAAAATTCGGTCAGGGCGTGCAAATCCGGGAATTTTGGAGCATATTCAGGTGGAGTACTACGGTAATCCAACACCACTGAGTCAGGTTGCAAGTCTTGGGCTGGCTGACGCTCGCACGATTAATGTTCAGCCTTTTGAAAAAACGATGGTTGCTGCAATTGAGAAAGCCATTCGTGATTCTGATTTAGGATTAAATCCAGCCTCACAAGGTACCGTGATTCGCGTGCCAATGCCGGCGCTTACCGAAGAGCGCCGTCGTGAGCTCACCAAAGTTGTGAAGTCTGAAGGTGAAGAGACCAAGATTGCGGTGCGTAATTTACGCCGGGATGCAAATGAACATCTCAAGCGCCTTACGAAAGATAAGGAAATCTCTGAAGATGAGGAGCGTCGTGCTACCGATGAGATTCAGAAGATGACAGACAAAGCGGTGGTCGATATTGATAAGATCATTGCTGATAAAGAAAAAGAGATCATGACGGTTTAAGGCTGTCTCTTTTTCATCTCCCACATATTTATAGATGACCCAGCACACGAGCTCTACCCTGGCAATCCCAGAGGTCAGCGCTATTCCCCGCCATGTAGCAATCATCATGGATGGTAATGGGCGTTGGGCCAGCAAGCGTCACATGCCACGTGTCGCGGGACATTCCGAAGGATTGAATGCAGTCCGCAAAATTGTTGCAGAGTGCCGCCGTCTTGGGGTTGAATACTTAACACTTTTTGCTTTCAGCTCCGAGAATTGGCGCCGACCACCAGAAGAGGTGGGCTTTTTGATGAAGCTCTTTTTGAAATCCTTAAAAGGTGAAGTCACCCGCTTAGCCGAGAACGATATTTGTCTCAAGCTTATTGGAGACCTAGAGCGCTTTGATCGTGATATTCAGAAGATGGTGACATTCTCTGAGGAAAAAACTGCACAATGTAAGGCGCTGACTTTTACGATTGCTGCTAACTATGGTGGCCGCTGGGATATCTTACAAGCTATGCGCCAATGCTTGATTGCCCATCCCCACTTAAAACCTGAACAGGTCAGCGAAGATTTGATTCAACCTTTCTTATCGATGTCATATGCCCCTGAGCCCGATTTATTTATTCGTACCGGTGGTGAGCAGCGTGTGAGTAATTTCTTGCTATGGCAACTTGCGTATACCGAACTCTATTTCACGGATGTTTTGTGGCCCGATTTTGATGAAGCTGAACTTCATAAATCTTTTGAGTGGTTTAGTCAACGAGAGCGGCGTTTTGGCAGGACAAGTGCGCAAGTCATGTCTCAAAGCATGAGTGATGCAGTTTAAAAAAGAGCAAAAGCCAAAATGCTAAAAACAAGAGTCATTACAGCAATTGTTCTGCTTACGATTCTCTTGGCAGTGTTGTTTGTGCTGCCACCCATTTATCTGGGCGGGTTTTTTCTATTATTGCTTATGGCTTCGGCATGGGAGTGGAGCCGCTTGATTCTTCCCAATCAACCCTGGTTAGCCTATTTCTACGCCAGTGTCTGCCTATTGATCATTGCTGGTTTAATGCTCCTTCATCAACCCCTGGGGCCATTTGCTCTGATGTTTTTTGCCAGCATCTTCTGGCTATTGATCGCCCCCTTAATGTTATCTAGAGGGCTTAAGATCGATTTAAAAAAATGGTCGGCTCCTTATTTTATTTTGGGTCTTGTCCTACTTCCAGCAACTTGGTTTTCGGTCATGTTCCTGCGGGAAATAGGCTTGTTATTTCTTTTGTCTACGATGGCACTAGTTTGGATTGCTGATATTGGGGCTTATTTTGTGGGCAAAGCCATTGGTAAGCGTCGCCTTGCCCCAGAAATTAGTCCTGGCAAATCTATTGAGGGCGCTGTTGGAGGTCTTGTGCTTTGCTATATGTATGCGGGTCTATGCACTTTTTATTTAGCGCCTACCCTTACTTTGTTTGGTGTTTGGACTTACCGCTTTGGTTGGTTACCCATGTTTTTAATGGTCACTGCTTTAACCTTCCTGAGTATCTTTGGGGATTTATTTGAATCTCAATTCAAAAGATTGGCTGGGGTTAAAGATAGTAGTCGTTTATTACCAGGCCACGGTGGTGTGTTAGACCGAGTTGATGCATTAATCCCAGTAATGCCAATTGCTGTTTTACTGGTTGGGTTTTTATGACTAGTAAGAGACGCATCGCAATCCTAGGGTCAACCGGCTCAATTGGCACAAATACGCTGGATGTGATTCGTGCGCATCCGGAACGATTCGAAGTGGTGGCCTTAACAGCAGCCAAGCAGGTCGAGCGTTTGGCAGAGCAGTGTGTTGAGTTCAAGCCCAGGGTCGCGGTGGTCAGTGATGCAGGCTCTGCTAAAAAACTCTCTGAGCTTCTATTGGCAAAACAAGTGGGTACCCAAGTTTTGTATGGACCAGATGCTCTGATTACAGCAGTGCTTGAGTCAGATTGCGATACCGTGATGGCAGCGATCGTTGGGGCAGCAGGGTTATTGCCCACCTTGGCCGCTGCTAAGGCTGGCAAAAGAATCTTACTCGCCAATAAAGAAGCGCTGGTGATGTCAGGTAATTTATTTATGGATGCTGTGCGTCAAGGCGGTGGTGAATTACTGCCAATTGATAGCGAACATAATGCAATTTTTCAATGCTTGCCTGTCCATTATTCAAAAAGCCCGAGCCAGCATCATGGGGTCGAAGAGTTGTGGTTAACGGCCTCTGGCGGTCCCTTTCGTAATACCCCGATTGCTGAGTTAAGCCAAGTTACTCCAGAGCAAGCTTGCGCACATCCCAACTGGGTAATGGGTAGGAAGATTTCCGTCGACTCTGCCACGATGATGAATAAGGGGCTGGAAGTAATCGAGGCTTATTGGTTATTTGGCCTGCCTATTGAAAAAATTCAGGTATTGATTCATCCACAGAGTGTGGTGCACTCGATGGTGCGTTATTGCGATGGCTCAGTTATTGCTCAAATGGGTCAACCCGATATGCGAACCCCCATTGCCTATGGACTAGCCTGGCCCGACCGTATCACTGCAGGCGTTCAATCATTAAGCTTGACTCAACAAGCAGCCCTCAATTTTATGGAGCCTGATCTTCAGCGTTTTCCATGCCTATCGCTGGCATTTCAGGCGGGTAAGCAGGGCGGGACAGCCCCAGTCATTTTGAATGCAGCAAATGAGATCGCAGTCGCAGCATTTTTAGATAATGCGCTCCAGTATCTGCAAATACCGGAGGTAGTAGAGCGGGTATTGAACACAACTCCACCCTCTACTCCGAGTTCGCTCGAAGATATTCTTGAAGTAGATGCTAAATCCAGAGTGCTAGCAACGGATGTGATCCAGCGTCTGCACTCATAAATAGGCAAACTTTTTGCAGTCACTTATTACCTTTGCTGCTTTTTTGCTGACCTTAAGTATTGTGGTTTGCTTTCATGAGTTCGGCCACTTTCTGGCTGCTCGCTTATGTGGCGTTAAAGTGTTACGGTTTTCTTTGGGCTTTGGTAAACCAATATTTACTTTCAAGTCAAAGTATTCCTCTACGGAGTGGGTATTGGCCCCGATTCCATTGGGTGGTTATGTCAAGCTATTGGATGGTCGAGATCCACAACAAACCATTGCAGCATCAGAACAAAGTCAAGCTTTTGATACCAAGCCACTGTGGCGACGATCTCTGATTGTCTTTGCGGGCCCCTTAGCAAATTTTGTTTTGGCTATTTGTTTATTGACCATCATTTATGTTGCTGGTGTCATTCAGTTACCAGCCCGCTTGCAAGCACCCCCTCCAGACTCGGTTGCCGCGAGCTTAGGAATCGCCCAAGGGGATCAAGTTCTTGCCTGGCACCCACAAACAGATAAAGAATTTGAGTCGGTTATTAGCTGGAATGCATTACGGTGGAATTTGATGGATGCCATTAGCTCGCAAGAGGGGTTTGCTTTGAAAATGCAAGATCCTTCGGGACGACAATTTATTAGTGATTTTTTAGCTTCTCAATTGCCAGCAATGTCTTCTTCGGAGGACCCCTTTTCACGACTTGGAATTCTTCCAGTACTGCCTCCAGCTTCAGAATATTTCACCCTTAAATTAGATCCATTGAGTGGGTTGATTTATGCCTCCAAGCGGGTTTGGTTGATCAGTAAAGTGTCCCTGAGGTTAATGGGGGGTTTATTGACGGGGCAGAGTTCTTTAAAGCAGCTGGGAGGGCCCCTGAGTATCGCCAATATGGCAGGGAAGACGGCTCAAGTAGGGTGGCAAGCATATTGTGCTTTTTTGGCTATTTTGAGCATTAGTATTGGCCTACTTAATCTGGTGCCATTGCCAATGCTAGATGGGGGTCAGCTCCTGTATGATGCATGGGAGTTGGTCTCTGGGAAACGGATTTCGACCTCATTGCAGGAGCAGTTCCAGAAAGTGGGCTTTATCTTGCTGATTTCCATTTCCCTGCTGGCCTTGTTTAATGATTTGCAACGCTATTTTTCGCCTTGATCCATCTGAATATCTTTTTCTCTCGGTTTGTCCGATTTATTGCCCAGGTAGCACTGGTTTTAGCCAGTGTTTGCATAAGCGCTCACGCAGCTGACTCTTTTGTCATTAAGGACATCCGCCTTGAAGGTCTCCAGCGCGTAGAACCCGGAACCGTTTTTAGTTATTTACCTGTTCAGGTTGGCGACACCTTCACCGAAGAAAAAGGGGCTGACGCTATTCGGGCGCTTTACGAAACCGGCTTTTTCAGAGACGTTCAAATTCAGGCTCAGGGCGATGTCCTGATCGTGATCGTGGAAGAGCGTCCAACCATCTCTCGTATTGAATTTACGGGCATGAAAGAGTTTGATCAGGAGATCGTCCGCAAGTCTCTCAAGTCAGTTGGCGTGGCAGAAGCCCGTTTTTATGACAAAGCCTTAATCGATAAAGCAGAGCAGGAATTAAAGCGCCAATATGTCAGTAAAGGGATGTACGCTGCCGAAGTGGTAGCGACTGTAACTCCCGTTGAACGCAATCAAGTTGCTATTTATTTCAATATTGATGAAGGCCCGGTTGCCAAGATTCAGGAAATTAATTTCATCGGTAATAAGGTGTTCAGTGAAAGCACCTTAACTGGCATGATGCAGTTGCAAGTTGGTGGTTGGCTATCTTGGTATACCAAGGACAATCTTTACTCCAAGCAAAAACTGACAGCTGACTTAGAGACGATCCGTTCTTACTACCTCAATCGTGGTTACCTTGAGTTTGTGATTGACTCTACTCAGGTCTCGATCACCCCAGATAAAAAATCAATCTACTTGACGATCAGCATTAAAGAAGGTCAAAAGTTCACAGTACAAAAAGTGAGTCTCGCAGGGGAATTGCTAGGTAAAGAAGCAGAACTCATGCAGTTGGTTCAGCTTAAGGCGGGAGATACTTTTTCCTCTGCTAAATTAACTGAGAGCACTAAAGCAATCGCTGACTTGCTGGGCTCCTATGGCTATGCCTTTGCAACCATTAATCCTCAGCCTGATATTCATCGTGAGCAAAGTGAAGTAGATTTGACCTTGGTTGTTGATCCTGGACGCAGAGTCTATGTGCGCAAAGTCAATATCTCTGGCAATGCAAAAACACGAGACGTCGTTATTCGTCGAGAAATGCGCCAGTTTGAGAGCTCTTGGTTTGACGGTGACAAGATTGAATTATCTAAAAAACGTTTAGGTCGACTTGGCTACTTTACAGAAAATAACGTAACCACTCAGGACGTCCCAGGCTCTCCAGATCAAGTCGATGTGAATGTGGATGTTAAAGAAAAGCCCACTGGATCTGTGTCATTGGGTGCAGGTTATTCCAGTACTGAAAAGGTGATTTTGACTGCTGGCGTAAACCAAGATAATGCTTTTGGTACCGGTCAGTCGATTGGTTTAAATGGTGCCTTAGGTAAGGTTAATCAGAGCTTGACGCTCTCCAACTATGATCCCTACTTTACAGAAGACGGTATTAGTCGCTACAGCGATCTGTTTTATCGGACCTCTAAGCCGCTCTATTACATCGGCGATCCAGATTATCAAATTAAATCATTGGGTACGAATATTAAATTCGGCGTTCCTTATAGCGAGGTTGATCGGGTTTTCTTCGGAACTGGTTTTGAGGCCTATCAAATTAACACTACGATCAATACGCCACAACCTTATTTAAATTATGCCCAGTCTTATGGCATTGCCGCACCTGGATATCCGGGCACCTTGACTACATATAACGTTCCATTAACAGCTGGATGGGCGCGCGATGGCAGAGACAGTGCCTTGATTCCGTCTGAAGGTTCTTTGCAGCAATTGTCTTCGGAGGTGGGAACGCCAGCGGGTAATATGACTTACTACCGAGTTTATGGCCAATATCAAAAGTACCACTCTTTCAGTAAAGCGAATATCCTGTCTTTCAATGGCGAGGTCGGTTATGGACAGGCCTACGGCGCTTACCCATTCCCAATTACCAAGAATTACTATGTTGGCGGTATTGGCTCAGTTCGTGGCTATGCTCCAGGCTCACTTGGTCCAACCTACTACAACACCACATATGGCACCTATCAACCTACGGGCGGCCAGTCGAAGATTGTTACAAACGTAGAGTACACAGTGCCTGTGCCAGGGTCTGGCACTGAGAAAACGCTGAGGATGTTTACCTTCGTGGATGGCGGCAATGCCTTTGGGCAAAATATCAACCTGGTGTTGAGGTATTCTTATGGTCTAGGTATATCATGGATATCACCGCTTGGACCACTGAAGTTTAGTTATGGTATTCCAATTAAGTCTCAGCCAACAGATAACATCCAGCGTTTGCAGTTCCAAGTCGGTACCGCGTTTTAATTGTTTAAGGAAAGTTTTATGAAGCTCTATCACTCTTCTAAATGGATCTCATTGGGTCTCGTTGCCCTCGTATCTCTCATTAGCTTGCCACAAGCTTTTGCCCAAGAAGTTGGCACAAAGGTAGCAGTTGTGAATTCAGAAAAAGTGTTTAATGAATCCAACTTAGCTAAAGCCATGCAGACGCGTTTACAAAATGAATTCACAAAGCGTCAGAACGATTTGCGAGATAGCGCCCAAAAGATTAAATCTGCTGCTGAGAAGCTCGATCGTGATGCTGCTGTGATGTCTGAAGCTGATCGTATTCGTCGTCAGCGTGAGCTTGCTGATCAAGATCGTGAACTACAGCGTAAACAACGTGAATTCACTGAAGATTTAAATCAGCGAACATTTGAAGAGCGTGCCAAGATTGCTGAGAAGGCCAACCAGGTTCTCAAGCAAATTGCTGAGCAGCGTAAGATTGATGTCATTGTTCAAGAAGCAGCATATGTTAGTCCTAAGTCTGACATTACCGATGACGTCATCAAGGCTTTAAATAACTCTAAATAAGCTTTATGCCCACCGCCATCGAGCTGGCCAAACAGTTTCAAGCGAGCTTGGTGGGGGAGGGTTCTCTCTCTTTCGATAGCCTAGCTCCTATAGAGCTTGCGCAATCAAATCAAATTGCTTTTCTATCCAATCCGCTTTATCGCCAAGATGCTATTGAGAGCGCCGCTGGCGCCTTAATCCTGAGTCAAGCGGATTACGAATTCTTAAAAGATCAAGCACATAGCAAAAATCCGAATCGGATCTACTTCATCTCGAATAATCCCTATGCTACGTTTGCAAAAGTAGCGCAACTTTTTGCCAAAACCTCTGCTCCAAACTATCCTGCTGGTGTGCATGCTAGTTCAGTAATTGATCCATCCGCCCAGGTGCCAGCTTCTTGTCATATTGGGCCATTCGTTCATATTGGCCCTAGAGTTAAATTAGGCGAACGAGTTTGCGTTCTAGGAAATACAAGCATTGCTGAAAACAGTAGTATTGGCTCTGATACTCTTTTATACCCACAAGTATCTGTTTATCACAATGTTCATCTTGGTGAGCGTTGCATTGTCCATAGTGGCGCCGTAATTGGTGCAGATGGTTTTGGCTTTGCCCCCAATTTTTCTGCAAGCGGTGGTGAGTGGGTAAAAATCCCACAGATTGGTGGTGTGCGAATTGGTGATGATGTTGAGATTGGCGCATCTACTACGATTGATCGTGGCGCCATGAGCAATACTGAAATCGGCGCAGGCACGAAGATCGATAATCAGGTGCAAATTGCACACAATGTCATCGTCGGCAAAGCTTGTGTGATTGCTGGTTGTGCCGCCATCTCAGGTAGCACCAAAATCGGTAACTTTTGCATTATTGGTGGAGCAGCTAATTTTGCTGGGCATTTGACTATCGCCGATAGAACGACAGTTTCCGGAAATACCTCCATCATCCGCTCCATAAATGAGCCTGGACAGCACTTTACGGGGGTTTATCCATCCATGCTTCATAGTGCTTGGGAGAAAAATGCTGCTATCTTGCGTGGGCTAGATAAAATACGGCAACGCTTACGTTTCTTAGATCAAAAGAAAAGTGAAAAGTAAGCTGCAGAGTAAAACGTTTTGAATTGGGTAAATTATGAGTAAATCAACTGGAATCGACATCAACAAAATCTTAAAGTTGTTGCCGCATCGCTACCCATTTTTATTAGTAGACCGTGTATTAGAAATCACTCCTCGCGTGAGCATTACTGCTCTTAAGAATGTCACCATGAATGAGCCATTCTTTCAGGGGCATTTTCCTGATTTTCCAGTGATGCCAGGAGTGCTAATTATTGAGGCCTTGGCACAAACGGCAGCGCTACTGACTTTTTCAGAAGAGCGTGCTGAGGATGCGGTTTACTATTTTGCTGGAATTGATGGCGCAAGGTTTAAAAAACCCGTACTACCAGGTGATCAACTCATCATGACGGCAACGCTGGAACGTGAGCGTGCAGGTATTTATAAATTCCAAGTGCAGGCAACTGTTGATGGAGAGCTAGCAGCAGAGGCCAATATTACTTGCGCAGTGCGTTCGAAGGGCGCGTAATGAGTTTGATTCATGCGACAGCAATCGTCGACTCAAAGGCTCAGCTGGCTGAGAATGTAGAGCTTGGCCCATATTGCGTGATTGGCCCAAACGTCACGATTGGTGCTGGAAGCAAGATTGGATCACACACTGTGATTGAAGGCCACACCACTATTGGTAAAGATAATCATATCGCTAGCTTTGCTGCCGTAGGTGGTCCCCCCCAAGATATGAAGTACCGTGGTGAGCCTACGCAATTACTGATTGGTGACCGTAATACCATTCGCGAGTTCACTACCATTCATACTGGGACTGCTCAAGATGCTGGTATTACCAGGATCGGAAACGACAACTGGATCATGGCCTATGTGCATATTGCACATGATTGTCAAGTTGGCGACCATACTATTTTTTCAAGTAATGCCCAGATTGCAGGCCATGTTCAAGTCAAGGACTGGGCCATTATGGGTGGTATGTCTGGAGTCCATCAGTTTGTCCGTATTGGTCAGCATGTCATGCTGGGGGGCGCTTCGGTTTTAGTACAAGATATTCCGCCGTTTGTGATTGCGGCAGGTGATAAAGCAACACCTCACGGAATTAATGTCGAGGGTCTCAAGCGCCGAGGATTCTCAAGCGAAACGATTTCTGCATTACGCCAAGCTTATAAAACTTTGTATAAAGATGGCCTAAGCTTTGAAGAAGCGAAGTCCGAGCTACAAAAGATGGTCAGTAATCATGCAGCGGATCCGGCTACAGCAGAGAAGCTTGCTGAGTTTCATGACTTTATTGCCGCTTCTACGCGCGGCATTATTCGGTAAATTGACTTGCCCAAATTAGCTTGCGTTGCTGGCGAGCCCTCTGGTGATTTGTTAGCAGCACCAGTACTGAGTGCTTTAAATCAAATTCCGGATATGGCGGACCTCGAGGTCTATGGCATCGGTGGTCCTCTTATGCAGGCTCAGGGATTTCGCTCAGACTGGCCAATGGAAACCTTGAGTGTTCGTGGTTATGTTGAGGCGATTCAGCAGTTGCCAGCTATTCTGAGGCTTCGTAAAGAGCTGATTCATACTTTGCTGACGGAGAATCGGCCAGACGTGTATTTAGGGATTGATGCGCCTGACTTTAATTTGGGCGTTGAAATGCAATTACGCAAAGCGGGCATTCCAATCTTACATTTTGTATCACCATCGATCTGGGCATGGCGGGCAGGGCGAATCAAAAAGATTGCACAGGCAGTCGACCGCATGCTCTGTATCTTTCCTTTTGAAACGGCGATTTATGAGCGTGCTGGCATCGCTGCAACGTATGTGGGTCACCCCTTGGCGAGCGACATTCCTTTGCAACCTGACACATCAGGCGCTAGACAAAAGCTCTCTCAATTGCTGCACTTGAGTTCAGACAAGCTCGATGGAACTGTAGTTGCGGTTCTTCCTGGAAGTCGTGGCTCTGAGATTGAATTGATTGCCCCTATATTTTTTGACACCATGGCTGTGCTGGCAAATAAATTAAAGGGCCAAAAGCTCTATTTTTTGATTCCAGTGGCAACGGCTCGTTTACGAGCGCCGTTAGAGGCTCTCAAATCTCAATTACAAAATCAATATCCTGAAATTCAGATTCATCTTATTGATGGGCAGGCTGACTTAGTTCTTGAGGCTGCAGATGTCGTACTCATTGCTAGCGGTACCGCTACCTTGCAAGCAGCGCTTTGGAAGAAACCCATGGTGATCTCTTATAAGGTGCCCTGGTTAACGGGGCAGATTATGAAGCGTCAGGGATATCTTCCATACGTGGGCTTACCGAATATTCTTTGCGGTGAGTTCGTAGTACCAGAGCTTTTGCAAAATGAGGCAAAACCAGAAGCACTGGCGAACGCTTTAATGACTTGGCTAGAAAATCCAAATAAAGTGACTCAGTTAAAAAGTCGCTTTACTGAGATGCATGAAACTTTACGTCGACCAACTGGTCTTTTGGTAGCGCAAGCTGTCACCCATGAAATCCAGTCTAAACACGCCCAGTCGAAATCCAAATGAGCGCTATCTGGATCTGCGGCGTCGATGAAGCAGGGCGTGGCCCCCTGGTAGGTTCGGTAGTGGCTGGAGCAGTGATACTCGATCCTGATCAACCGATTATGGGTTTAAAGGATTCCAAGAAATTGTCCCCAGCCAGACGAGAGAATTTGTATGCAGAGATCATACTCAAGGCGAAAGCTTGGGGCATTGGTGAAGCCAGCGCTCAAGAGATCGATCAAATCAACATTTTGCAAGCTACCATGCTTGCAATGCA
The DNA here is from genome assembly GCF_003261235.1 of Polynucleobacter paneuropaeus. NCBI lineage: Bacteria > Pseudomonadati > Pseudomonadota > Betaproteobacteria > Burkholderiales > Burkholderiaceae > Polynucleobacter > Polynucleobacter paneuropaeus. Next base: position 1,158,337 of record NZ_CP030085.1, on the reverse strand, counting down.
GAGAGCGGTTGAAGACTTGGTGAAAAAGTTTGGCCAGTGGCCACATAAAGCCTTAATTGATGGTAACCGTTGCCCTAAATTACCTATTGCATCAGAAGCAATTGTGAAGGGAGATGCAAAAGAGCCTGCAATCTCTGCTGCCTCTATTCTGGCTAAAGTCACGCGTGACCATCAAATGCAGAGTCTGCATGCGCTTTATCCGCATTACGGTTTTGCGCAGCATATGGGCTATCCTACCGAAGCGCACTTTGCAGCACTCAAGCAGTATGGAGCATGCAATGAGCATCGCAGAACTTTCTCCCCTGTACGGGCAATACTTGAAGGATCTAGCAAATGAATCCAGAAGTCATTAGTTCTAAAGACAATCCGCTATTTAAAGAATTACGCCTGCTGCAAGCCTCAGGTAGCAAAGGTCAAAAAGCGAGACTAGCAAGTGGACATGCCTTGTTGGAAGGCATTCACTTAATTCAGACTTGGGCGGGCGACCCGGCCCTAAAGACCCTATTGACCTCAGAGCATGGTCTGATGAATTCTGAAATTACTGAAGTCGTAGCTCATCATCTTGAAGTCTGCCCAGATACCAAGATCTATTTGTTAGACAGTAAGCTATGGGACTTGCTGAGTGACTTAGTTAATGCGCCACACCTTGCTGGATTATTCAGTTTGCCAAAATCAGTGCTCCAGCCAGAATCCGCATCTACTCTGAGTGGCGATGTGCTCATCTTGGATCGGATTCAAGACGCGGGTAATGTTGGCTCGATATTACGGACTGCAGCAGCGGCTGGCTTTACTCAAGTACTGGCCCTAAGCGGTACAGCACATCTTTGGTCAAGCAAGGTCTTAAGAGCGGCCATGGGCGCGCACCGGCTGTTAGATCTTTACGAGGGTTGGTCCAATCAACAAATGCTTAGCGCAGTTGAGGCGCCATTACTCGCAACGAGTGCAGATGGGCAAAGTGATTTGTATGAAATGAACGGCGCCCTCCAAAAGCCAGTTGCTTGGGTGATGGGTAGTGAGGGTCAGGGGGTCTCAGAAGAGATCCTGGCACAAGCCAAAACCATATCGATTCCAATTGATCCCAGAGTAGAGTCTTTGAATGTTTCGACTGCAGCGGCGATTTGCTTATTTGAAACGCTCAGAATCCGCAGATCTTAAGCGCTTTAGCCGAGAATCGTTTTATCCGCTTTAATTGCTTGTAAAACTGTGGTGGCAATCTCTTCAATCGATTTGCTTGTAGTGCTCACCCACGGAATAGATTCTTTCTTTAGCATCGCAGTTGCTTCATTAATTTCATAACGACAATTTTCTAGCTTGGCGTAGTTACTTCCAGGGCGCCGCTCATTGCGGATTTCTGAAAGACGCTCAGCATCAATCATCAGACCAAAGATTTTTTGGCGATAGGGTAGTAAATCTTTGGGTAATTGACCGCGCTCAAAATCTTCAGGGATTAATGGGTAGTTGGCTGCTTTCAAGCCATACTGCATGGCTAAATATAGGCTGGTTGGGGTCTTGCCTACCCGAGATATGCCCACCAAGATGACATCAGCCTCAGTCAGTTTGAGATTGGACTGCCCGTCATCGTGGGCTAAGGAGTAGTTAATTGCCTCAATCCGGTTTTTATAAGCTGCAGTATCCGCATTGTGGTGAAGCCGGTTCATCGCATGGGTAGATTTAATGCCGAGGGCATGTTCAAGGGGGGCCACAAAGGTCTGAAACATATCCAAAATCAGGCCATTGGCTTTTCCCACAATGGAATTGAGTTCTGGGTTAACTAGGGTAGTAAAAACAATGGGTTGCACGCCATACTTAGAGGCGGCTTGATTAATGTTACTAACCGCGTCATGGGCTTTTTCAGAGGTATCCACAAAAGGGATCCGAATCTGCCTAAAAGTGGCCTCAAATTGCGCCAAAATCGATTGACTGAAGTTCTCGGCGGTGATGCCAGTTCCATCTGAAACAATGAAAACAATGCGGGATTCGTTGGACATGATTTTGGGTCTTTGGGTCGGGGTCAGCACTACAATAATACGTTAATGAAGTATGCCGTATTTAGTGCGGCCGCTCGACCAGTTTCCTTATCTTTAGAGAGTAGTTTATGTCCAACCAACAACAGCAAAACAGCAGTATGGCGCAAGCCTATGTTTTACCTTTTGAGCAGCTCCGCATGACCGATGTTGAATCCGTCGGTGGTAAGAATGCCTCCTTAGGAGAAATGATTTCACAGTTAGCAAGCACCGGGGTTCGTGTACCTACCGGTTTTGCCACTACTGCACTAGCATTTCGAGATTTCTTACAACACAACAATCTCACTGAGAGAATTCAGAAGCGTTTAGAGAATCTGAATATTGATGATGTTCGTGCTTTAGCTGAAGCCGGTGCAGAAATTCGTCATTGGATTGAGACTGCGCCATTTCAGCCCCGTCTGGATGAAGAAATTCGCACCGCTTTTAAGAAATTAGACGACTCCGGCAAGGGCTCCTTTGCGGTCCGCTCCTCAGCTACTGCTGAGGATCTTCCAGATGCCTCATTTGCTGGTCAACAAGAGACCTTCTTAAACGTCGAAGGTATTGATGATGTTCTGAAGAAGATTCGTGAAGTGTTTGCTTCGCTTTATAACGATCGTGCAATCTCATATCGAGTGCACAAAGGCTTTGCTCATGCCGAGGTAGCATTGTCAGCTGGTATTCAGCGCATGGTACGTTCTGACTTGGGTGCTGCGGGTGTGATGTTTACTTTGGATACCGAATCTGGCTTTGAAGATGTGGTTTTCATTACCTCAAGCTATGGCTTAGGTGAGACTGTGGTGCAGGGCGCGGTTAATCCAGATGAGTTCTATGTTTTCAAAACTACCTTGGCACAAAACAAGAAAGCGATTATTCGCCGTTCTTTGGGATCAAAACTGATTCAAATGCAATTTGCTCCAGCAGGCTCTGTTGAGAAAGTGGTGACTGTTGACGTTACCCCAGAAAAACGCAACCGTTTTTCTTTGGAAGACGCAGATATTACAGAGTTAGCAAAATACGCTGTCATCATTGAAAAGCATTACGGTCGTCCGATGGATATCGAGTGGGGTAAGGATGGTCAAGATGGCCGTATCTATATTTTGCAAGCGCGCCCAGAGACCGTGAAGAGTCAAGCTGCCGGACAAGTGGAAATGCGTTACAAATTGAAGGGTAGCTCTAAGGTTTTAGCTAAGGGCCGAGCCATTGGTCAAAAGATCGGTGGTGGTCCGGTCAGAATCATTCGTGATCCTAGCGAGATGGATCGTGTTCAGCCTGGCGACGTATTAGTAGCCGATATGACCGACCCTAACTGGGAGCCCGTAATGAAGCGTGCTTCTGCGATTGTGACCAATCGTGGTGGTCGTACCTGTCACGCTGCGATTATTGCGCGTGAGTTGGGTGTTCCAGCAGTAGTCGGTTGCGGTGATGCTACCGATCAACTCCAAGATGGTATGGTTGTTACGGTATCTTGTGCTGAAGGTGACGAAGGTCATATTTATGATGGCTTGATTGAAACGGAAGTCACTGAAGTTTCTCGAGGCGCCTTGCCGGAGATTCCTGTCAAGATCACCATGAACATCGGTAATCCTCAGTTGGCGTTCGATTTCTGCCAGATTCCGAATGCAGGTGTCGGCTTAGCGCGTCTTGAGTTCATTATTAATAATTACATTGGTGTTCATCCCCGTGCTGTATTGGAATATCCCAATGTAGATCCTGATCTCAAGCGTGCTGTTGAGAGCGTGGCGCGAGGCTATGCCAGCCCACGCGCTTTTTACGAAGACAAGCTAGTTGAGGGTGTAGCCACTATCGCTGCAGCTTTCTATCCCAAGCCAGTTATCGTTCGTTTATCCGACTTCAAATCCAATGAGTACAAGAAACTGATTGGTGGTTCACGTTATGAGCCTGATGAAGAAAATCCGATGCTTGGTTTCCGGGGTGCCTCACGTTATATATCTGAAGATTTTGGTGAAGCATTTGCCTTAGAGTGCGCGGCGATGAAACGCGTGCGCGAAGATATGGGCCTAGATAATGTTGAAATCATGGTGCCATTCGTACGCACTATCAAGCAAGCGCAGCGTGTGATTGGTATGATGGAAAAGCTGGGCCTCAAGCGTGGTGTTAATGGCTTGCGCCTCATCATGATGTGCGAGATTCCTTCAAATGCGATTTTGGCTGATGAGTTCCTCGAATACTTCGATGGCTTCTCGATTGGATCAAATGATATGACCCAGCTTACCTTGGGACTAGACCGCGATTCTGGAATGGAATTATTGGCGATTGACTTTGATGAACGCGATCCTGCAGTTGAGTTCATGATTGCGCGATCGATTGAAGCTTGCCGTAAGCAAAATAAATATGTCGGTATTTGCGGTCAAGGACCTTCTGACCATCCGGACTTTGCACGCTGGTTGGTTGCTAAAGGGATTACATCAATTTCTCTGAACCCGGATAGCGTGGTTGCTACATGGGAGATGTTGGGTAAGCAGTAAACCCAAGCTAAGACACAGAGGCGACTTACTTGGACCTAGTCTTGGTAGTCGCCTTTTTTGTTGCCCCTTTTTTGCTGGGCCTGCTAGTTGGCAAACTCTTTTTTACACCCTTATGAATTAATACTGGCCCCATCTTTTTGGTTGGGGCGGTAATAGAGGGCCCACGGCCCGTATTATTCCAGCTAGGCTCAATAATGGCATTGAAAGCAGCGCGAAGTTTTTCACCCCAGAGTTTATGAATCATCTCGAAATAGGGATTGGCATCATCGATGGTTACAAGCTTGCTGGCCTTCAAGGAATTCTTTTCGTACACCAATAAATCCAGCGGTAGACCAACCGAGATATTACTTTTCAGAGTCGAGTCCATCGAGATGAGGGCGCATTTAGTGGCTAAATTGAGTGGGGTATCAAAAGTGATCACACGATCCAAGATCGGCTTACCGTATTTAGACTCACCAATCTGAAAGTAGCAGGTCTCTGGTGTTGCTTCAATGAAATTACCTGCAGAGTAAATATTAAAGAGCCTGGGTCGCTCGCCTTTGATTTGCCCGCCAAAGATGAAATTGCAATTAAATTCAAGCCCTGCTTTTTCTAAAGCTTCATGATCACGCTCATAGACTTGTTTGACAGCTTCACCGATAACTACTGCAGCATCATGTGTGCTTTGCGCATTCCATAAGTTCATGCCGTCAAACATTTGACCTTGGAGTAATATTTCTTTTACAGCCTGGCTAACGGCCAGGTTGCCAGCGCTCATCAGTGCAAAAAAACGATTCTGATCTTTTTGAAAGAGGGCCATTTTGCGGAAGGTGCCAATCTGATCAACACCTGCATTGGTTCTGGTATCGGATAAAAAGACTAGACCGTCTTTTAAACATAAGCCTACGCAATACGTCATAGCAAACTTCCTAAAAATGATTTCTTGGGATTATCGCCTAAGACTAAAACTGAGGTTCAAAGGACTTGTTGTATGGAAATACTAGCGCTGAGCTCCTCGCCACCACCACCAGAACGTACCCCTTTAACAGGAGCAGCTGAATAGTAATCTCGTCCAATGGCCAGTCGAATGTGGCGGGCATCGGCTAAGCAAGCATGGGTGATATCAATACTTTGCCATATTCCTTGATCGATATCACTACAAAAATCAATCCAAGCGTGGCTCGCTAAATTTGGAGATTCTTCTGCAAAGAAATATCCACTAACGTAGCGCGCAGGAATGCCCGAGAATCGGCAAAGACCCAGCATCACGTGCGCGTGATCCTGACAAACACCAGACTTCAAGGCAAATGATTGTGCGGCAGTCGTTGCAAAATTGGTTTCACCAGGGCGATAGGCAATCGTAGCCTGTACAGCGCTAGCTAATTTAAGAACTGATTCAATCGTGTTGTTCTTTGGCAGATTCTTCTCGAAGAAAGAGAGCATTTCTTGGGTGGGCTCAGTCAAATGGGTTTGCTGGAGCAGGTAGAAAGGTGAGACAGCCTTTGGCGTATCAATAAATTCATAAGCATCTTGAGTATGGATTTCTCCCTCGGCCTCAATCATCATTGAGGTATAGGGGCTCTCTTGCACAAAGACGCTACACAGATTGCCAAAAGCATCATGTGAAGTGCTGGCTTTAATTGGCGTTCCCACTTTCCAGCGCTCAATTTTTTGGCCTGCAGTTTGAGGTGGGGTGAGGCGTAATTCCTGAATGGAATACCGTACGGGAGTTTCGTAGCGATACTCAGTGCGGTGGCGGATCTTTAAATGCATGGTCATTTTTTAATTCGAAGCCAATGGAATGAGGTATGCGGTGCTAAATTCATCGGCGATATGGTTAATTCTTTCAAGGAAAGACTCAATAAATTCTTCGAGACCTTGGGAGAAAACTTCATCAATATCTGAGTAATCCAGGCTGGCCTTGAGTTTTCCCAGTAACCTTTCAATTTCTCTTGACTGATTATTTTCCACTTCAGCAATCAATGAGATGAGTTCATTCACGCAACAGACTAGCGAGCGAGGCATCTGTTTATTGAAAATCAATAATTGAGCAACCTGTTTAGGCACGACTTGGTCAGAGTAAATCTGACGATAGATTTCAAAAGCGGAGACAGAGCGCAATAGAGCTGCCCAGTGGTAGAAATCAAAAAAACTTCCACCATCTTCATTATCACCACCATTATTTTGAGCTCGCAGAACTTTCAGACTAGCCTGATCTTCATACTTGGTCTCTAAAATACGGGCGGTATTATCAGCCCGCTCCAAGAGAGTACCGATATTAATAAAGTAAAAGGATTCATTTTTGAGCATCGTACCGTACATGACCCCGCGGAAGAGGTGACAACGGTGTTTGACCCAATCGAGCAAACGACTAGGATCCGCTTGGTCCCTGGCCTCCAAAATGCGTTGAAGCTCAAGCCAAGTCGTATTTTGGGTTTCCCAAACTTCGGATGTAATTTTTCCTCGAATGACACGTGCATTCTCACGCGCAGCATATAAACAAGAAACGATGCTGGAGGGATTGCTGGTCTCGTAAATCATAAAGTCCAAGACATTCTCGCGATTAATGACATCGTACTTACTCAAGAAGTCTGCTTCCAATTTAGAAATCGTCAGCAATTTTTTCCAGCTTTGCTCCAGAAATTCTGCTGGCTGTGGAAGTAAAGAGGTTTGGTGATTGACGTCGAGCATACGTGCAGTATTTTCTGCACGCTCGGTGTAACGAGCCATCCAATATAAGCAATCTGCTGTGCGGCTTAACATAGGCTCTTCTCTTATTCTTCCAAGACCCAGGTGTCTTTGGTACCACCACCTTGGGAGGAGTTAACCACCAAAGAACCCTCTTTTAAAGCAACCCGAGTGAGGCCACCAGGAACCATCTTGATCGTTTTGCCGGATAGTACAAAGGGTCTCAAATCAATATGACGAGGTGCTACGCCGGATTCAACAAATGTAGGGCAGGTTGATAGAGCGAGCGTGGGCTGAGCAATATATTTATCGGGATTAGCGATGAGATGAGCTCTAAATTCTTCAATCTCTCCTCTACTAGCTGCGGGGCCTACTAACATGCCATAGCCACCCGCGCCGTGCGTTAACTTCACCACCAATTTATCGAGGTTGGCTAAGGTATAGGCCAGGTCATCAGGCTTGCGACATTGAAACGTAGGTACATTATTGAGGATCGGCTTTTCACCTAAATAGAACTCAATCATGTCTGGTACGTATGGGTAGATCGACTTGTCATCTGCAATACCAGTACCAATTGCATTGGCTAAAGTGACATTGCCAGCTCGATAGGCGGATAAGAGTCCAGCAACACCGAGTGTGGAATCAGAGCGGAAAGAGAGTGGGTCCAAGAAGTCATCGTCAACCCGGCGATAAATGACGTCTACTCGCTCTGGACCTTGGGTGGTGCGCATAAAGACCTGCTCGTTCTTTACAAACAAATCCTTGCCTTCGACTAGCTCAACACCCATTTGTTGCGCTAAGTAGCTGTGCTCGAAATAGGCGGAGTTATACATGCCTGGTGTGAGTACAACGACATTGGGTTTTTTAACATCTTCAGGCTTAACCGATTTAAGACACTCCAACAGTAAGTCAGGGTAGTGCTCTACAGGCGCTACGCGATATTTTTGAAAGAGATCCGGAAAGAGCCGCATCATCATCTTGCGATCTTCCACCATATATGACACCCCCGAAGGAACACGCAAGTTGTCTTCTAAGACGTAGAACTCACCTTCACCTGCTCGCACAATATCAATGCCTGCAATTTGTGCATAGATGTCTCTGGGAATATTGACATTGCGCATCTCAGGCCGATATTGCGCATTGTTGAAGATTTGTTCAGCTGGAATAATCCCCGCTTTAATGATGTCTTCTTCGTGATAAACGTCGTAGATAAATCGGTTGAGGGCTTTTACGCGTTGACGTAAACCTTTTTCTAATTGCGCCCATTCTTTGGCTGCAAAGATCCGAGGCACTTGATCAAATGGGATTGTTCTTTCCGAGCCCAAATCATCGCCATAGACCGCAAAGGTGATGCCCACTCTACGAAAGATCAGGTCAGCCTCAGCACGCTTGAGACCCATCAGGGTATCGCTTTGCTGTTTTAGCCAGTTATGGAATATCTGGTAGTGGGGACGCGCTTTACCGGCAGCATCGAGCATCTCATCGAAAGGCAATTTCATAATGACAAACTAACGCCTTTGAGATGACAACAATGTAAAGAGGGGAGCGGCTTGGTGCCATATTGCACCAATATGGGGAAAATAGGCCTAGTCTAAGCGATTTCTAGCTATTGAGGTCGCCACGAGCGATTCGACCTTTTTGGACTTCCCACTCACGCTCTTTGGTTGCCGCACGTTTGTCATGCTGTTTTTTACCCCTGGCTAACCCAATCTCGCATTTCACATTACCTTTCGAGAAATGGAGATTAATTGGAACCAGGGTATAGCCCTTTTGTTCAACCTTGCCGATGAGCTTACGGATCTCTATCGCATTGAGGAGTAATTTACGGGTCCGGGTGTTATCGGGAACGATATGGCTGGACGCAGAAAGAAGCGGGGCAATATGAGCGCCAATCAGAAAAAGCTCCGCCTGGCGAATGACGACATACGCTTCTTTAATTTGGGCGCGACCTGCACGGATGGCCTTGACTTCCCAGCCTTCTAGAACCAGACCCGCCTCGAACCGTTCCTCGATAAAATAATCGAAGAAGGCTTTTTTGTTATCGACGATACTCATATTTTTACCTTCTCACGATCGATTATGGCAGACGTCCACAAGACCGTTTTAATTGACCAATCTGCAGAGCGCATGTATGGCTTGGTCACTGATGTGGCTAGCTACCCCGAGTTTTTACCTTGGTGTGGTGGGGTAGAGATTTTTGAGCAAACCGATACTGTCTTGGATGCCAAAATTCATATTCAATTTAAGGGAATTTCCCAATTTTTTCATACCCGCAATACCAATCATCGACCAGACTCAATAGATATGGTGTTTGTAGATGGCCCATTTAAACGTTTTTCTGGCCAATGGAAATTCATCTCACTTCGCGAAGATGCCTGCAAGGTGGAATTCACCCTGGAGTGGGAGTTTAAGAATGTCCTGCTCGATAAGGTCATTGGCCCTGTTTTTGGCTATATCGCCGGGACCTTTGTGGAGTGCTTTGTGAAGCGGGCTGAGGATCTCGATGCTTGAGATTTGGATTTGCGATGCCCGAGGCGAAGTGCCAAAGATCACCCCATTCCAACTCACTTTAGCGCCCAATGAAAAGGCCACTGTAGGCCTGGCTTTGCAAAAAGCCGGTATTGCTACCGGGCCAAACGACCCTGTTTTAGCCAGAAAGGGCTGTTTTGGGGTGTTTGGTAAGCGCAAGGATTGGGATAGTCCGATTTATGCTGGCGATCGCCTAGAGCTCTATTCCGCCTTATTAATAGATCCCAAAACCGTCCGTCGGAAAAAGGCAAATCAAAACCAGGATGCCAAATTTCAGGCTGCGGCCTCTAGAAGAAAGGCAAGGAGGCTATAATCTGTTTTTGCGACTAGGGGTTTTGCATGCGACTCATTCAAAAAGCACTCACTTTTGACGATGTGCTCCTCGTGCCGGCTTATTCATCGGTGCTCCCTCGAGACGCCAATTTGGCGACTCAACTCACTCGAAGTATTTCACTCAACACGCCTTTAGTATCCGCAGCAATGGATACCGTCACGGAAGGTCGATTGGCAATTGCCATGGCCAGCGAAGGCGGTATTGGCATTGTTCATAAAAACCTTTCACCTGCAGAGCAGGCTCGTGAAGTAGCTAAAGTCAAACGCTATGAATCTGGTGTCTTGCGTGATCCAATTACGATCGGACCATCGGTGACCGTTCGTCAAGTGATGCAGTTATCCCGCGAGCATGGATTTTCGGGTTTCCCAGTTCTTGAAGGAAAAACAGTCGTTGGCATTATTACCAATCGCGACTTACGCTTCGAAGAAGATTTAGATGCACCTGTTAAATCGAAGATGACTCCTCGTGAACGTTTGATTACGGTTAAAGAGGGCGCGAGCTTAGAAGAAGCCAAACGCTTGATGAGTAAACATCGCTTAGAGCGCGTATTGGTTGTCAATAATGCTTTTGAGCTGCGCGGCCTGATTACGGTTAAAGATATTTTGAAGGCCACTGAACATCCTAATGCCTGTAAAGATAGCGAAGGTAAATTACGGGTCGGTGCTGCGGTAGGTGTCGGTCCCGATAACGATGAGCGCGTTGAGCTTTTGGTGCGTGCAGGCGTCGATGTGATCGTGGTGGATACTGCTCACGGGCATAGTCAGGGCGTGCTTGATCGCGTTCAGTGGGTCAAGAAAAATTATCCTCAGGTCCAAGTGATTGGCGGTAATATTGCAACCGGTGAGGCTGCTAAGGCTCTGGCCGATCATGGTGCTGACGGCGTCAAGGTTGGTATTGGGCCTGGTTCGATTTGTACTACTCGCATTGTTGCGGGTGTTGGTGTTCCCCAAATTACAGCGATTGTGAATGTGTCTAACGCACTCAAGGGTACTGGTATCCCACTGATTGCTGATGGCGGTATTCGCTATTCTGGCGATGTCTCTAAAGCATTGGCAGCGGGCGCTAATTCAGTAATGATGGGTGGTATGTTTGCAGGAACTGAAGAAGCGCCAGGTGAAGTGTTCCTCTATCAAGGACGTTCATACAAGAGTTATCGTGGCATGGGTTCTTTGGGCGCCATGACAGATGGTTCTGCAGATCGCTATTTCCAAGGCGACATCAGCGCAGCCAATGCGGAGAAACTGGTTCCCGAAGGAATTGAAGGACAAGTTCCTTACAAAGGTAGTGTTCTGACCATCTTGCATCAATTAACGGGTGGTATTCGTTCTTCCATGGGCTATTTGGGTTGCAAAACGATCAATGAGCTGCATGAGAAAGCCAATTTTGTGGAAATCACAAGTGCAGGTGTACGCGAGTCGCATGTTCATGATGTGAAGATCACTAAGGAAGCGCCGAATTACCACATCGACTAAGACTTCATAAGGCAGCCTCCTTCGTGCACGATAAGATACTGATTCTCGACTTTGGCTCACAAGTAACCCAGCTCATTGCCAGACGTGTACGTGATGGAAAAGTCTATTCTGAAATCCATCCTTACGATTGTGATCCCAAATTCATTCGCCGCTTCGTTCTAGAAGAGGGCTGTAAAGGCATCATTCTGTCAGGTGGCCCCAACTCTGTAACCGAGCCAGGCAGCCCAAGAGCCCCAAATATTGTTTTTGAACTGGGCGTTCCTGTGCTGGGGATTTGCTACGGTATGCAAACTATGGCAACCCAATTGGGCGGTGCTGTGGCGTCCGCTGAGTCCTTAGGCAAAGCCCGTGAGTTTGGTTACTCAGAAGTGCGTGCCCATGGTCATACTGCTCTACTCAAAGGCATTCAAGACTTCTCTACTAGCGAAGGTCACGGTATTCTGAAAGTATGGATGAGTCACGGCGATTCTGTTACCAGCTTGCCAGAGTCTTTTCAGTTGATGGCTTCAACAGAGTCTTGTCCAATCGCCGGTATGGCAGATGAAAAGCGTAAATTTTATGCCTTTCAGTTTCATCCAGAAGTCACTCATACGCTTCAAGGCACCGCAATCATTAACCGCTTTGTACATGAGATTTGCGGCTGCAAACCAGATTGGGTGATGGGTGATTACATCAGCGAAGCTGTAGAAAAAATCCAGAAGCAGGTTGGTAAGGAAGAAGTCATTCTTGGTTTATCCGGCGGCGTCGATTCAAGCGTTGCTGCCGCCTTAATTCATAGGGCGATTGGCGATCAGCTGACTTGTGTATTTGTGGATCATGGTTTGCTGCGTCTTAACGAAGGCGATATGGTGATGGAGATGTTTGCCCGCAATCTTGGAGTGAAGGTGATACGGGTCGATGCTGCCCCCAAATTTATGTCTGAGCTTGCTGGTGTTGCTGATCCTGAAGCTAAGCGAAAAATTATCGGCAAGGAATTTGTTGAAATCTTCCAGAGTGAATCAGCTAAGGTTAAAAACGCGAAATGGTTAGCTCAGGGAACGATTTATCCAGACGTCATTGAGTCTGCAGGTAAAGGCAAGAAGGGCGCGCATACGATTAAGAGCCACCATAATGTGGGCGGTTTACCAGAAGATATGCATCTCAAGTTACTAGAGCCCTTACGCGAATTATTTAAGGATGAAGTGAGAGAGCTTGGCGTTGCTCTTGGCTTGCCAAGAGAGATGGTCTATCGCCACCCCTTCCCAGGTCCTGGTCTTGGTGTTCGTATCTTGGGCGAAGTAAAAGAAGAGTTTGCCAAATTATTACAACGTGCTGATGCCATTTTTATTGAAGAACTACGCAATACGATTGATCAGCAAAGTGGAAAATCCTGGTATGACTTAACCAGTCAGGCCTTTGCAGTCTTCTTGCCAGTGAAATCGGTTGGCGTCATGGGTGATGGTAGAACCTATGAGTATGTTGTTGCCCTAAGAGCTGTACAAACTCAAGACTTTATGACTGCACATTGGGCTCACTTGCCACACGAACTCTTGGGCAAGGTTTCCAATCGCATCATCAATGAAGTGCGTGGCATCAATCGAGTGGTCTACGACATTAGCGGTAAACCACCAGCAACCATAGAGTGGGAATAAATCATATGAATCTATTACAGCGCACCTCTACCCTTGCTTGGGTTTTGGCCATTACTGCTTGCGCAGCTCCGTTGGGTTATGAGACAGGTAACTCAATATCTACTCCTAACCCTTTGCCAACCGTGCGCGCTCCTCAAGTGGGCCAAGAATGGGTTTACTCTAAGAAGAATGTATTTAATGGCAAAGAGTTAGGCATTATTACTGAGCGAGTCTCTAGCGTTGGCGCTCAGATCACGATCACCAGAACAACTGCTGATGGTGGTCAATTACCTTCAGAAATCCAGGGGCCATGGGGAATGATCTCTACTGATCCCCATTGGACTCGAGTCATTAGCTACAGCCCAGCCATTCCTTTGTGGCCACAAAATCTTTCAGGCAATTCGAGTAAGCAAGCTAATACAAAGTATCAAATCACTGGCTATGATGGCAATTTCTATAACTGGAATTTATATATGAGCTCCAATGGCTGGCAGCAAATTACTGTTCCAGCCGGAACCTTTACTGCACTGCGTTTCCAGAACCTGATTTATTTTGAAAATGCTGATCCCAATAAAGTGGATTGCGTACGTAAAGAAACCATTTGGTTTGCCCCACAAATTGGTCGTTGGGTTGCCCGTGAGTCAACCGGCTCCTGCAAGATTCAAGGGCAGATTAACAATGAGTCACTTGAGGACACTACCCAGTGGCAGCTCCAGAGTTACAAGTAAATCTCACACGTAGGGCATTACTGCTCACTGCAGCATCTCTGCCGGTAGCATGCCTCTCTTCATTGCCATTTCCGCAAGGGGTAAGTGAGCCTCAGCCTTTTGATATTCATATGCGGCCACCGCAGGTTGGCCAAGAGTGGGTATACAGCATTAAAAATGTTTTCAATGGCTTGCTAATGGATACAGTTACTGAGCGTGTTGAGGCGGTAGGTGCACAAATTCGGATTTCCCGAGTTGGTCAAAAGCTGGGTGTGTTGCCCGATGAGATTCAAAGCCCTCGGGGATATATCTTGCAAGATCCCCATTGGAACCCACCCCAGCAATTTCAGAAACCGATGCCACTATGGCCTGAGCAACTTAGAGCCGGTTGGTCTGGGTTTTATCAAACTCGCTATATCGTGCCTGGTTATCCCGATAATTCCTATTATTGGAGCGAAAATATCAATACTCAATCTTGGCAAAGAATACAAGTGCCCGCGGGCGATTTTCTGACGCTCAAGTATCACGTGAATGCCCCTAATTTTGAGAGCAATGATTTTTCTCGTATAGCAAATTGGCGTGATGAAGATATCTGGTTATCACCAAAAATTGGGCGCTGGGTCATTAGAAGAAGTTCAGGTCGATATTTATTGCCAGGCTATAACATTGCCGCAGCTCTCTGGGAAGATTACCTTGAAAGCGAACTGCTCTCTTGGAAATAATCTCACTTCCACTTGATTGACTATGTATACCATTAAAGAACTTTTTCCAACCCTACAAGGTGAGGGCGCACATACGGGGCGAGCTGCAGTCTTTTGTCGTTTCACTGGATGTAACTTGTGGAGTGGGCGCGAGGAAGATCGAGCTACTGCAGTCTGCCAGTTTTGCGATACTGATTTTGTAGGCTTTGATGGTGATGGTGGTGGAAAGTTTGAAACTGCCGAAAGCCTAGCTGCTGCAATTGAACTTGCGTGGCTCTCAACTAAGGCTGGCCCACAACAACGTTACGTTGTCTTCACCGGTGGAGAGCCTTTGCTCCAGTTGGATAAAGCTTTAATTGATGCGCTTCATCACAAGGCTTTTGAGGTAGCAATTGAAACTAATGGCACTCTCAAGGTGCCTGCAGGTGTTGACTGGGTTTGCGTAAGTCCTAAAGCAGGGGCTGACTTGGTTGTACTTCAAGCAGACGAAATGAAGTTGGTTATTCCACAGGTAGGACATGACAATCTAGAAAATTTACTCGGCCGCTTTGAGAAAATGGATTACCGTAATCGCTTTTTGCAGCCGATGGATGGCGCTCAGTTGGCAGAAAATACCCAATTAGCCATTCAACTGTGTCAAAAACGCCCATTATGGCGTCTGAGCATGCAAACTCATAAGATAATTGGCATTCGGTAAATACTCACAGAAAAACAATTCCTCATGAAGCCAGCACCCATATCTATTACCCGTCGACTTGAGTTTGATGCAGGTCATCGCATTCCGAATCATGATGGCCAGTGCAAACATCTTCATGGACATCGCTACGCGATTGAGCTTACCTTATCGGGCGAAATTGCTAATCATCCAGGTCAAGCCGATGACGGCATGGTCTTAGACTTCGCTGATATCAAACGTTTGAGTAATCAATACGTTGTTGAGCCATGGGATCATGCATTCTTAGTAGCCAAAGAAGACCAAGGCTTGGTGGATTTTCTGAACAGTTTGCCCAATCACAAGACGGTAGTCATGGAACATGTCCCTACAGTGGAAAACTTGGCACAAGCTGCGTTCAACATCTTATCTCCGCTATTTGATAAAGCCTTTGCTGGACGCTTACAACTTACAGCGATTCGGCTTTATGAAACCCCCAATTGCTGGGCAGACGTCCATCGTCCTTAATCATGTCTAGCGAGCTTGATCACCAGTTCATGATGCAAGCATTAGAGCAGGCCAAACTCGCTGCTCAAGCTGGGGAGGTTCCAGTTGGCGCGGTCTTGGTCCATAACGGGGCAGTCATTTCTAAAGCATTTAATCGTCCTATTGGTAATCACGATCCAAGTGCGCATGCAGAAATGCTGGCCCTCAGATCTGCTGCTGGTGAGATACAAAATTATCGCTTGCCTGGCAGTACCCTGTACGTCACTCTAGAGCCCTGTGTGATGTGTGCCGGGGCGATGCTCCATGCTAGAGTAGATAGAGTCGTATTTGGTGCTCGAGACCCTAAGACTGGTGCAGCTGGCAGTGTGGTGGATATTTTCTCGATCAATCAATTGAATCATCAGACAACAGTCGATGGTGGCGTACTAGAGTCGGAGTGCGGTCAAGCGCTAAAAGATTTCTTTAAGGAGCGGCGTTGAAAAAAATTCATGTAATTGCTCCTTCAGGCGCAAACCCAGAACCGCAAAGTCCTTTTGCTGCTATTGAATGGTTTAAGCGGCAAGGTTTTGAGGTTCAAAATACCGATTGCGTTGAGCGAAGACATCAGCGCTTCTCTGGAAAAGATGCAGAGCGCCTATCTGAGCTCAATCAAATCGGAAAGCTCTCTGGAGAGCATCTTGTTTTAGCCATGCGAGGTGGATATGGCTTACACCGCTTATTGCCCGATATTGAATGGCAGCAAATTGCAAACGCCATTCAAAATGGACTTCAGGTATGTGGCCATAGCGACTTTACTGTCTTCCAATTGGGTTTACTGGCAAAAACTGGCGCAGTCTCCTTAGCGGGCCCTATGCTCAACTACGACTTTGGGCCTAAAGAGAGCCAAGCTGAAATTATCCCTGACCCATTGATGTGGAAACACTTTCAGGCAGCGATTCAGGATCGTCAATTGGATTGCAAAGTAGAGGCTCAGCAGAGTTATTTAGGTAAATCTACCGCAGGAGAGCTAACTGGAACCCTCTGGGGTGGCAATTTAACGATTCTGTGCAGCCTAGTTGGAACTCCATATTTCCCAGCGCAAAAGCAAATACAGGGCGGCATTCTGTTTCTAGAGGATGTGAACGAGCATCCTTATCGAATCGAACGTAATTTAATGCAATTATTGGATGCGGGTATTCTGGGTTCCCAAAGCGCCGTCCTATTAGGTGGATTTTCTGCATATCGCCTTTTTGACCATGATCAGGGCTATGATCTCCATATGGTCTTCGAGCATCTGCGCAAGCGTCTGCCCGAAGGTATTCCGCTCTTAACGGATTTACCGTTTGGCCATCAAGCAAATAAGGTAACTTTACCTGTTGGAGCCAGCGGTAAATTAAGTTACAACTCCTCTGGCTTTGTATTGCAGTCCAAATGGTAAGTGAGTTCTCAATGAGTCAAACTAAAAAGTTACTACAAATCTGTTTAGCTGGATTAATCCTTTTCTCAGGAGCAGTTATGGCAATTGAAGAGCCAAAATATAGTGTGCTTGAGCAGTCTGGCCCATTTGAACTCCGAGCCTACGAGCCAAAGATCATTGCTGAGGTGAGGGTGAAGGGTGATATGAGTGAGGCCTCCAGTGCCGGCTTTAGACTCATTGCAGCTTATATCTTTGGAAAAAATCAGTCTAAAGAAAAAATTGAGATGACCATTCCAGTCATTGTCGAACCTAAAGCTGAATCTGCTGCAATGGGTTCGCCAGTCTTAATCAACGAAGGAACCAATGAGTGGCTAGTAGCCTTTGTGATGCCAAGCTCTTTTGAGCTGAGTACTCTGCCTACGCCGGTGGATGAGCAGGTCCAACTTAAAAAAATTCCAGCAGAAAATAAAGCAGTGATTACTTTCTCTGGTTTTAGTACCTATAGCAAGGTAGAGGCGAAGACGACTGAGCTTAAAGATTGGATGGCGGAAAAACGTTTGACACCTATTGGACCAGCGCAATTTGCACGTTACAACCCACCATGGACTTTACCTTTCTTACGCCGTAGTGAAATCATGTTTGACTATCGACCACAGTCGAAGTGATCTTTAGTTTTCAACGTTCTTTAAGATAAACTCCGCCCCTGAGTTTTGACCCAAGATTTTAACTAGGGTAGGCAAGGCCTCCTTAAGGTGGCCCTCAAGGGTCCAGGGGGGATTGAGAACAAACATACCGCTGGCTTGTAGACGTCGCTCTCCTGGAGAGTTCTCCACTCTCAACTCAGCTTGTAGCCAAGACCGTTTATGAGCAGTGGCGATTTTCTGCAATCTATCAGGCAGGGCAGCTGCCTCTCTTCTGGAGAGAATCGGATACCAAATGGCATAACAGCCCGTAGCAAAGCGACTTAAGGCTTCTTCTAGGGCGGATTCTAAATATCGATAGTCTTGCTTGTCTTCATAAGATGGATCAATCAGAACGAGTCCGCGGCGGCTTGGCGGGG
Source organism: Polynucleobacter paneuropaeus (assembly GCF_003261235.1). Lineage (NCBI taxonomy): Bacteria > Pseudomonadati > Pseudomonadota > Betaproteobacteria > Burkholderiales > Burkholderiaceae > Polynucleobacter > Polynucleobacter paneuropaeus. Next base: position 1,140,210 of record NZ_CP030085.1, on the reverse strand, counting down.
GAACTAAACCTTTTAATCGACTAAAGCTATCCTCGTGATAAATATCAATCTGCTTAGATTGTGGGAGCTGCTGCACATTGTGGCGTAGCAAGTCAATTTCTTTGGGATGAAGCTCAAAGAGTTTCAATCGATCCTGTGGGCGCAACATTTTTGCCAAGATAAAAGGGGAGCCAGGATAAAAGGCAATCTCTTCATTCGGATTTTCAGAGGCAATCGCCTGCATATATTCACTAATGCTACTTGTGAAGACTGAATGATCTGAAGATTGAAAGTATTGATTTAAGCGAAAGATACCACCCTCAGCTTCTTTGCTCACGGCAGCAAAGCCATCACTAAGACTATAGATACCAGCTCCAGCATGAGTATCAATGATCGTTAGAGCCCCTTCTTTTTCTTGAAGATAGCTAACAAGTTGAATTAGAACAATATGTTTGAGGATGTCAGCATGGCTGCCTGCATGAAAGGCGTGTCGATAACTAAACATGAATTAGCGACTGGACTGAGTGCGCTGTGCCCGCACAAAGAGCGCTAAGGTAATTGCAATCAGTAGGGCGCAGGCATATTGCAAAGGGTGATTTAAATCCGAATCCATGGTTTGGGTGAGCAAAGGGTAGATGGTCAATAAGCCGCACAGTGCAATAAAGCGGGGCCACCACTTACTCAAGAACAGTTGACTATCGGGAATCAAGCTAGCCAGAAAAGAGCCGAGGATTCCGCACCAAAGACCAATTGCAGCTGCTACGAACTCATCACTTAACCAGTGAGCACCCACCGCGCTGCGGGATAAGCCAACCAGAGATGCTAAGGCAAATAAGCAGAGCAAAGGCTTGCGCTTATCGATTTCACAAGCAAAGTAAAGACCGCTTGCGACGGCGAAGGCCGTTAAGGTATGGCCTGATGGCATGGAGTTATAAAGTAGAGCTTCGCCAATTTGATGAAAGTCACCGCTAGCCAAAACACTTGCGGGTCTAGGTAAGTTCACCAGTGGTTTGAGAATGGCAATGGCTAAGCCGCCCAATAATCCTGCAAAGATGCCAGCACTGAGTAAGCGTGGGGCTAACAAGAGTAAAGGAAAGGCAAGCGCAAATGTGCCCCAGCCATTTCCTAAAAAGGTCAGGCCCGCCCAAATTCGATCGGGAACATTCTGTGTGATTTGATTGATGAATAGAAAACTGCTGTTCTGGATGCCACCAAAGTAGATCAGCAAGCCTAATGCTAAGGGTAGAACAGGCGCACAACATACCAACAAAGAAGGGCGTTGATATGTCATGGAATCAAGCTTGCTTAGCGAGATCGGCTGCCTGTAACTGCAACTCGACCTTTTCCATCACTTGCTTAACGCTAATGGCTTGCATACAGACATTGTTATGACAGGGGGTCTTGCGGTGGTTAGCAGCGCTGACGCAAGGCGAGCAAGCCAAGTTCGCTGTAATCGAAATCGAGTTGCCTAATGAACCATACAGTGCAGGTGTTTCTGGTCCAAATAACACGATCGTTCTCAAAGGCGTCACTGCAGAAAAATGTCCAGGACCAGAATCATTGGTCACCATGACATCCGACAGAGTATAGAGAGCGGGTAGTTCTGAGAAGCTAACTTGCCCTGCAAAATTGAGGGCATGCGCAACATTAGCAACCGACCGAACAGTTTCTACATAGGCAATCTCAGCGGGTGAACCTGTAATCAGAATCAAATCATCGGGGTAACGCTTTGCGATAGATTGAATTAATTCGGAGAAACGGGCTTGAGCCCAGCGACGTTGCGGCAGCAAATCACTGGCATTGGGGTTAATCAGAATCAGACGTTGTCTACCATGAGCAAAAGGAATGCCGGCGGAACTGGCCAACTTTACAATTCGCTCGAGCACTGCATTCTTGACCTGAGTATCAATGATGGCTTGTTCAAGTCGCACTTCCGAATCTAAAATCTGAATCTTGCTAAAAGGCACTTCAATCTCTTTGGCATAAGCCGCATGAATCAGGGATAGGAAATTCTTAGTAATGTGAATATGCGGGTTGTAATGGACCTTGCGTGTCAACATCGTGCCACGCCATAAGCCTTCACCATGAAAGATGTGATAGCCGACTCGGCGCTGGGCACCACATAAGCCAGTGAGCAGGGCAGTGAAGCGAGAGAAGAGCTCGAGATCAATGACGGTATCAATTTTGTGGCAGCGCGCAATCCATAAAAACCGTAGCGTATCTTTAATTAAGCCGCCCAAGCTGGAAGAATCGATCGTAAAAATATTCTCCGGCTTAACGGTATTAAGTAAAGATAGGCTGGCGCGATTGCTCTTGAAGATTAAGAAAAATAGTTCTGCGCCACGAGCTTGAGCGTTACGCATCGCTGGGTCCACCAAAATAGCGCTACCCATTTCGGATAATTCAATAAAGAGTAATTTTTTAGGAGCCTCAAGCGTAGGCGTAAAGAGGCTCTTAATGCGGTCGACTAATGCGACGAGAGGGCTGACTAAGGCGCACAAAGGAACACCAACCCAGTGGTCGATGGCACGCATGGTATTGACACTAATACTCATAGTTAGGCTCTAAAGAGAAGACTTTCGTTTTAATAGAATAAATGCACCGGGCAAAACACATAAAACAGTTAATGCGCCATAGCTAATCGAGGCTAGCACGGTCACAGAAGGATTAACTGCCCAGAGGGTTAGCACAGAAGAGAGGGTGGCTTCTCGTAAGCCCCATCCAGAAATACTAATTGGCAGCATTAACAATAAGCTGAGGGCTGGTAAGCCAATCATGAGGCCTTCCAAGGGAGCTTCTGCGCCATAAGCCTTGAGACAAAAACCCAGCGCCAGGATTGTAAAGAAATGAATGCTCATGGCAACTGCTGCTTGTCCAACATTGATTGGCCAAGAAAAAGCAAAACGGATACCAGGCAGAGCATCACCCAAATTCAATTTCATTAGAAACTTTTGCAAAAGATTGCGAGCAGGGGTCCAGGCCAAAATAAAAGCAATCAATAGGCCCGAGAAAATCATTATCGCCATAAGGGCATAGCCCAAGCTTGTTCCCCAGCTGGCTAAGGTTGCTCCACCCACAATTAATCCTAGGGCGCCCAATAGATTATTGCCTGCAAGGCCGAGCAGCCGATCGACAAAAACCATTGAAAAACTCAAACGCAGCTTGGGTTTTGCGTGTTCAAGATCGACTGCGTGATGAAGCTCTTCATCTAAGACTTTCTGCTCAGTAAAGTGACCTTGACCATCTAGATGACTCGCTGTGATTGCCCTGTAGCTATCACCACCAAGGGTACTAGGTAAACCTTGATTGATGAGACCACCGGCAAAGTACAGGGCGACATAATCCTTGAGACTTGCACGAAAACCAACTTGTCGCATGAGCATTCCCCAACGCAAGCCACCGCAAATAAAAGCCAACAGGATAGCCCCACCCGCTGCTGCAAACCATAAGGGCTGCATTTGGATCTCGGAGTGGATGAGGGCATCCCAATTGATACCACTGGTTGCTTTCCAAAGCAGGGCTATCGACAGCAAAATCCGGATAGTAGGCCAGGCTTTCTTCAGTAGGGACTTCCACCCAGTGCTGGGGCTGGGGGTGGCTGAGGATTGAGGATTCATAGGCCTAAGGATAATGCTTTAGGCTGCTTAGACCTTGAATTTAAAGAATTACTACCGTAAACCCGTTTTCTGCCAATGACTACATAGGCTAAATTCAAAACTGGATAAATTTTGGCCAAATCGCTCAATGGCAATGTGCTCTATGGGTTTGCATTCGCCAAAGGCGAACTTCTCGCCTGAAGGCCCGTCGATGGGCTTATCTAGTGTTGGTTGATTAAATGGCATACCAGTCCAATTGACCAACAAAACTGAGCTACCTAAAGGGAGCTCCCCAAACCAGAGATCAAACTGGTCTTGGCGTTGATCAAGAATAAATACAGGCAAAGGATGAGCGTACCAAGCAATGCGGCTGCCGAGAGTCCAATTCTGAACAGCAATTCCTTGAACCTGATTTGCTCGCACAAGTTCCGCTGCTTTTTGGCCGGCCAGTTTCCAGCCGTAAAGATCGGCAATTGGATTGCTCTTAATCGCTGCTGTATTGATACCACCGGATAAAACATAAACAAAACCCATTAGACAAAGCGTAATTTGCAATATCAACAGAAACTTAATCCAAAAGCGGTGACGTATAGACCAGGCCTTTGCTAAACCAATGCCAGAAAAAGGCGCCAGACAAAACCAGGCGGGACTAGTCCAATGCGGCAAACCCCCACCGCCGGAGAGCGCTGCAAAAATTACAAAAGGAATAACAAAGAAACTCAAGAGCGCAATCATGGAGCGACGGCTGGTATACAAACAATCTTTGCAGAATAAAAAAGCGCCAATAATGATGAGAGGTCCAAAGCAGAGCACCTGCAGACCTAAGAATGCAGCAACTCTTCGCCATGCCCATGAAGAACCACCGCCATGAGCGATTTGGTATCGAAAGGAAATCCAGTCATGGGTCATATTCCAATACAGGACCGGGCTAATCAGAATAAGGGCAATGAGCAAAGCCAGCCAAAATCCACCTTGGCGGATCCAAGTTTTTCTAGGGTGTAGCAGAAAGACGATGAAGAGGGCTAAGGCAGTAAAGCAGGCAGTGTATTTGCTCAGTCCGGCTAAGCCCAAAAGAATGCCAAGCACAAGCCAATCACTTGCGGCATAAGTATCTTTGCGGATCCATCGTATAGACATCAGCATGATGCCCAGACTGAGAGGGATCAGAATACTATCTGGCAGCAAGCCAACTGCGAGAACATGGGGAAGAGGCGCAGCAATGATGCAAAGTACTGACATCAAAGCACAGGTATTAGCAGAAGGAAGTGCGCTGGTGAGATAACCCGCATTACGACCTTGAATGAGGCGATGGAGTTCTTTGCTAACTAGAAATACACCGTAGCAAGACAGCACCCACAACAACTCCGGAACCAAGCGAATGATTCCTTCATTTGAAGTCAAACTGATTAAGGGCCACTGTATCCATCCGACTAGGGGCGGGTGATCAAAATAACTGAAAGCTAAGTGCTGGGCATATAGAGCGTAGTGTGCTTCATCAACCGAGAATTCAATTGCAAAGCCCAAGCCAAAGTGAACCAGCGCAGCGATCAAGATGCTAAAGATTGCCCAGGCAGAAGGGGGATATTGGCGCATGGTGTCGGACTCAGAATAAGCTTCACCGATTTTAGACTCAGTCAGCTCAATATTTGGGACAATTCATCTTATGTACTCTGTATCCACCATCTGGACCTGTTTTGATAAGCCCATCCGGTTTTTATTAATCGTCTTGATGATGCTCATTTCCGCATGCGCTAGTGTGAATGAGGACTCCTCAAGTTCAACTCCAGCCGAAGCTTTACCGACCCAAGAGAACTTACCGAAGTTCTCCAATCAAAGTAGTGGGGCAACAATGCCTACGGGGTGGACTTTTTATCGAATTGCTCCGTTTAAAAAGAATACGGTATATCACTTAGAAAAATATCAGGGTAGAACGGTTCTGAGTGCGAGTTCAAAAACAGCAGCTTCAGGTTTAGCAATTAAGCTAGTACCACGATCAGCTCAAAATTTATGGCTACGTTGGGAATGGAAAGCTACGGGGATGATTCCTGCAGCCGATAATGCCGATCAACAAAATGATGATGCTCCCCTCAGAATCATGGTCGCTTTTGATGGTAATAAATCAAAACTCTCCCTTAAGGAGAAAATGAATTTCGAATTAGCCAATTTAATTAGTGGTCAAGAAATGCCGTACGCCACCTTAATGTATATCTGGTCAGGTAAAACACCAGTAGATACCACCCTTGATAATCCCCGTACAACCCGAGTCAAAATGATTGTGGTGGACTCTGGTCAAGAGCATATCGGCGAGTGGCGCTTGCATGAGCGTGACTTATCAGCTGATTACCAAAAGGCTTATGGTGAGGCAGCTGGTAAGGTTATTGGCATTGCCTTGCTTACGGATACCGACAATACTCAATCGGAAACTCGTGCCTACTATGGTGATATTGAGTTAATACGTAAATAGTCCGCAAGCATTAAGATACTCTAGATAAATCAGCTTGCCCACATGAGCAAGACCCTTAGGAGAGCATTTTGGCAGTCACAGTTGAAAACGTTGAGACAGTACTACGAAGCATTATTAATCCCGATAGCAAAATCGATTTGATGTCCTCTGGCTCAATTAAAAATCTGAGCGTAAGCGATAACAATATTCAATTGGAAGTGGTACTGGGTTATCCTGCTAAAAGCCAATTTCAGGCCATTCAGGATTTAGTGATTGCTGCCCTAAAAAAGATAGCTGATGTCAAAAATATTCAGGTCACTGTCAGCAGCAATATCGTCGCCCATACCGTTCAACGGGGTGTGAAATTATTGCCTGGCGTTAAAAATATTATTGCAGTCGCCAGCGGTAAAGGTGGCGTTGGAAAATCGACAACTGCAGCCAATTTGGCGCTAGCTCTTTCTGCTGAGGGTGCTCGCGTTGGTATTTTGGATGCCGATATTTATGGCCCCAGTTTGCCGATGATGCTGGGGATCAATGGGCGTCCGCAGACTGTGGAAGAGAACACCATTGAGCCGATGGAGGGCCATGGCTTGCAGGCTAGTTCGATCGGTTTTCTGGTTGATCAAGATAGTCCGATGGTGTGGCGCGGTCCGATGGTGACTTCTGCTCTAGAACAGTTACTACGCCAAACCCAGTGGCGTGACTTAGATTATTTAATTGTGGATATGCCACCAGGTACAGGGGATATTCAGTTAACGCTCAGCCAAAAAGTGCCCGTAACGGGAGCAGTCATTGTGACTACACCCCAAGATATTGCTTTATTGGATGCGCGCAAAGGGCTCAAAATGTTTGAGAAGGTTGGCGTTCCGATTATTGGTATTGTAGAAAATATGAGCACCTATATCTGCCCAAGCTGCGGTCATGAGGAGCATGTATTTGGTTCAGGCGGCGGACAAAAAATGTGCAGTGACTATAGCGTTGATTTCTTAGGGTCTTTACCCTTAAACCTATCGATTCGGGAACAATCGGATGCTGGCTGTCCAACAGTTGTTGCTGAACCCAATGGCGCAATTAGTCAAGTCTATAAGCAAATCGCTCGGCAAGTTGCCATTCGGATTGCGGGTCTTGCGAAGGATATGAGTAGTAAGTTTCCGAATATTGTGATTCAGAACACCTAGGCTTGAATAAGCTCTTGAGACAAGAAGCGTTGAGCTGCTAGCGTTTTTGGATTCGAGAAAAACTCACTAGTTTTTGCTATCTCTTGAATTTGACCTTCAGCAATAAAGATCACTTGCTCTGCAAGTCTTTTGACCTGAGCTAATTGGTGCGAAGAAAATAGTAGCTCAATACCATCCTGCTTATATTGCCGCATCATTGCCTCCACTTGCTCAGTAGTGTTCGGATCTAAATTAGCGGTAGGCTCATCTAGTAATACGAGATCGGGCGACTGTAAAAGCGCTCTAGCTAAACACAGTTTTTGTCTTTCACCCGCTGAGAGTTTCTGAGCTGGCCAATCCGCTAGGTGGGCTAAACCCGCATGTTTTAGAGCCTGCTCGATTTCTTGATTAGATATTGAGCGGTCACTATCTTGAGCCAGCGCTAGATTGGTTCTAGCAGAGGCTTTAATCATTGCGGTGTGATGTAAAACCAAAGCTTTACGAAGAGCGGGATTAGAAAAATAGATGGTTCCAGTATCAGGCTCAATCAGACCATGTAAAAGCTTAAGTAGGGTGGTCTTGCCTGCGCCATTAGGGCCGATCAATGCCGTCATCTGATCAAAATGAATCTTTGCATGTGGAATATTCAGAATGACTTTTCCCCCATCCTTAACCAAAATCTGATTCAGTTCAATCCATTGTTGAGTGTGTGCAGATGAATTAAGCATAGCGACGCTCTGCAATCTGGCGAACCATAAATGTGAGGAGGTTGGCTAATAAAACTACGCCCATCAGAATGATGCCGAGTGCTAAGGCTAGAGGTAAATCCCCCTTACTAGTCTCTAGTGCGATGGCGGTTGTCATGGTGCGCGTGGAGTGATCAATGTTGCCACCCACAATCATGACCGCGCCCACTTCGGATATCGCTCTCGCTAAGCCAGCTAATAGTGCAATCGTGAGTGAGAAGCGACAGTCCCAGCTGAGCCATTTCAGGGTCGATGAGTAAGGTAGCTTAAGCGCTAAAAAAGAGTCGCGATGAATGCGCCAAGCATCCTCTAATATTTGACGACTTAAGGCTGCGATTAGAGGCGTTGTTAACAAAATCTGCGCCACGATCATGCCGGGTACGGTAAATAGCCAGCCCAACGTACCGAGGGGGCCAGAGCGCGATAGCAACAAATAAACCAAGACGCCCACAATGACAGTTGGAACTCCCATCAGGGTATTTAATAAGACCACGACGAATTTTTTCCCCCTGAATTCTTCCACTGCAAGGATCGCTCCTAAGGGCAGGCCAATCAGGGCGCCTATTAAAAGGGCGGTCAGACTAACCTGAAGAGATACCCATACGATACCCAGTAGGGCTTGATCCTGGTGGGCGAGAAGGGCAAAAGCGCCTTGAAATGCATTAAACATGACTCGATTCTATCAAGGGGGTGGCAAAATGGCTTTAATGCGATTGATTTCACACTTCCGGTAAATGGCTCAAATCATTTGTCTTTGTAATGAGATCTTGGATTTGGATCTCCGAGACTACCTCGACAGCCACAATATCAATTCAATTGATGAGTTGCGTGAGGCTGCTTCCATTTGTAATAAATGCATGCAATGCCAAGAGTTAGTTGAGGCAGAAATCTATTCTGCTCGAATCCGGCGTCAAAGTGCAGAGGCTTCCAAAGCATGACCTCATCTCAGCGATTTACCGTACTTAGTATCAATATGCATAAAGGTGTATCTCCATTGCATCGTCATGTGACAGTGCATCTATTGCGGCAAAAAATTCGGATCCAACATCCCGACCTATTATTTCTCCAAGAATTACAGCAAGAGCATCGCACACGTGTGAGTCGATATCGTCATTGGCCTGAAAAAGAACTCACCCATTTTTTGTCAGAAGACTTTTGGCACGATTGGCATTACGGCAAAAATGCAGAGTACGCCAATGGCCATCACGGCAATGCCATTCTCTCGAAACATCCTTTGCAAAAGGGTAAGAATTACGATATCTCTGCTTATCGCTTTGAGAAGCGTGGCTTATTACATAGCGTAATTAGACTGCCAGGTAATGAACAAGCAATCCACTGCTTTTGTGTTCATCTCGCACTTTTTCAGAAGGGTAGGGAGCGACAGTTGGCGGAGATCATTCATTATATTGGACAGTTAGCCCATCATGAACCTACGATTGTGGCCGGTGACTTTAATGATTGGCGCAGGCGAGTGAGTGGCCCAATGCTGGAGGCAGGTTTTAAGGAGGTATTTGAAGTTTTAACAGGATCACCAGCAAAAACTTTTCCGAGCATTAAACCCATGCTAGCAATGGATCGAATCTATGTGCGTGGCCTGAAGATTCATTCTGCGCAAATCCTGCACGACTGGTTACGCCTATCAGATCACCTGGGTATTGCAGCTGAATTGGAGTGTCTATGAATCATCTCTGGGATTACTTGCTCCAATCGATGCTTGGGATCACCTCGCTTTGGGTTACCCTGCTTCATCTATTGGTAGTGGGTGTTTTTGCAATTCAATTGCTGTTGGTGCGAAGACCGGTTGCCGTTGCTTTTGCTTGGCTTTTTATTGTGGCTACTTTACCGCTCATTGGAATCCTCTTATTTTTCATGATCGGTGAGCGCCCAGTAGGCCGAAAGTTGCGCAGAAAAATCACGCGTATGGAAGAGCACTATGCACAGATTACCCAAGCAATGCGTGAGCGTTATGAGGGTGATAGGCAGTTTATGCCTCAAGAGGCTAAAGCCTTAAGTCTTCTCATCGAGGCTAATAACGGGACCCCAGCTGTCGCCGGTAATCGTGTGACATTGCACACGAACTCCCTAGAGATTTTGCAAGCAATGATTGAAGATATTCAGAACGCTAAAAAATCCTTACATCTGGAGTTTTATATCTGGGCCGTGGGTGGTCAAGCAGATCGTGTTTGCGAAGCCCTCATTGGAGCCGCAGAACGCGGGGTAGCTTGTCGTGTCTTACTGGATTCATTAGGGAGTAAAGATTGGTTCAAGTCAGATTGGCCAGCAAAGTTTAGGGCTGCAGGTATTGAATTAACAGAGGCCCTACCGATTCAATTGGGGCGCTTTCAGTTTCGTCGTGCTGATTTGCGTCTACATCGTAAGATCTTCGTTATTGATGGTGCTGTAGTGTGGACGGGTAGTATGAATTTAGTTGACCCGCGCACATTCAAACAAAGTGCTGGAGTGGGTGAGTGGGTCGATGCCATGGTGCGAGTGGAGGGTCCAATTGCCTCCCAGTTCGAGTTGACCTTCTTATTTGACTGGAGTGTTGATAACACGGCAATCACCGAATTTTCGGATCCTGAGCCACTGGGATCCCCAGATGAGGGGCATGTATTGGCACAGTGCTGTGCCTCAGGGCCAGTTTACCGCGATGACATTCTGTATCAAATGCTGCTCTCCACCATCATGGATGCCCGCGAAGAGTTGACCATTACCACGCCTTATTTTGGGCCTGATGAAGGCTTGATTCAGGCGCTTATCGCTGCAGCAAGGCGAGGCGTCACCGTGACTTTAATTGTTCCAAAGCAAAATGATTCAACGCTAGTTGCATTAAGTAGTCGCAGCTTTTATGGCGACTTAATGGATGGTGGTGTCAACATTGCTGAGTTTCATGGGGGTTTGCTACATACCAAGTCGATGTTGGTGGATCGACGTATCGCCGTCTTTGGGTCAGTTAATTTAGACCAACGCAGCTTGCGCCTCAATTTTGAAATCAGCCTCATTGTTTATAACGAGACCTTCTGTGCAAATCTCCAGAAACTCATCGAGAGCTATTTACAGCAATCGAATTTAGTCAATCCTGTCAGCTGGGCCAAGCGATCACGTTGGCATCTCATTCTAGAAAACGTAGTGCAACTGATGTCACCCTTACTCTAATGGAAGACCTTCTTCATTCTTTTTTCCACTGGTTCGGCATGCCCTCGGTTGGGCTGCCCATGGTTTTTATCACTGCCTTTGTTTCTGCAACATTGCTGCCCATCGGTTCTGAGCCTGTATTGTTTGGCTACATTGCTGTCAAGCCACATTTATATTGGCTAGCGATTGCGGTGGCGACGATAGGGAATTCACTCGGAGGCTTATTGGATTGGTGGCTTGGGTTAATTAGTCGGAATGGTGTTGAATCTCTTAAAGGCCCAATTAATGGTCGAGTACAAAGCTGGCTTGAGGCTCGTGGGCCCAAAATGCTCTTGTTGTCTTGGCTGCCCGGTGTTGGTGACCCTCTTTGTTTGGCGGCTGGCTGGTTACGCCTACCCTGGTTGCCGTGTTTGCTCTATATGGCGATCGGTAAATTTTTGCGTTATGTAACGATTACATGGTTGCTATCCCTAATCCCACACTCTTTTTGGGAGCAGCTAGGACATTTCATTTACAGAATCTAAATGCAATTCCTGTATCCTCGAATTTCTTCTTAGTACATTATTTATTGCGAGTATCCATATGTCCCAATTAAAAGGTAAGACGGCTTTAGTCACAGGTTCAACGAGCGGCATTGGCTTAGCCATGGCCATCGGCCTAGCAAAGCAGGGTGTCAATATCATGGTCAATGGCTTTGGTGAAAAAGATAATGCCATTGCCCAAATTAAAGCCTGTGGTGTTGAGGTTGACTATCACGGAGCTGATATGAGTAAGCCTGCTGAGATTGCAGACTTGATTAGTCAGACTGAAAAACGTTTTGGTTCGCTAGATATCTTAGTCAACAATGCCGGCATTCAACATACTGCGACTGTTCAAGACTTTCCTGCGGCTCAATGGGATGCCATTATTGCGATTAATCTGAGCTCTGCATTCCATACGACGCACTATGCTCTGCCTGGTATGAAAAAACGCAATTGGGGCAGAATTATTAACATCGCCTCAGTGCATGGTTTGGTTGGCTCAGCCCAAAAGTCGGCTTATGTTGCGGCTAAGCATGGCATAGTGGGTTTGACAAAAGTAGTCGCACTTGAAAATGCCCAAACTGGAATTACTTGCAATGCGATTTGCCCAGGCTGGGTTTTGACACCCTTGGTTCAAAAACAAGTCGATGCTAGAGCGGAGCGCGAAAAGATTACGAATGAGCAAGCCAAGCATGATTTGGTTGCTGAGAAACAGCCTTCAGGTAATTTTGTTACTCCCGAGCAGTTGGCAGCACTAGCAGTATTTTTATGTGGCCAAGATGCTTCAGAAGTGCGCGGTGCAGCTTGGAATATGGATGGCGGTTGGACTGCCCAGTAAGCAGGGTGCCTATAGATGGCATAAGTACTTGTTTTACATCATAAAAAATGCATTGCAAAACGCTTACGCCCATCCCGAATTCCAGCCCTAAAGAATAGTTTATAGTTAGCACGCATTCAGATTATTAAAGGAGATCCTGACATGGCTTCAATTTTGACCTCTCTCGGACGCACTGTATTTGCAGGCTTTGTGCTCCTGCTTTTGATTCTCTTGGCATTGGGCGCAAACTTTAGTGCACCTGAGTTGCCATTCGTCTTCCGTTGGTTACACGTGATGTGCTCAATTATGTGGATTGGTTTGCTCTGGTACTTCAACTTTGTGCAAATTCCTTCCATGCCAAAGATTCCTGATGAGCAAAAACCAGCGATTGGTAAAGTCATTGCTCCTGCTGCTTTGTTCTGGTTCCGTTGGGCAGCACTCTTCACGGTATTAACCGGCATTATTCTTGCAGCTTTGAATGGCTACATTCATCAAGCGTTTACTTTGCAGGCTCCATTCCGTGCGATTGGTTTGGGCATGTGGATTGCATTAGTGATGGCCTTTAACGTTTGGTTCATTATTTGGCCAAACCAAAAGCGTGCTCTGGGTATCGTTGCTGTTGAGGCAGATGTCAAAGCCAAATCGGCTCGTGTTGCTATGCTGACATCTCGTATCAATACTTTGCTTTCGATCCCAATGTTGTTCTTGATGGTTGCACAGTCATGGAGCAGGGTTTGGTTAGTAGTAATTTCCTAATCAATAAATGATTTTAGAAGAGGCCCGCATTGCGGGCCTTTCTATTTATATCGACACAATTAATCTCCCAGCCAAATCACCTCAGCAAAATTTACCAAAGTTTGCTAAATTCACAGCGTCAGTTCAACCCCATTAGAAAGCACACCATGTCCGGAAAAGAAATCATGTTCACCCCAACAAAGCTTGGTGCGATTGGTATTAAAAATCGTTTAGTCATGGCGCCCCTCACCAGAATGCGTGCTGTAGCTGGGGATGTACCCAATCCTTTGGCGAAGACGTACTACAGCCAAAGAGCCAGTGCTGGCCTGATTATTACTGAGGCTACTCAAATTTCTGCTCTAGGTATGGGCTATCCCGCGACCCCCGGAATTTATTCTGCAGAACAAACTGCTGCATGGAAAGAGATTGTGGATGCGGTCCATGCTAAAGGAGGTGCCATTGTGGCGCAACTATGGCACGTGGGACGCATTTCTCACTCCTCCTTACATCCTCAAGAAGGGCTGCCAGAAGCACCTTCAGCCATTGCTCCTGCAGGTCAAACCTATGGCGCTGATTGGAAGCTGCACGACTACGAGACCCCAAAAGCGATGGCTGAGTCCGATATTGCTCGTCTGTTACAAGAGTTCAAGCAAGCCGCTCAGAATGCAAAGACTGCTGGCTTTGATGGGGTAGAGATACATTCGGCTAACGGCTATTTGTTGGATCAGTTCTTGCAAGATAAAACCAATCATCGTTCCGACCAATATGGCGGCTCAATTGAAAATCGGATTCGTTTGCTTGGCCAGGTCATTGAGGCGGTCTCTACTGTTTACTCGAGTGATCGAATTGGTGTGCGTCTCTCACCTTATGGCAGCTTTAACGATATTGCAGATAGCGATCCAGTAGCCTTATTCACAGCAGTAATTCATAAGCTCAATACCTATGGACTAGCTTATCTGCATATGATCGAGCCTCGCTCTACCTCTGCTGGCGGCAATGACCAGCACGATGAGGCTGCTCCAGTGACTTCTGAGTTATTCAGGGCCTTGTTTAAAGGCAAGTTCATAACTGCTGGTGGATATGACCAGGCCTTAGGTGAAAAAGTATTAGAAGAAGGCTTGGCTGATGCGGTCGCATATGGCCGAATTTATATTGCCAATCCCGATTTAGTGGAACGCTTCCAACAGAATGCACCACTCAATCCTTATAACCGCAAGACTTTCTACGGCGGTGGTGAGGCAGGATATACCGATTACCCTAGCTTGTAATGAGTTGCACATCAAACGATAAGGCCCAGATCTCTGGGTCTTATTTTTTAGTTTGATCGGTATTGTCTTTGATTAGGCCGTACTGATTGGCTACTAAAATCAGTGCAAGGGAGGCACAGCCGAGCGCAAAAAATTGCCACTGATGCAAGATGGCAGTACCAATGACGGTCATCAAAATCGTCCAGCCCGCTACGAGCTTGGCTTTGGTATTTAAGGGCTTCATATTGATCCTGAATTGAGATTACTAAGATGGTGAATTACGACGATACAACATGCGCTGCAGTGTATCGTTTTTTAGGATGTAGTGCTGCCAAATGGCACTGAAAGCGTGCAACCCTATCAAATAGTAGAGCGCATTACCCAGCCATTCATGGGCAGACTTGAAAGTCTTTTTCATCTCAAGATTACTCGGAACAAGATTGGGTAGATCCCATCCAAGCCAATTGACTGACTTATCTCCAGCTTGCAAAAAGATCACCCCCAGGATTGGTAGCAGTAATAGCAAGCAGTAGAGCAGGGTATGCATGGCTTTGCGAAGAAAATTCATCAGAGTATTGGTGTCGATCGACGGGGGATTACCAAAATACCATTTAGCAAAGAGCCTGAGTACAACGCTCATAAATATTAGCTGTCCTAAATAGCCATGAATAGTCTTACATAACTCACGCGGTGGGCTACCTTTGATGAATTGCCCTTTTAATTCAATGGAGGCGAGGGCTAGGACTACTAAAAGAAAAATAAACCAGTGAAAGAAAATCAGGACTGGATGATAGCGTTGAATAGTCATGTGAACACATTAAAGAATTTTGAGTGTTCATGATAGTGAAAGCAATTGCCAATGATTTTGATATGGTCAATTACTAAATCAGTAAATATTAAATGGGTATTCTCATTCTGGCGCTTAAATTGCTGATTAGGCCGAGCTTATCGAGTTGCGATAAACGTAAGGCTTCAATCTCAAAGTCGAGTTGTGCAGGATGAAACTCAGCATTACCTAAATGAATGACGTAGGTCCAGACTAAGTCTCGACCTCGGTTCTTAAATACATCAACAACTCGTTTCATCTTTACCGCCTATTGGATACTGAGTTACAGCAATTAATGGCTAATGCTTGGGGAAACACTTGCTTTCTGAGGGTAAAGGGAGGCTTGGAGTGCCAATAGGTTACGAGGCTTAATCCGAATAATGCCTCGTGTTGGACTATCAATATCGGCAATCAAAAAAAACGAGACTGAGACAATCAAAGGGAAGATGATGAACAGACCACGATTTTTCTGGTAATTGCGAGCCCCATAACCGACTAATGCGTTAGCAAATACTGCAATGGCAATCATCAAGGTCCAGGCTGCAATAGGAATGCGATTCCACCATGCCGCTTGTGTATAACCTTCGGCGTTCAAGACATCATTCATACCTGAGGCAATCAGGGCGGGGGTAGCTCCATTCTGACTTTTGACATACGGCAAGATACTACTCCAGAGTGCCACTTGCGTATTTTCGGTCTGAGTACGGAGAGATTGCTTCTCATCATCCAATCGCAGACTATAAAAAGTAATGCGTTGATTCAAATACTCGACTAGCAATGCCTTCGTTTTGACTGCAGAACTGGCGGGTAATAAATCTGCTCGTAAATACTCAGTGCTAATGGCGTTGGCTTCCGACTCTTCCAATGTTTGTCTCAGGTCGTAACGGGTAATTGCCATAGAGAAGGTAAAGCCAATAATCAAACCTAAAAGGGTCAAGGTTGCTGTTTGAATGACTCCTAAATCAAATTCAGATTCAGTATCTGCATTGCGATATCGACTAAAAAAGTGTGAGCCCATCCAAGCTGAAAGACTCAACAAGATCAAACTGCAGACAAAGATGATGGCTGGCCAGTCATATATGTAAGACATTTAAAAAGTCCCTGGATACAAAATATCTTTCGTCACGTTTTGAATATCCCGATGACCTGTAAATGCCATCGTAATATCCATCTCGTTACGAATAATTTCCAAACATTTAGTGACGCCTGCTTCACCCATCGCACCTAGGCCATATAAGAAAGGACGGCCGATCATCGTGCCGCGTGCACCAAGAGCCCATGCTTTAAGTACATCTTGTCCAGAGCGTATACCGCCATCCATCCACACTTCAATATCTTTACCAACTGCATCCACAATGCCGGGCAAAGCTTTGATACTGGAGATAGCGCCATCAAGTTGACGGCCACCATGATTAGAGACAATGAGTGCATCGGCACCAGAGTCAGCAGCTAGGCGAGCATCTTGTTCATCCAAAATGCCTTTGATGATGAGCTTGCCACCCCATAATTTTTTAATCCATTGCACATCATCCCAGTTGAGACCCGGATCAAATTGCTCTGCAGTCCAAGAAGAAAGGGAAGACATATTGCCTACCCCGGTAGCATGTCCAACGATATTGCGGAAAGTCCGACGCGGAGTCATCGCCATACCCAAGCACCAGCGAGGTTTAGTGGCCATATCGATCATATTGGCGATCGTGAGCTTGGGAGGGGCTGATAAGCCATTCTTTAAATCTTTATGACGCTGCCCCAGAATCTGTAGATCTAAGGTGAGCACTAAGGCAGAGCATTTAGCTGCTTTCGCTCTTTCAATTAATCGTTCAATAAAGCCCCGGTCTTTCATGACGTAGAGCTGAAACCAAAAAGGCTTGGTTGTTCTTTCAGCAACATCTTCAATGGAGCAGATGCTCATGGTAGATAAGCAGAAGGGCACACCAAACTTTTCAGCAGCCTTAGCAGCCAATATTTCTCCATCGGCATGTTGCATGCCAGTTAATCCCGTTGGTGCTAGCGCTACTGGCATTGTAACTTTCTCGCCCACCATGGTAGTTTCCAGAGTGCGGTTAGTCATATTGACAGCAACCCTTTGGCGTAACTTAATTTTCTGGAAATCAGACTCATTTGCACGATAAGTAGACTCAGTCCAAGAGCCAGAATCGGCATAGTCGTAAAACATCTTGGGAGTGCGTTTTTGATGAAGTACCCGCAGGTCTTCGATATTGGTAATGATTGCCACTAGGTATCCTTGTACTAAATTTGGCTCTATCTTAGCAATACCCCAGCTTTCTTTCTACAATCGAGCCTTTATATCGTCTTTACCCCTTCTAGACCCTGTGATGTCACATATTCCTTTATCTACCATCTTCTATTTAGTGACTGCTACTGTACTTTGGGCGGGAAATGCTATCGCTGGCCGCTTATTGGTTGGCAGTGTTTCCCCCATTACCTTAAGTGCGGTCCGCTGGGCGATTGCAGCAATCATATTGCTACCCTTGGGTTGGAAAGTCTTTAAACCTAGCAGTGCCTTGTGGTCGAATAAAAAACGTTTTGTTCTACTCGGTTTATTTGGAGTGGGTAGCTATAACGTCTTACTCTATCTAGCCCTGCAAACTTCAACCCCTATCAACGTGACATTGATAGGTGCAAGTATGCCAATTTGGATGCTCATTATCGGAGCGCTCTTGTATCAAACTCGACCTAATCCATTGCAACTATTTGGTGCTTTGGTTTCGCTCTTGGGAGTTGCGCTGGTTCTCTCTCGTGGGGAGATGGATGTCTTACTCAACCTCCAAGTAGTGGTTGGTGATTTGTTAATCATGCTCGCAACGATTCTATGGGCGCTCTATAGCTGGATGCTGAGTCGCCCCGGGAAAAGTACAGAGCGCCAGTGGCCCTGGGCTGAGTTTTTGATGGCACAAGTTTTTGCAGGCTTACTATGGACGGGTTTATTCGATGGCTTTGAGGTGATGGCAGGGCACGCCTATATTGAGTTCACACCGCTGACTGTGCTACTGATTCTTTTTGTTGCAATCGGCCCATCTTTAATTGCGTATCGTTGTTGGGGTCTTGGCGTGAATGGAGCAGGGCCCACAGTAGCCGCTTTCTTTGCAAATCTGATTCCTTTATTTACTGCAGTGTTCTCTGCCGCCATGCTAGGTGAGCCACCCCATTTCTATCATGGTTTTGCCTTTATCTTAATTGCCTTGGGGATAGCTGTGTCATCAGCACGGCGCAAGGATCGATCCTAGTGGCCTCTAAATGGGCTAAATTGCATACGATTGATCTTGTGCAATGCAAAAATGGTCAAAATCGGTATCATTTAGGGCTAAACACAGAATTGCTAGGAAACGAATATGCCAGGCCTATTGCCCAATGTTGATCCCGATGGTCTTTTAGAGTTTTCGGTGGTCTATACCGACCGTTCTTTGAACCACATGTCAAACGAGTTCAAGAAGGTGATTGTTGATATCTCGAGCATCTTGAAAGATGCTTACAACGCCAGCTCAGCAGTAATCGTTCCTGGCAGCGGTACTTATGGCATGGAAGCGGTGGCTCGCCAATTTGCCAATAATCAAAAATGCGTGGTTTTGCGTAATGGCTACTTTAGCTATCGCTGGACTCAAATTTTTGATTTAGCTAACATTACCAATGACATCACTGTCATTAAAGGTAAACAGCTAGACAATTCCACCCAAGGTGTATTCGCTCCAGCGCCTATCGAAGAGGTTGTGGCGCATATTAAGACGCATAAGCCAGCCGTAGTATTTGCTCCCCATGTAGAAACCTCTGCTGGAATCATTCTGCCAGATGATTATTTAAAAGCCGTTGGTGAAGCGGTGAGATCTGTTGGCGGTTTATTTGTGCTTGATTGCATTGCTTCTGGTGCAATGTGGGTTGATATGAAAGCCTGTAATGTCGATCTCTTGATTACCGCACCTCAAAAAGGGTGGAGCAGTTCGCCTTGTTGTGCGATGGTTGCGATGAGTGATCGTGCCCGTGAAAAAATTGAGAGCACTCAAAGCAGTAGTTTCTCAATGGACCTCAAGAAATGGTTGCAAATCGTAGAGACCTATGAAAAAGGCGCTCACGTTTATCACACCACCATGCCAACCGATGCCCTAAAGATTCTGCGCAATGTCATGAAAGAAACTCAAGACCTAGGCTTTGATTTACTGAAAGCCAAACAGCTTGAATTGGGAACTAAGGTTCGAGCTTTGATGGAGTCAAAAGGTTACCCTTCAGTTGCAGCAAAAGGTTTCCAAGCACCTGGTGTAGTAGTTAGCTACACCAAAGATCCAGAGATTCAATCGGGCAAGAAATTTATTGCCCTGGGATTGCAAACTGCTGCCGGTGTTCCTTTGCAATGTGACGAGCGCCCAGATTTCCGTACCTTCCGTATCGGCTTGTTTGGTCTCGAGAAGTTAGAGCATGTTGATCGCACGGTGCAACATCTCGAAAAGGCTTTAGAGAAGATTGTTGAAGCTGAAGCGGTTCCTGCTTAAGGGCTAGCTGTAAAGATAAAAAGGTCATCTTAGGATGGCCTTTTTTATTTGTTCTGCCGCTATTGCAAGAGCCAAACCCTATCCAAAACCCGCAAATTGGCATATTTGTTGATTTATTAGGTATGATTGATTCATCGCTTACTTGTTTGGAGATTTCTCATGACTCGCACTTTCCGCCTAGCCTTAGCTACTTTAGTTGCTGCTTCAATCGGTTTAACCCCAATGATGGTTTTGGCTGCAGATCCAGCACCAGCTCCTGCACCTGCAGCAGCTCCAGCTACAGCACCAGCGGCAATGCCTGCAGCAACAACGCCAGCGCAAGACAAGGCTGCTGCTAAAGCAGAAAAGAAAGCCAAGAAAGCGAAGAAGAAGGCAGACAAAAAAGCCAAGAAGGCTAAGAAAAAAGCTAAAGCAGCAGAAGCCGCTGCTCAGTAATTTTGATTTAGCACCGATCTCATTTCTAAAATGAGTTCGGTGGGTGTCAGGCCAATCGGCCCAACACCTTGATTGACTAAAGCATCCGCTGCGCTAGCGTGTAACTCAACCGCTAGGCAGCTCGCTTCCCACAAGTCTAATTCATGTCGAATGCCCTGCGCAGCCAGCGCAGCAATGCTTCCTGTCAAAACATCACCCATACCGCCAGTAGCCATACCCGCATTGCCCTGTAAGCATTGCAAAGGCGTATTTGCAGGTGAAGCAATCAGCGTGTGCTGACCTTTCAGAATCACTATCGACCGAGTCAGTTCTACCAAGGCCCTGATAGATGCGATCCGATCATCTTGTACTTGCGTGCCAGTGGAGTTCAAGAGTCTGGCCGCTTCTCCGGGGTGAGGCGTTAAAACCGTTAAGAGCGGAAAAGCTTGATTACGATTCCGTAAGCGTTGCAATAAGGTCTCATTTTGACTAATCAGATTGAGCGCATCTGCATCAATGATGAGTGGAATAGCAGGGTAGGCTAATACCGCTGTGAGCCAATCCATGGCAGCTAAGGAGTTTCCGAGACCTGGACCAATCGCAATACAGTCTGGTTTTAACTCTGCAAGCTCAATAGCAGCATCTGGCTTAGCGAAGCGGACCATGAGTTCTGCTTGCTCTGGAACAAGATGCGCAGAAGCGGCATCCAGCATTTCTAGTACGGTCCATCCTGCACCTAGATGCAGACAGGCTTTTCCGGCCAAGACAATTGCCCCAGCCATTCCGGGAGCACCACCAATAAGTACAACTTTTCCTGCATCTGCTTTACTTTCTGCAGGATCGCGCTTGAGTCGCTTGATGTAAGCAAAGCAATTGAGATTGTTGGGGGAAGTAGCGTCAGGCATTGAAAGATTTTGATGGATATAAATGATGCCAAAGGGTATGTAGAGATGTTACTACCAAGCCGTCAAATAAAGGCATTAAGATGGAAGCACTAGATATTTAAAGGCTATCAATGAGCCCCAAGCTCCCCGTTAATAATTCCCAGACAATTACTGAGTTCTTCAATCTTCATAAAGAGGATCTTCATGAAGCAACAACGGATGAGTCTTATAAGTTTGCTTTCGCTGATGAGGCCTTTTTGGCTCGCAAAGAAACGATGGGTATTCGGTTCGAGTTAGAACTTCTGAAGCCCGATATCCTATTACGAGAGCACGGTATTGAGCACACCATTACTGTCTTTGGCTCAACGCGCTTTATTAGTCATGATCAAGCAGAAAAACGAGCAGCACAAGCCAAGACGTCTGAAGAGCAATTTGAGGCTAAACGTGCTGTTGACAATAGCCACTTTTATGAAGAGGCTCGAAAGTTTGGCGCTCTAGTGGCTCAATACAATACAAGCCAATCAAATAGCAATAACAAGCTGCATATTTGCACTGGAGGTGGCCCCGGAATTATGGAGGCGGCTAGTCGGGGCGCCTTTGAAAATGGCGATCAGACCATTGGTTTTAATATCAGCCTGCCTCGAGAACAAAAACCGAATCCCTATCTCACTGAAGGTTTGAGTTTTCGCTTTCATTACTTTGCACTTCGTAAGATGCATTTCATGTTGCGTGCGAGGGCCATTGTGGCCTTTCCTGGAGGATTTGGTTCTTTTGATGAGCTCTTTGAAGTGTTGACCTTAATGCAAACCCATAAGGTGGCCCAACTGCCGATCATCCTCGTTGGTAAGACTTTCTGGGAGAATTCGATAAACTTCAATTTAATGACGGAGTACGGAGTAATCGAACGAACCGATATGAAGCTCATTCATTTCACCGAAACCGCAGAAGAAACCTGGCAGATCATTCAGCAATGGTATCAACTGGCTTGAACCTTTACATATTGAGACGATGCAAATACCAGCCAACTCCCTCGTAGTGCAGCTCGATATTCCTGCCTATACCTATGGCATCGCCATATTGATGCTTGTCATGGTTCTTCATGGGGTTTGCCTCCTCCAGATTGCTAAGCGTTATGAGGTCAAAGCCTATCTCTATTTGGCAGAGAAAAAATATACCGCAGTTACTACAGTTTTTTACCTATCTATCTTCCTCCTCCTCATTACCCATCTCTTTGAGATTTTGATTTGGGGTCTATTCATTTACAGCTTTGGGCTGATAGCGCATTGGTCGCAGAGCGTTCTATTTAGCGGTAGCGCGTATACGGCGATTGGTTTTATGGATGACACCTTGCCTGAAGGCTGGCGCATGCTTGCTGTGATCATTGCATTTTCCGGTTTATTTTCTTTTGCTTGGACAGCCTCAGTCATGATTTCAATGACGAAAAGTTTTCGGAAGGCATATACGCGGATTCATATGCATAAACTCAATCTGCCCCAAGAGATTATTGATCGGTTTGAATAGTCTATGAGTACTCAATGGGATGCCATCATTATTGGTGGTGGTGCAGCGGGCCTATTTTGTGCTGGGGTAGCTGGACAGCTCAACAAGAGGATCCTAGTCCTAGATCACGCTGAAGTCTTAGGTGAAAAAATTCGGATTAGCGGAGGTGGTCGCTGTAATTTCACAAACCAGCATAGCAGCCCAGCCAATTTCTTATCGCTTAATCCCCACTTTGTGAAGAGCGCTCTCGCACGTTATCCTGCTAAAGACTTTATTAAGCTAGTGCAGTCTTACGGCATCACCTATCATGAGAAACATCAGGGCCAATTGTTTTGCGATCACTCTGCGCAAGATATCATTCAAATGCTTTTTGCTGAATGCACTAAAGGCAAAGTAGAAATACGCAATCCCGTATCTGTATTGAGTATTACTCAAGAGTCAGGTGGTTGGGTGGTCAATACCAGCACTGGCTTGGAAAAATCCAAGGCAGTCGTGATGGCAACAGGGGGCTTACCTGTGCCTGCTATTGGCGCAACTGCTTATGCGCTCGATATTGCGAAACAGTTCAATCTGAATGTGGTTGAACCCCGCCCAGGTTTAGTACCACTGTCATTTACGGCAGACTCTTTTCATCATCTGAATGAATTAGCAGGCCTGAGTTTGCCGGTCCGAATTAGCTCAGGGTCTAAAGGCGATCGCTATGGTGCTTGCCGCTTTCAGGAAGATTTGTTACTCACCCATAAAGGCCTATCTGGACCAGCCGTTCTGCAAGCCAGTAACTATTGGACTGAAGGTGAAGGCATTCACATTGATTGGCTGGGCTCGGTCGAAGTAGCGGGTGGCTTCAACTGTGATGCATTATTTAATGATGAAGAGAACCGCTTAAAAACTGCTGAGACGATTTTGGCTTCTGTTCTGCCGCAGCGTTTGGCAAAAGTCTTTGCGGAACAGAAAAATTTACTTGGACGCAAGTGGGCAGAGGTTTCTAAAAAGGATCGTAACGCTTTAAAAGAGCTGATCACCAATTGGTCAGTAAAGCCTGCAGGAACTCTAGGTTGGAAAAAAGCCGAAGTGATGTTGGGAGGGGTGGATACCAAAGAATTGGATGGTCAAACCATGATGGCGAAATCACATCCAGGCTTGTACTTCATCGGTGAATGCGTTGATGTTACTGGCCACTTAGGTGGCCATAATTTTCAGTGGGCTTGGGCTAGCGGCTTTGCTTGCGCGCAAGCTGTTTAGCGCGAGCACGAATATTGAGTAACTCGACCGCCAGAGAAAAAGCCATCGCAACGTAGATGTATCCCTTAGGGATATGCAATCCCATGCCCTCAGCGATTAAGACTACGCCCACAACGGTCAGAAAAGAAAGTGCTAAGACTTTGATAGAGGCATGACGGCTAACAAAGTCTCCGATCGGTTTAGCAGCAAGTAGCATAATCAGAACTGAAACAATCACGGCAGCAATCATGATGGCGATCTCATCGACCATACCGACTGCGGTAATCACACTATCTAAAGAAAAAATCATATCGAGTAAGGCAATCTGTCCTACTGAAGTGATGAATAATTTCTGGATAGATTCTTTGGGGCTGATTTGCTCAGCTTCTGATGGCGTATTTGAATCATGATGGAGTTCTACTTCAGAGTAGATCTCTTTTGAGGCTTTCCAGATCAAGAAGAAGCCGCCGAGTAATAAGATCAGATCCCGACCTGAGACCACATGACTAGAAAAGCCAAAGAGGGGTTCTGTTAAGCCCATCACCCACGACAAACTCAGCAACAGTAGGATGCGGGTGACCAGTGCAAAAAGGAGGCCAATTCTTCTGACCTGCTCACGAATGCTAGCGGGTAAGCGACCGGCAATAACACTGATAAAAATAATGTTATCGATGCCGAGAATGATTTCGAGGGCGGATAAAGTGAGGAAGGCGGCCCAGGCACTGGGATTTACAAGTAGATCAAGCATTTAAGGGTGTGAGGAGGGTTGCGGTCTGAGAAATTGATGGTTTAAGCCCTATTTTACCGATAGTAAATGGGGTGATTGCCCACGCCTCCATTTGGGTTTAGGATAGTCGATGAAGGATCACTACTTTTCAGGTAAGTTGTAAATAAAAGGAAACTATCATGAACCCAAAAGATTTTCAGGACTGGCAAAGAGAAAAAGCCAAAGAGCTTTTTGCTTTTTCACATAAATTACTCGAAACGGCTAAAGAAATTGGCGATCATCATCTTGCTGAAGTTGAATACAGTATGAAAAATGCCATGGCTACTGCAAAGTCAGCAGCCAAGAACGATCTCAGTAAATTAAAAGATTTACAAGAAGAGGCAACAAAAGAAGCTGCTAAGCGTGCGGCAACTTATCAGAAAAAAGTTAAATCCCTGCTCAAAGATTTAGGTGAGAACGCAGCCGACGAGACAGAAAAGCATTTAGAGAAGGTGCGCCATTCATTAGTCAGCTGGCTTGAAGATGCAGAAAGCAAAATGCCATCCCATGCTGATAAGTTATCTAAGGTTGTCCATGAAATGTCGACTACTGGTCAGCAGATGTTTCAGGAAGGCCGTCGGATTGTGAATCAGGTTGCAGACTCAGCCGAGAAGAATCTCGACGAGCTAGTCAAAAAAGCCTCTTCTGGTAAGAAATCCAAAGCTGCTTCAAAAGAATCTACTGATAGCCCAGAGTAAGTAGCAATATGCTTCAATAAAAGCCACCTCTAACGGTGGCTTTTTTATTTCCAACCCTGAAGCCAACAATCACTATCAGTCAGCTCTCGCCAAGGAATGACCCGAATCTTTTTACTGAAGACCGCCTCAAGCTCTACCGACTCTGCTATCAATTCCTGTTCGGGATCTGAGTAGATTACTTTAGATACTAAAAAATGTTTCTCTTTATTCTGTGGATGTACTGCAGTCCATTTACTTAAATATAGCTTCTTGGGGCTGAGGGGATTCATCTACAGGGACCTCATTAAAGTGCTGTGCATTGATATGCTTTATCGGCAATGTTGAGCTTGCCCTCACTAGGAATGAATCGCACTTGCGCATCTTGGGTGAGGGCGGGACATTGATTGTCGAAATAAGTGACTTCTCCGAGGGCGCCACAATGTATATAAGTAGTATTGGGCACAATCATTTGCGCCTGCTTGATAATCATCGAGAGCTTCTGTCCATCGACATCCTGGCACTTCCAGGTCGTGTAGTCGATCCTGCCGCAGGCAGAGAGTATGGCGATACTCAAAAGGGGGATGAGAGACTTCAACGGGGTTCGCACACCCTAAGCATAGCGAAATTCTGACGATTTTGTGTTTCGTATTAAGATTTACCTAAAGATATATCAATAGATAAAACCTTAAAGGAGACAGTATGGATACGAATCGTCGCGATATTCTCAAGATGGGTGGTAGTGCCGCACTGAGTGGCTTAATGCTATCTGGCACTGCAGAGGCAGCTAGTGGCAGTTTTCCAGTAGTCGTTGAGCCCTTGACCGGAAAAGCGGGTTACCGAGTTGCAAACTACTTACCTCGCATGGGTGCAACATCCCGCCTGGGGTTAGTTACTAATGATGGCATGGTGATTGATATCCCTGCGGAAGCCACCCGTCAAAAACTCACGCTGTCCTTTGATCCTACTTCTTTGATCTCTTTAGCAGGCTCTGGTAATCAAGGGCTATTAGATTTAGCCAAGCTCTTTAAGGGCAGGGGTCAAGCCACTCAAAACGTGAACCAAATTATCTTGCTTTCACCAATCCCTAAACCCCAAAGTAATATTTACTGCGTAGGCTGGAATTATCTTGATCACTTCGAAGAAGGCCTAAAAAATCGCGAAGATAAAAGTATTAAAGAGTACCCAAAGGTGCCTGTCATTTTCACTAAGGGTACTCAGACCATGAATGGCCCTTTTGACAAGATTCCTTACGATGGCGGTCTTTCCACCATGATTGATTGGGAAGCAGAGCTAGCCTTGGTCATTGGTAAAAAGGGTAAGAATATTTCCGAAGAGAACGCCATGGAATACGTTTTTGGCTACTCTGCATACAACGACACGACTGCACGAGATGTTCAACAGAAGCGACAATCTGGGCAGTGGTTTAAAGGGAAGAGTTTCGATGGTCATGGACCAATGGGTCCTTGGGTAGTTACTGCTGGTGGCGTAGACCTTAAAGACGTGCGGGTGATTTGTCGGGTCAATGGGGTTGAAAAACAAAACGCCAGTTATTCGCAAATGTATTTCAAAATCCCGGCGATCATTGCAGAGTTATCGCGCGGCCTCACTTTGCTACCAGGTGACATTATTGCCACTGGTACACCTTCAGGAGTGGGCTACAGCAGAAATCCCCCTGAGTTTTTAAAGCCCGGTGATGTCATGGAGTCTGAGGTGACAGGTATCGGAATTATCCGAAATACGATTGCGTAATAGCCTCACTAGTATAAAAAATGGTTATTTTTCAATAAGTTATGAGGATTTAGGGGTATGACTCTGTAAGAGTTTTCCCCTATTTAGACTGTCAATAACTCTACTTTTTATAGAGATATACTTGCTTTCGTAGTGGGTAGGGAACCAATTTTTAAATATTAGGAGACAAGATGTCACAACACGATACATTGCTAGCCGCTTTTGAGAATTACATCGCTGAAAACGAAAAATTCATTGGTAAGGGCGTTAAGGCATCCGCTGCTCGTGCTCGTAAAGCATTGCAAGAAATTGCTGGTGCATGCAAAGAGCGTCGTAAAGAAATTACTGCTCATAAAGAAGCAATGGAAGCGAAGAAATAATCTTCTTGGGCTAACTCTGATTGATTAAAAACCTAGCTCATGAGGCTAGGTTTTTTGCTTTTGGGAATCTACTGAATCCACTAAGGGAAATAGCCACTCTGGTAGACCCTTTGGCTTGAGTGTTTTGGTATCGACTGCCACCAAATGAATCAGCGCACTGGCCAGTAAAGTAGGCTCTTCAGATGGGTTGGCTTCATTGATCTTCTTGGCAGTTTGTTTAATCGCGATTTGAGTGCGACCGCGATGCTCAATCATTTGATCAATCACTAAGAGGTCATCCAATCGTCCGGGACGATGAAAGTTCATGGTGAGCTCGCGCACGGGGAAAAGAATCCCGAATTCCTCTACTAACCTCAAGGGGCCGATGCCTAGACCATGAAGCCAAGCAGCTCTGCTACGCTCAAAGATTTCTAGATAACGGGCATGGTAGACAAAGCCCGCAGTATCGGTATCGGAATAGCAAACACGAAAGGTGTAGGGAGTTGTAGTCATTTATGGCGCAGTAGGGTTCAATATCAACATCATAGAGCGATGTGGAATTCCTGCTTCATCATAAACAGGCCCATGGGCTTGAAATCCCAATTTCTCATAAAAAGGAATGGCAACCATTTGGGCGTTGAGAACAAAACGCGCAATGCCTTGTGACTTCCCAAAACCAATTAAAGCCCCCAGCAGCTGTCCACCAAAACCCTGTCTTCGGTAGGGGCTCAATACTGCCATCCGACCAATCTTTCCGGCGCCGTCACTTTGTACAACCAGTCGTGCAGTGCCAATGCATTGTGAGTTTTGATATAGCAGGGCGTGTTGGGCTTGCGCATCATAGAGGTCAAGCTCCATTTCTTCGGGGACAGCTTGTTCTTCAATGAAGACTGTTTTCCGAATGCGGTAGGCGTCTACCTCTGCTTCAGCCCAACTCTTAATCAGTATCACCAGATTTTCTCCAAAATCCCTGCTTAGCCTAGTACTACTACCAATATAGAACATCAATTAAGACTTTTTTGTCTTAAATTGCATAAAGATCATAGTTACAATGAAAAACGCTTTATTGGCGTTCTTGCCTTTTTAAACCCCGTATCTATTTAGGAGTTATCTTGAAGAAATCTGTCTATGCTTTACTAGCCTCTCTTGGCCTTGCTGTATCTGCTTCTGCATTTGCTCAATTGCCAGCCAAAATGATGCCATTGGCAGCTGACGTTGTTATTTTGACTGCAACTGTTGACTCTGTGGATCTCAAAAATCGTATCGTAACTTTAAAAGATGCTAACGGTAATCTGGCTCAGATGAACGTTGCTAAATCTGTAAATGATTTAGACAAAGTAAAGAAGGGCGATATTTTCATGGTTGAGCATGCGCAAGCGATTGCGGTTGGTTTGACTGCTGCAGGTCAAGGTCAGAAGCCAGGTGCATCCGGCGTACATTCTGTAGTAGTTTCTGGCAAAGGATCTGCAAAGCCATTTGAAGAAACCCAAGATACGGTTTATGCGACTGTGAAGATTTCTGCAATTGATTACAACAATCGTGTTGTGACTTTCACACTCCCATCTGGTGAGAAGCAAAAAGTGAAAGTAGCTCCAAGTGTTTTAGGTCTTGAGAAATTCAAAGCAGGCGATGACGTCATTGTTGAGTTCGTAGATGACACCGCAATTGGTTTCGTAAGACCTAAGAAGTAATTTAGCGCACTAAGTAAAAAAGCCCATCAATTGATGGGCTTTTTCTTTATATGCTTACCTGCCGCTTACTTTGGCATTCGGAAAGAAAAGCTGTTGCCCATCAATCTTGTAGGAAGCAATCGTAGACTGTCCGTCTTTAGAGATTAGCCAAGCAATAAAAGTTTGACCTAATACTTTCTTCACCTGAGGAAACTTCTCGGGGTTGACTAGCATTACTCCATATTGATTAAAAAGTTTTCGGTCCCCCTCGACCACAATGATGAGATCACCGCGATTTTTAAAGCTGAGCCATGTGCCCCTATCAGCAAGAATGTAGGCATTCATAGCTGAGGCAGTATTGAGGGCAGGGCCCATGCCTGATCCGGTGTCTTTGTACCAAGCTTCACCAGTAGGATTGATGCCAGCACTCTTCCAATAGCGAAGCTCTGCTGCGTTTGTTCCGCTCTTATCCCCTCTAGAAAAAAACGGTGACTGAGATGCGGCAATTTTCTGAAAGGCGTCATTAATGTCTTTGCCGCCTGCAATCTTGGCTGGATCACTTTTAGGCCCAATCAGAATGAAATCGTTGTACATCACCTCATATCGCTTAGTAGCAAAACCCTCAGCTACAAATTGTTCTTCTGCCGATTTGTCATGAACAAAGACCACATCGGCATCACCTCGGCGACCAATATCTAAGGCCTGGCCCGTACCTACTGCAACGACTTTGACATCAATGCCACTCTTACTTTTAAAGATCGGTAATAGATAACTAAATAGACCCGACTGCTCTGTAGAAGTTGTGGAGGAGACCACGATACTTTTCTCTTGAGTGAAGCCACAACTGGCAAAACTTATTAGAACAACGAGAAAAAATGTTTTGATGATGTTCATGTGCGGGAAAACCCTTATATTTAATGACAAGGATGTAACTACTAAATGCAAAGTTTTTGTTGATGCAGTATAAACAGGAGATGCTGCATAACAAGGAGACAAAATGTTCCATCTATTAGATAAAGAAAGAACCATTGCAGGTTCTGGTTTTAATCGCTGGCTGGTGCCACCAGCTGCATTGGCTATTCACCTGTGTATCGGTATGGCTTACGGCTTCTCCGTTTTCTGGTTACCTCTTTCAAAAGCATTGGGTGTTTCTCAGGGCGGAACAGAAGCAATTAAATGTCCAGCAGATGTAGGCTTTATTGGACAACTCTTTACTACCACCTGCGATTGGCAAATTTCCACGTTAGGTTGGATGTATACCTTGTTCTTCGTATTCCTTGGCGCCTCTGCTGCAATTTGGGGTGGCTGGTTAGAGCGCGCTGGTCCGCGTAAAGCTGGAGTAGTTGCCGCTTTCTGTTGGTGCGGTGGCATGCTCTTCTCAGCACTCGGCGTTCACTTACACCAGTTCTGGATGATGATCCTCGGTTCTGGCGTGATTGGCGGTATTGGTTTGGGATTAGGTTATATCTCCCCAGTATCAACCTTGATTAAATGGTTCCCAGACCGTCGCGGTATGGCAACCGGCATGGCCATTATGGGCTTTGGCGGTGGTGCGATGATCGGCTCACCATTAGCAGCGATGCTGATGAAAAACTTTGCAACTCCTACCAGTGTTGGTGTTGCGCAAACTTTCGTTGTAATGGCTTGTGGATACTTTGTTTACATGATGTGCGGTGCTTTTGGCTATCGCATTCCTGCGAGTGATTGGAAACCGGCAGGTTGGACTCCCCCTGCTAACCAAACTAACAACGCCATGATTGCCAAGCGTAGCGTGAATGTAAAAAGAGTTTGGGGCATCCCTCAGTTCTGGTTGGTGTGGATGGTTTTGTGTATGAACGTCTCTGCAGGTATCGGTGTAATCGGTATGGCATCACCCATGTTGCAAGAGGTATTTGCAGGCAGCTTGATTGGTGTTCAGCAAACCTTTACTGAACTCGATAAAACGCAGCTCACCGCTATTGCTGGTATTGCTGCGGGCTTTACTGCGCTTTTGAGCTTGTTTAACATTGGTGGCCGCTTCTTCTGGGCTAGCTTGTCAGATAAGTTGGGTCGCAAAGTAACTTACATTATTTTCTTTGTGCTCGGCGCCGCAATGTACTTCAGTGTGCCAAGTAGTGCACAGGCAGGTAATTTGGCTTTATTCGTAGGTGCCTTCTGCATCATCTTAAGTATGTATGGTGGTGGGTTTGCTACCGTTCCCGCTTATCTTGCCGACTTGTTTGGTACACAGATGGTAGGAGCGATTCATGGTCGTTTGTTAACAGCATGGGCTACTGCAGGTATCTTGGGCCCAGTTGTGGTGAACTACATGCGTGACTACCAGTTAAGCTTAGGCTTGCCTCGTGCCCAGGTGTACAACCAAACGATGTACATTTTGACTGGCATGTTAGTTATTGGATTGATCTGTAACTTGCTGATTCGTCCTGTAGCTGATAAGTGGTTCATGACCGATGCGGAGTTGGCTGAAGAGAAGCGCTTAGCCCACGAAAAAGCTTTAAGCTCTGTGGTGACTGGCAGCGGTGGTAATGAACATACCTCCAGCTTTACAGTTCTACTGGCTTGGATCGCAGTAGGCATCCCATTGTCATGGGGTGTCTATAAGACTGTATTAAGTGCGATGAAGCTCTTTGCATAAGCTTTATTGCTTAAACAAAAACGGCTCATTCGTGAGCCGTTTTTTTATTCCCAAATTATCTTAATCTTGCTTCATCAACTTGAGCATCGCTTGCAGATCTTCGAGCGAGGATTGCTTCAAATTCTGAATCACGCCACCGTATTCAGAAGGGGTGCGATTCTGACTCAACTTAAATTTACCAACCAAACTCGAAATCTTGATTTCAATTCCAACAATGGCTTTGAGCATCATTTGGACATAGTCTTCTGGCGCATCATCGAGCTTCCAGTCAGATTGATAGATAGGCTCATGAGTGTCGGTGAGTTGCGATACATGTTGACGAATCCATTGCGGATCTTCTTTAAGATTCAGAACACCTTGCACATGAACTACGGCGTAATTCCAGGTGGGAACGACTTTGCCAGTCTCATATTTTGATGGATACCAGGCAGGGGTGATGTAAGCATGTGGCCCATGAAAAATTGCCGTCACTTTAACCTCGCCTGCTTGGGCTAATTTGGTTAAGGGATTCATTCTGGCAATGTGACCATGTAAATATTGGCCATCTTTACTTACCACCAGTGGGATGTGATTGATTTCGAGTTCACCGTCTGTATTGCCAATCAGAGTGGCAAGGGGGTATTCACCCATGACCTTCAATAAGATCCCGCGGTCCTCGACTAAGAAATGCTTGGGTAGGTACATAAATATCTCGTTGCTATTAGTATTTCTGACAGTGTATTACTTCAAACAGGGATGGTACGACCAAGCTTCTTAGATGAGAATAATTCTCACTTTATCGCTATAATGAGAACCATTCCCATTAAATAACAAAAGTGCCATATTTATGTTTCTAGATCAGGCTTCCTTAGATACCCTTTTTAGGGTCAAGGGCGTTCTCGCTTCGGAAACTAGCCCCGAAGTAAAGGGGCAATTAGAGGATATTGGCTTTCTGATTGGTGAGCAGGTCACCGTCTTACGAAAAGGACTCTTTGGAAAAGGGCCCATTCTGGTGCGCGTCGGATCTTCCACTTTTGCCTTACGCGAGAACGAAGCCAAACTGATTGAGTTAGAGGCGATTGCGTCATGACTGAGTCCAAGGTTCATTTCTTTGCCAAAGAGCCCTTGGTTGCACTATTGGGTAATCCTAATTGCGGTAAGACTGCACTATTTAATTTGCTGACAGGTAGTCGACAAAAGGTTGCCAATTATTCTGGTGTGACAGTGGAGCGCAAAGAAGGTAATTTAACGCTTAGCTCAGGCAAGGTGATTCGGATCTTGGATTTGCCAGGCGCTTACAGTCTCTATCCCCGCTCATTAGATGAGCGAGTGACTTGCGATGTGTTGCATGGCAGGGCTGCTGGAGAAAAAAGACCCGACTTAGTTCTGTGCGTACTCAATGCCATGAACTTGCGTGCCAATTTGCGTTTAGTCTTAGCTGCTAAGCGTCTAGGCTTACCTTGTGTCGTCGTACTCAATATGGTGGACATCGCCAAACGCCAAGGCCTACAGATTGATGCAGCGGCCTTAGCAAAAGAGTTGGGTATGCCGGTGATTTCTACAGTCGGTATTCAGGCTAAGGGAGCCAATGATCTCAAAGCCTACTTAGCTGATCTGGATTGGCGCAATTTAGCAGGACTTGCGCAAGCCTCTATTGATGAGGGTGATGAAACGGTTACTGCGCATTCTGAGCATATCGAGTCTGACAATATCCAGGTACATCGCATTCTGAAAAATCTCAATTTGGATCATGTGATTCCGGATCAGTTCAGTGATCGCTTAGATGCAGTCCTATTGCATCCTGTGATTGGCCCAATTATTTTGACTGTCTTACTGTTCTTTATCTTCCAGGCAGTCTTTGCTTGGGCTGTCTATCCAATGGAGTTAATCAAAGACTCGCTAGACTGGTTGGGTGGATTGCTGACACAGTTATTACCAGACAATTGGTTTAGAAGCCTATTGATCGATGGCATTTTGGCGGGAGTAGGGGGCGTACTCACTTTCCTGCCGCAGATTTTGATCTTATTCTTCTTCATTCTGGCTCTGGAAGAGTCTGGCTATTTACCAAGAGCTGCTTATTTATTAGATCGTTTGATGGGTCGAGCTGGCTTATCTGGCAGATCTTTTATTCCTTTGCTATCGAGTTTTGCCTGTGCAATCCCAGGCATTATGGCGACGCGTAGCATCTCTAATGCCCGCGATCGTTTAATTACCATTCTGATTGCACCGATGATGACTTGCTCGGCACGTCTACCGGTATATGCTTTATTGATCTCCGCATTTATTCCGCATACCAAGTTATGGTTTGATCTCGACTTGCAAGGCCTAGTCTTATTTGCCCTTTATCTGGCCGGTATTCTTGGGGCAATGGGCGTAGCTTGGTTACTTAAGCACTTCACCAGCAAGCAATTTAAAGTCAACGCCTTGATGATGGAGTTACCCAGCTATCACTTGCCCAGAGTGAGCAATCTTGCAATTAGTCTATGGCAACGGGCAGAGATTTTTCTCAGACGCGTTGGCGGAATCATCTTGCTAATGACGATTGCCTTATGGGCGCTATCGAGTTTTCCATTGCCACCTGAGGGTGCAACAGGAGCGCCGATTCAATACAGTATCGCGGGCATGTTAGGTCATGCTTTATCAATCGTCTTTGCGCCGATTGGCTTTAACTGGCAAATCAGTATTGCCTTAGTCCCCGGCATGGCAGCACGTGAAGTTGTAGTGAGCTCATTGGCAACGGTCTATGCCTTATCCAGCACTGGTGCTGATGCTGCCAGCGCTCTGGTACCTTTAATTTCTTCTACATGGAGCTTAGCTACGGCATTATCTTTGTTAGCTTGGTTTGTGTTTGCTCCCCAGTGCTTGTCGACGATTGCGACCGTTAAGCGTGAGACAGGGGGGTGGAAGATCCCCATCATCATGCTTAGCTACCTTTTCTTCCTAGCTTATCTAGCCTCCTTTATTACCTACCGAATTGCATTGTTCTTCGGTCTAGGTTAAACCCTGATCTACCCGTTTTTAGCCCATTTTTCCCTCTAGTGTGCGGTAAGATATTTGCAGATGTATCGCAGCAAATAATAAAAATACATTACAGGAGATAGTATGAGTTCACGTCGTCAATTTATGAAGACGGTTTCTGCATCGGGTGCAGGAATCGTAGCTGCTTCTAC
Source organism: Polynucleobacter paneuropaeus (assembly GCF_003261235.1). Classification (NCBI taxonomy): domain Bacteria; kingdom Pseudomonadati; phylum Pseudomonadota; class Betaproteobacteria; order Burkholderiales; family Burkholderiaceae; genus Polynucleobacter; species Polynucleobacter paneuropaeus. The sequence continues at coordinate 1,105,503 of NZ_CP030085.1, read as the reverse complement.
AATGGGTTTAATGCAAGAGGCTTCAGCACATCCAACTTCCCAGTGGGGCGGAGAGATCTATAACGGCCCCCACGAAATGGTGAAGAATTGCAAGATTCTCACCATCATGAATGCTGATGGCACTGAAAGCATGGGTGTAGTCACGCCAAAGGGCGTGATTGATGTTCGTACTGTCGCTAAGAAACTCAAAATTGCAGCTCCTATTACCCTCGATCAATTATTGCAAGAAGGTAATGCCGCTGCATTCAATAAAGTCGTCGCAGGTGCAGATAAGTCTGGTGTGCCTTACTTGGATGAATCCAAGATTACTTATGGCCGACTGTTTGTCAATCCTGGCAAGATCGTTTGCGTTGGCCTCAATTATCGTGAGCATGCCAATGAAATTGGTATGGCGCATCCTCGTGTGCCACCGCTCTTTAATAAATACAACAATAGCCTGACCTCACACAATTGCATCTTGAGGATCCCACCACCAGAAGTCTCCTATAAGCTTGACTACGAAACTGAGTTGCTCATTGTGATCGGCAAGCGGATGCGCAATGTTCCTGAGGCTGAGACGCTGAACTACGTTGCTGGATATTGCACTTCGAATGATTTCTCCTCACGCGATCTGCAACTAGAGACCCCCAGTGTTCAATGGATGATTGGTAAGACCTTAGATCAATATGCGCCGATTGGACCTTATTTTGTGAGTGCTGACCGGGTAGGGGATCCTAATAAGCTGCAAGTGCAAACTTATGTGAACGGCCAGATTCGTCAGAACTCCAATACTGCCGACTTTATTCACAACACCCAAAAGATGCTCTCCTATATCAGTACCTATTGGGCGCTGGAGCCAGGCGATATTGTTTTCACGGGCACTCCCCAAGGTGTGATCTTGGGTTATCCAAAAGATAAACAAGTGTGGCTCAAGAAGGGTGATGTAGTCGTGAGCGTGGTTGAGAAGTTGGGTGAATTGAAGTTCACCTTGGGCTAACTCATCAGCCCTCTAGAAAAGCCACCTCCGGGTGGCTTTTTTATTTCATCAGCGGCGCCTCAACAAATAAATCGATTCGTTGCTAAACTCTCGCATCATGTCGATGCGCGCCCGCTTTCTCTCTCAATGTGCACTCTGCTTGCTGGCCTTGGCGCCTTTAGCAAGCTACGCCGTATTGCAAGATGAGATTCAGGTATATGACGATGAGATTAATGCCAAGGGTGAGCAAAGTTTAGAGTTGCATGTCAACAATACGCCCAATGGTTTAGTAACGCAGAGTTACCCAGGTGAGGTGATGAATAATCACAACACTCGCATTACTCCTGAATATGCTTATGGCTTAGGCCATGATTTAGAGGCAGGCTTTTATATCAACTCTGTCGTGAGTGGCGGTACATGGAACTATGCTGGCGCCAAAGTCAGGATGAAATACCTGCCCATCATGGAAGACAAAGGCTACCCCTTTTTTGCTGGTGTCAACGTCGAGCTCTCGAATACCTTGCCCCAGTATGAGCAGTCCCGTTATAACGGGGAAGCCCGTTTCATTTTGGGTAAGCATGTCGATAAATGGCTCTTTGTAATTAACCCCATCTTTGATCAGCCACTGTCACAGCCCTATGTGCACCAAGCACCTGATTTCAATACCGCAATCCGGATCTCACGAGAAGTAGCGCCAGATTGGGCTGTGGGTACTGAGTTCTATTCCAACTACAACCAAATCGGTAGCGGTCCACTTGCTAATCCCAACACTCAGCAGTTAGTGTTTCTCAAAGTTTATTGTGATGATGGACCTTTACCTTTTCAGGCGGGGGTCGGTAGAGGCTTTACCAACAGTAGCGACACTTGGACTTTAATGACGATTGTCTCGATTCCATTACCATGATCCTAGAACCCCATCAAATAGAGTTGATTGGTTACGCTGCTGCATTTTTGACCACCTTTGCTTTTGTTCCCCAAGCGATTGTGTCATGGCGAACCCGTGACCTTTCCGGAGTCTCCTTAGGGATGTACTCTTTATTTACTTTTGGGGTAGGGCTCTGGCTCATCTACGGTCTCATTATTGAGAAGTGGCCCTTAATCCTAGCTAATGCGATTACCTTTGCCTTGGCACTCAGTATTTTGGTTTTAAAACTGCGCTATCCAAGAAAATAAGACCTCAATTCAGATTTCATAGATCTTCAATTCGCTTGAGCTAGAATGGATTCATGTACATGTTTTTACCATTTCTGACAGCTTTTCTAGGCTTGATACTTGCCTGGTTTGAGAAGCGTTTTGCGGCCTTAATCCTACTCGCTATTACCGTCGGAATTCTGATGTACTGGTTCCACTTCCATGCAACTGACGCTCTGAATATTAGCCTGTGAGTAAATCGAACCTACCTTCACTCTCCTTATTAGGCAATCAGCTCTCACTATTGGCGATTGTGGGTATTCTTTCTTATGCATTTGTAGACCAGATCTACTTTGGTGAATTGCCTTGCCCACTTTGCTTGATGCAAAGGATTGGTTTTGTATTAATGGGTTTTGCAATTGTTCTTAATCTGCGCTTTGGTGCACATTCCTCTCATTACGGTTGGGCCATTTTTAGTGGCTTAGTCGGCATGATGATTTCATTACGGCAAATCTTCTTGCATATTGCACCAGGTGACCCTGGCTATGGCAGTCCCTTTCTAGGCTTGCATTTTTATACTTGGGCCTTTGTTGGATCTCTGGGTTTGATTGGAGGGCAGGCCATTTTGCTGATGTTGCCCAATGGTGAGGTGCGCTCCCGTTCTTGGTTTAGCAATTTCCTTGTGGTGATTTTTATCCTGCTGGTCTTTGCCAATCTCATTTCCACTTTAGCTGAGTGCGGCTTGGGTCCTTGTGCAGATAATCCTGTCAATTACGACGGCTGGACTTTGCTGCGTTTCCGCTTCGGTTTCTAATTTTCTGATGCATTACCTAATCAAGGCTCTTAAAAGCCTCTGCGTGCTTTTGTGTGTTTCATCTTTAATTGCACCCGCACAAGCAGCTACTTGGCCCAAAAATCCGATTCGCATCATAGTCACCTTCACTCCAGGTGGCGCACCGGATATCTTGGCAAGAGTGCTGGCGCAAAGTTGGCAAAAATCTCTGGGTGTACCAGTACTGGTTGAGAACAAGCCAGGCTATGGTGGCAATATTGGTGCCGAGTTAGTCGCTAAAAGCGAAGCTGATGGCTATACCTTGCTGATTGGCACGGTGGGTATTCATGCGATCAATGGGGCGCTGTACGAGAAGATGGCGTTTGATCCTATTAAAGACTTCACGCCGATTAGTTTTTTGGCCAGCACGCCCAATGTCTTGATAGTGAACAAACAGCTTGGCATAAGTAATTTGCACCAACTGATTGAATACGCTAAAGCCAATCCCAATCAACTCACTTATGGGTCTTCTGGAGCAGGCACTTCACTGCATATGTCAGGAGAGCTTTTACAGGAGATGGCGGGTATTCAGATGCGACATATCCCATACAAGGGTAGAGCGCAATCCTTGCCTGATTTAGTTAGCGGTAGAATCTCGCTGCTCTTTGATAATTTGTCCTCCTCTTTGCCCTTAATTCAGTCTGGTGATGTTGTCGCGTTGGGTGTCACTACCTTGAAGCGCTCACCTGCTGCTCCTGATATTCCCACATTGGCAGAGCAGGGTTTACCGGGTTTTGAGGCGACGTCTTGGTTCTGCCTCATGGCACCAGCCAATCTTCCACCTGCCTTAGTCAGGCGACTCAATACGCTGACGCGCAATACCCTAAATCAACCTGAAGTCAGGCAAAAGCTCCTTGCCAGCGCCTTAGAGCCTGCCCCAGCTAGCCCTCAAGAATTATCAAAATTGATACAGTCTGAATCTGTTAAATGGGGAAGACTGGTGCAAAAGGCGGGCCTTAAATTAGAGCCCTAAGGGCCTACAAAATAATTCCAAAAAGACCTTTTTTCTTGTCAGCTTGAATGGATTTCAGGCGTTAATAGGGTAAGGGCTTAAAAAGCCCAGGGGTAGTAAGATAATGATACAGAGACCAAAAAATAAGGGGTCCATCATGAAACAGATTCAATCATTTCTCGCGCTAGGCGCATCCATCGCTTTGCTTGTTATATCTCCGCTATCCCTTGCTCATGGCGGTTCTTATGTGGGCTGGAATGTCTCGGTCGGCAGTGGCTATCGTCCTGCAGCCTATGGTCCCGGTTGGGGTGGATGGGGTCCAGGTTGGCGAGGTAATTGGGCATATGGCGGACCTTATTACGGTTACCCTTATGGCGGCTATTATGGCCCCCCAGCAGTGGCTTACGTTCAACCCACTCAACCGATGGTTCTGGCTGCTCAGCCTCAACCCCCAGTTTGGTATTACTGCGCAAGCAGTGGCAAATATTTTCCTTACGCGCAGGATTGCGCAACGGGTTGGCAGGTTCAACCTGCAATGCCACCCAGTGGCAAAGTAGTATCGCAACCAAACTAAACCTCAATTACTAATTTAATAGTCTTAGAAAGCGATCGTATGAAACGTATTATTTTGTCATTTGCCGTGATCAGTGTTTTGGCCGCTTGTACTTCAGCGCCGACAGGTCCAACGGTTGCGATCATGCCGCGTGAAGGCAAACCTTTTGAGGTGTTTCAGGCTGAAGATCAGCAGTGCCGTCAGTTCGCTGTAAACGCTGTCAAAGACACTTCTGATGCTGCTCTCAAAGAGGGCATGACCAGTGCAGCTGTTGGTGCCGCTTTGGGTGCAGCAGCAGGTTTGGTCATCGGTGGCGGTAGTCATACCAATGTAGGAACTGGTGCAGGTGTTGGCTTACTCGGCGGTGCTGGTCTTGGAGCCATGAACGCCTCGGGCAAGCAGAACCAAGCTCAAGAGCAATACAACATTGCTTATCAACAATGCATGTATTCCAAAGGCAATCAAGTCCCTAGCTATAAAGCTCAGTAAGCGTCTTTAAACCTCAATAGGCGGATGCGTTTTCTCATAACGCGCCGCCGTTTTTCTAAAGAGGTAGAGCAAGAGGCAAGCAGCTAAGCCTAGGCTCATGCTGTTGGCTGCCCAAAAACCATTAGCGCCTTGTAAGAAGCTTGGGGTATTGCCCAAGATGTTAAAGCCCATCAGATAGCCGCCGCCTAAGCCAACGCCCCATAGTGAGCCTGCATAAATGAGCATGGGCCAGAAAGCAATGCGGTAAGCACGAAGAATAAATGCTGCCGTGACTTGTAAGGCATCAAACATTTGGTAGAAGGCAATAAATAAAAAGAGTGGAATTGAAAAAGCTTTAACGGCTTGCGGTGGATTGTATAAATCCAGTAACTCGAGCCTAAAGCTCCACACTGCAATACCAATTGTGATGCATAAGGCGCTGGTAAAAAAGACAGACGACCAACCAATTTCTTCGGCACGTTCTTGTCGATTGGCGCCAATCGATTGTGAGACTAGAGTCATGGTAGCAATCGAGAGTGAGAGGGGCACCATATACATCACTGTGCCCATATTGGCGATGATCTGGTGACCGGCCAGCGCGGTAGTCCCAAGGCGCGCAATAAATAGTGACATAAAGGTAAATGAAGTGACTTCAATTAAGTAACTGAAACCAATTGGGGCGCCTAATTTAAGCAGGGTCCAGATGCGGTGAAGGTCAGGCTTACTGAAGCGACTAAAGATTTCAAAAGGACGATAAAAACGATTGAACAAAACGTAGCTTAAGGTCAGTAGTACCCAAAACCAATTGATGATGACAGTAGCTACTGCGCAGCCTGGGCCACCCATCGCAGCAATTCCTAAGCCACCATAGATAAAGAGGAGGTTCAGTGGTAGCTTGAGTCCTAAACCGATAATCTGAATCACGGTAATGACAGTTGGTCTGGAGATGGCATTATGCAAAGCCATCAAAACGCGCATCCCCATGCTAGCTGGTAATCCTAGCGCCAGTATGCTCAGATAGAGACGGGCTTTGTCTTCAATCTCAGGACTGATGTGCGAGATACTCAACAATACATCAGCATGGGTCAAAACGAGGCAACCCACAATCGATAGTGCAACTGCTAGCCAGGTTGCTTGCCTTACCTCCTCGCCAATTTCACTGAAGCGCTTGGCACCAAAGAGTTGCCCAGCAATAGGAGCCAAGGCAGAAACAACACCAGTTAAGCCAACATACAGACTAATAAAAATGGCTGAGGCCATGGCTAATGCAGCCAGGTCAGCAGCGGAGTAGCGCGCTGTCATGGCAGTGTCTAAGACGCCAAAGGCAATAACGGCTAACTGCCCCAATAAAATTGGGGTAGCAAGTTTGAGTAGGGCGGGGATATCCTCGCGTAAACGCGATAATTTAAAGTGAATCACAGATTATTTAGGGCTAACTTCGTAAAGGCGTAGACGCTCGTCTCGGTCGGCAGCACGACGATCTTCCCAGATCAAGACCAGTTTCTTGTCATTGAGGCTGCCAAAAGCCTGAGCTTCAGACTGGCTATGGGTAAGCATCCATGGACAATTTGGATCATCACGTAAATCGAGTTTGGTGAAGTAATCAAACGAGGCGAGTTGGGATAAACCTAGACTGCTGGTATTAACGCATCCCGTATTGGTAGAAATCACTTGAGATAAACGTGCAGCCACATAACGATAGGTTTTGGCGTAATTAATGGTGGGTAACCACAGAGTCATTAATAAAACCCACATCAAAGTTGTGCCCGATGCAGAAATAATGAGGCAGCGCCAGATTTCTTTGGGGGCGCGTGAAGTTCTCCAGCGCACGATGGCTAACCACACACCTGTAATCGCAAGGGCAATAAAGAAAGCCAACCAATTCAATTGCGCCTGAAAGCCGGGTAATAAGCGTGCGAGATTAGCGGCAGTACTTTCGGGATAGCCAGTGACCTTGGCAAACCAAATCACCCAAACTGCAATTGCAATTACAGTGAAACTGAGCATCGCAAACCAATCAATAAAACTAATTAAGTTGCGCTTGAGAATCGGCAAACTAAAAGCCCCAATGATCGCTAGACTCGGTATCAGAATCATCAAATCATGTTCATTGGCTTCGACTCTAAATAAGACATAAATCAATGAGCCAATAAATAAACTTAGTGGAATCGCAAGATGGGGAGCCCGCCAAGCACCTGCTGACTTATTCGTACCCCAGTGAGCCAGAGAGATTGCGGCAAGAGGCCACACTGGCCATGCGTAAGCCCAGAAGTTCACACTCAAGAACGTAATCGAATCAAGTGAGATAGAGGAGCGCATGACTGGCATATTGCGCCAACCGACTTCCGCAACATGGCGCAGCTCTGGTGAAAGATTAAAGCCATACCAAAGTGCTGGCCAGATCGCAAATCCAATTAAACCCAGTACGGTACTAGTTAAGGTCCAGCGCAAACGTAACTTGGCATTGCTTGCCAAGACCGCGATGATAGTAGAGCTGACCATGATCAAGCTAAGCGTTAAATTGCTCGACAAAATCACAATCATTAAGCCTAGGCCAGTCCACAAGCCACCTTGCCAGGGCTTATCTAGTCCGCGTACGGTGCCATAGAGTATGAAGCCAATACCCATCAGCTGCGCCATCATCGGCGTAGTTTCATGGGCGTTTTGTGCCAGACCAATGCAGGCTAAAAAGATGAGTAGGGCGCCATCGGCCAAGGTCATGCCGTAACTCTTGCGATCGGGTTGGCCACCAACTGCAAAAGCCATCGGCTGCACTTCGGGGCGACGACCTAAAAGATAAGTGGCATACCAAATCGCTACTGCAGTTGCAAAGAAGCAAATCGCTGAATACAAACGGGCTGCATTAGCAGCGCCAACCCAAGGCCCAAACAGGCGAATGAGGGTGCCGCCTAACCAATATGGAAAAGGTGCGCCTAAAGAAAGTTCACGGCCAGCTAGGTGCGGAACAATCCAATCAAAGGTATTGCCCCTAAATAAAGTCCACATACCACCAAAACCAATCGCGTCTTCATTCTTCCAGGGATCCCGAAAGAATAGTCCTGCAAAACCATAGACCAAGGTCAACGCAAAAATAATGATGCGCGGAATGGAGCGGGTGGCGGCGGCGGTGAGTTTAACCATGCGTTAGTCAATACAAGTGCGCAAAATACACAAACTAGAAATAAAAAAGGCAGCAAACGCTGCCTTGATTATCTCGCAAGTATTGAGTACCTGAAAAATTAAGCCTTCTTAGCAGCAGGCTTCTTCGCTGGCTTTTCAGCAGCTTTCGCTTCTGCAGCAGCAGCCTTTTTCTCAGCAGTCTTAGCAGCGCCATCGCCAGTTGCTTTAGCAACAGCTTTGGTACCAAACTTCTGACGGAATTTCTCAACACGACCTGCGGTATCCATGATTTTCTGGGTACCAGTGTAGAAAGGGTGTGACTCAGATGAAGTCTCGATCTTGGCCAAAGGATATTCCTTGCCATCTTCCCACTTGATTGTCTCTTTTGTAGACATGGTGGAGCGAGTCTTAAAGCTGAAGTTGTTGGAAACGTCAACAAAGACGATTTCACGATATTCTGGGTGGATGCCTGGTTTCATAATAATTCCTATTAGCGGGTAGCCGTTTCGGTTAAACAACCCAAATACTTGCCCAAGTTAAAAGTGCTTCTGACAGCAGCAAAGGCAAAATTATGCCATGAAATCAATCAGAAAGCGCTGTTTCCAAAGTGGAAAAAGGCTAAAACAAGTCCTTTTTAGCCACCACGACGCATTAAATCAAAGAATTCACCGTTGTTTTTAGTCGATTTGAGCTTATCGACGATGAAGTTCATCGCTTCAATATCGTCCATATCGGCCAACAATTTACGCAATACCCAGATCTTTTGAAGGTTCTCAGCCTTCACCAAGAGCTCTTCACGACGGGTACCAGACTTATTGAGATTGATCGCTGGGTAAACTCGGCGCTCAGCCAAACGACGCTCAAGGTGGACTTCCATATTGCCAGTACCTTTGAACTCTTCGTAGATCAAGTCATCCATACGGCTGCCAGTTTCAATCAGGGCAGTTGCGATGATGGTGAGTGAGCCACCTTCTTCAATATTACGAGCGGCACCAAAGAAACGTTTTGGACGTTGCAATGCATTGGCATCCACACCACCGGAGAGGACCTTACCTGAGGAAGGTACGACGGTGTTGTAAGCGCGCGCTAAACGGGTAATTGAATCGAGCAGGATGATCACATCTTTGCCCATCTCAACTAAGCGCTTGGCTTTTTCAATCACCATCTCAGCAACTTGAACGTGACGCACTGCAGGCTCATCAAAAGTAGAGGCCACAACTTCACCGCGCACGGAGCGCTGCATTTCAGTCACCTCTTCAGGGCGCTCATCAACGAGCAATACGATCAAGATCGCATCAGGGTTATTAGCAGAGATTGCATGCGCAATGTGCTGCATCATCACCGTCTTACCAGACTTGGGTGAGGCAACTAAGAGGCCACGCTGTCCATAACCGATGGGCGAAATCATATCGATGATGCGGCCAGTAAGGTTTTCTTCTGCTTTGATATCGCGCTCTAAAGAGATCACACGGTTGGGGTGGAGTGGTGTGAGGTTTTCGAACATGATGCGGTTCTTCAGAGCCTCTGGCGCTAAGCCATTGATCTTATCGACCTTCACTAAAGCAAAGTAACGCTCACCATCTTTAGGGGTACGTACTTCACCTTCAACGCTATCACCAGTGTGCAAGTTAAAGCGGCGGATCTGTGCAGGGGAGATATAGATATCGTCTGGAGAAGCCATATAGGAGGCTTCTGGAGAGCGCAAGAAACCAAAGCCATCAGGCAATACCTCTAAGGTGCCATCACCAAAGACAGTCTCGCCAGACTTCGCGCGTTTCTTGAGAATGGCAAACATCAACTCTTGTTTACGCATCCGTTGGGTATTTTCAATCTCCAGGCTAGCTGCCATTTCCAGCAGGGCGGATACGTGGAGGACTTTAAGTTCAGTTAATTGCATAGCGTTCTTCGGGGGGGATAAATGGGGTATTGATAAAAGGAAAGGATTTGGCTTGGGTTTTGTCTAGATGAGATCTGACAAGAGCTTGTTACCAGAAAACCAATTTGGGGGATGTGTACTAGAAAGAGATCAAGAAAAGTGGGGGAGGTGAATCAGAAAATCGAAGCACAGATGAGTGCTGGATTTGTACTATCGAGACATACTACACCAAAACAGACCTAAAAACACAAAAAGGGTAAAACACCTACATCACAGGCTCAGTCAGAGAGCCTGTGACCCGGGATGATTAGATATTGCTGTCAATAAAGGCGGATAACTGGGATTTAGCCAGGGCGCCTACTTTTTGAGCAGCAACTGTACCGTTTTTAAACAAAATGAGGGTAGGAATGCCGCGGATATTAAATTGGGCTGGAACACCTTGGTTCTCATCCACATTCATCTTGGCGATTTGTAATTTGTCGCCGTATTCGCCTGAGAGCTCCTCAAGGATAGGGCCGATCATTTTGCAAGGACCGCACCATTCAGCCCAGAAGTCGAGTAATACAGGTTTATCGGACTTGAGGACGTCTTGTTCAAAAGAAGCGTCTGTTACGTGTTTAATGCCGGCACTCATGAAAATTCCTTATCTAGACTTATTTAGTAATCGAGCTACACCGCTTATATTAGCAATAAGCCACACTTTCTGCCCAAAAAAACGCTTTAGACCAAAACCGAGCCCCAAAACATCAGCCTAATGCCTCAACCCTTCCCAACCCTCAATACTGAAAAACAAGTGAACACTTGGGCTATCGAACCCAATGCCAAGGCATTAGAGCAACTGGCAAACGGCATTTGGGAATGCGCTATCAATACCGAGCAGAGGCCCTTGGTCGTTCTCAGTACTGCAGGACCACTCATCGGGCTCAGAAAAGTTCTGGAGCAACAACGACCCAAAAACCTCAGTCCCCAGATTGCACTCTTGCCACAAGTGATCAGCATGAGTGATTGGCTAGAGTCAGCACCAGGCGCATGGAAGTTTCCTAAGAAACCATCGGATCTAGAGCGCTGGCTCAGTGTCTACGTCAATTTGCGCAAGCACAAAATTTTGCAAAGCTGGTTTAAAGCCGAGAGTGAAGCGGGAGCATGGGGCTTAGCGCAAGCAGTGATTGATGCATGTGACGCCTTAACCGAAGCAGTGATTCCACAATTACAAAACGAGCTCAATGCATTAGTGCAAGGACAATCCATTGATACCGAGCAGTGGCTCAAAAAAGTGGAGCTCGTACTAGACCAAGCAATTGCTAAAGCCTATGTCGGACTATCGCGTAATGTGGTGGATCAAGAATCTGCAGTGTTACTTACTTTCTGGCGTTATCTCAGCAGCGTGCATGATCCCGTGGTACGAAAACATCTGGCGATGGCGGCCCATCTGCAAGTGGCTAAGATTCAAGCAAACGCAGGCGTGCAAGCTAGACCGCTGGTTTGGGTGCAAACCGCCGATCCCAAGCCCATTGAGCAAGAGCTAATTGCCAGCTATCTCGACAGTTATGCGCAATATGCTCCAGTTGTAAAGGTTGATCAGGATTGGCAGACAGTAGCCCTGTGGTCTGAAGCGCTATTAGGTGAAGATCAAGATGGCAATATTGCACCCGCTAATGAAATGATCGCGTCCCAAATTACCCAGAACCTTAACTCTCAAAGACACGATGAGTGGCAACTCTTGGCTGCTAGACGGTTTGAAGAGTTAGCCTGGGCAGCAGCCAAATCGATCGAACAACATTTAATCGATTGCAAGCAGAACATTGCATTGGTAGCACAGGATCGCTTAGCAGCGAGAAGAACCCGTGCCTTACTAGGTCGCCTAGGTGATGCACTACGTATTCGAGATGAAACCGGTTGGAAGTTATCCACCACCCGTGCCGCAGCAGCCTTTGATAGCTGGCTAGAGCTGATTCGGGCTCCCAAAGAAGGCCCGAGTGCCAGCGCCTTATTGGAGTTCTTGCAAAACCCATATTTTGATTTGGCGCTCAGCCTGAAACAAGCACCAGAAGCCTGTAAAGGATTAATTGCTCAACTTGAAGACATTCTGGTTGCTAGTCAAGCCAAGTCCGGTTGGGAAACTTTCAAAATGGCGATCGAGAGAGCCAATCTCTATGCCACCACTCATGGCGGCTCAGCCAATCAAACACTATTAGATCTGATTGAATACATTCAGAAACGACACCTGCTTTGGCAGCAGCCCCAACTCGAGTGCGCGAGTGCTTATCAACACTTGCAAAAGAATCTTGAAGACCTCGGAATGGTAGAGCGTCTCAAGCAAGACTCAGCAGGAGAGCAATTATTGGAAGTGCTCGAACAATTTAATTTGAGCAATGGCCCATTCCAAGAAGTGAAGATGACTTTGCCAGAGTGGCTAAGTCTGATCAAAACCGTGATTGAAGAAGCGTCGTATGAAGAGGCGGGCAAAGAAGCGCTGGCGACACTCAGTATCCTGCCACTGAGCTCAACTCGACTCAGACAATTTGATGCTGTTGTGTTGGTGGGGTGTGATGAGCAACAGCTTCCTGCATTTGCAGAGCCACCGCTATTTTTCTCGGATACGCTTAATCGCTATCTCAAATCCTCTACGATCAACGCACAATATATTCAGCAAGCCCGAGATCTCTCTAGTCTCTTGGTGTCTTGTCCAAACACCGACTTACTTTGGCAGAGTAAGAGCAAGAGTGGCGAACCGCTCAGACCTTCAGCCTGGATTCAGCGCTTACAAGCTCAGCTTGATTGGCCAACGATTGATGTCAGTCCCGAAACCTATGAAGGTAAATCGAATCCAATTCAGATGGCAGTCAGCACCCCTGATCCCAATTTAGAGATCCCCGTGACTATGACACCAAGCGCTTATAAAGCTTTGCGTGATTGCCCCTATCGCTATTACGTCAGCAGCCTACTAGGCCTACGTAAGGCGAAAGAATTCGAGGAAGGTTTTGATGCTTCTTTGGCGGGGCAGACCTTACATGCTTTATTGAAAAACTTCTTCCAAGCTCTTAAAACAGAAGAGGGTAAGACTCATTCACCTATTCATCAGGGAATAGATGCCCGTCGCCAGTGGATGGAAACCCAGCTAAACAAATATTCTGAAAAAGAGTTCGAGCGCCTGATTGCGGGTGATGCCAGAGTATTGGGAACACTGCGCGATTGGCAAAAACAAATCCCGACTTTTGTCGATTGGCAACTCAAACGCGAAGCAAAGGGCTGGCAGTATCACGACGCAGAGTTACCGATTGGTTTCACGATCCGTTTGACTGATCCCGATGGAGTAGAGCGCGATATTCAAATAGCCGGACGGGCCGATCGATTCGATATCAATATTCATGACAAGACAGCAGCTTCTGTCATTGACTACAAAAATCAGGCTATTAAAAAGATTATCGATCGCTCCAAAAATGTTTTAGACGATCCTCAGCTTCTGATCTACGCTCGAGCCGTGAATGAAAATGCGCCAGCAGCGCATTTATCTGGAAGAACGATAGAGCAAGCAGAGTGGGTCACGCTTAAGGTAGATTTGAAAAAGTCAGAAGAGAAGATGGTCAGAGACCATTTGGTAGAAGAGCTCCCACTGAAGATGGAGGAATTCTCCAAACAACTCAGCAAAGACCTTGAAGACTTGTGGGCGCGTAAACCTATGAAAGCCTTTGCACCCGACAGCGTATGCCAATACTGTGAAGCCCGCGGTATTTGCAGAAAGGGGATGTGGTGAACGAAGAGTTCAACTATAAAATCGCTTGTGATCCGAATCAATCGGTGATTGTTTCTGCTTGTGCAGGTAGTGGTAAGACTTGGCTCTTAGTTGCGCGCATGATCCGTTTATTGCTAGCCGGTACCAAGCCACGAGAAATTCTTGCGCTGACCTTTACCCGTAAAGCAGCACAAGAAATGCGCGACCGTCTCTATCAATTGCTAGAAGACTTTTCTACAGCGGATGACAAAGGTCTCACAAAACAGCTCACTAGCATGGGCTTGGAAGAGGATGAGGCCAAAAAACTTTTGCCACAAGCCAAGGGCCTTTACCTCAAGGTGCTAGCAAGCCCACAAGCGATTGTGATCGATACCTTCCACGGATGGTTCGGGAGCTTACTTGAAGCAGCGCCAGTTTCTGCTGATATTCAGCCAGGCTTTAGTCTGCGGGAAGATGCTAAGCGACTCCAAGAAGAGTGCATGCAGGATTGGTGGGGGGATTTACCCAAGAATCTGAAAGACCACTACGACACCTTGTTAGATGAATTCG